>CAZPEZ010000089.1:0-18670 GCA_964585715.1 uncultured Occallatibacter sp.
GCGTTCGTCAGGATCTGCGCCAGCCGGCATTGGCCGAGATGGATTATCTCATCGATGAGATTCCTCTCAAAGACCGTGCCTTGACTATGTCAACGATGGTGCTGGTTGTGCGCACCGACGGTGACCCGAAACCGCTCATTCCCGCGCTTACCAATGCGCTCCGTGAAGTCGATCCGACGGTTCCGCTCGCCGATCCGCGCACCATGACCGATGTCATCGCCGACGAGCTCGTCTTCGATCGCATGGAAGGCTGGCTCTTCGGCATCTTTGCCGTTCTCGCTTTGGTGCTGGCCCTCGTCGGCCTCTACGGTCTCGTCAGTCATGAGGTCGAACTCTCCACGCGCGACATCGGCGTGCGCATGGCCTTGGGCGCCTCGCGCGACCGCATTCTTGCCATGATCCTGCGCCGCGTCGCCTGGATGGTCGGTGCTGGCGTCGCCGCAGGCCTTGTCCTTACCGTTTTTGCCCGCAAGATCATCGGCATGGTCATTTACTTCGACACGCAGAAGGAGGTCGGCAGCTTCCTGCTCTTGGCTCTGTGCCTCATGCTCGCCGGTTTGCTGGCCTCCCTCATTCCGGCCGTGCGCGCCGCGTCCATCGACCCCATGCGTGCACTGCGCACCGAGTAGAGGAGTGAAAGGATGACTAACCTCTTGAAGGACGTTCGTTACGCACTGCGCCAACTGCGCAAGGCGCCGGGATTCACCTTCACTGCGATTGTCACCCTTGCCCTCGGCATCGGCGCGAATACGGCGATCTTCACCCTGGTGCACGGTATTCTCCTGCGTACACTCCCCGTCGCCAATCCCGCGCAACTCTGGCGCATCGGTGACAACGACGATTGCTGCGTCGAAGGAGGCTTCCCCGGCAACGCAGGCGACACCGGCGATTTCACCATCTTCTCCACCGACCTCTATCAATACCTGCGCGCCCAGACGCCCGACTTCGAACAACTCGCCGCGATGGAGGCTGGCCAGTGGCAATGGGCCGTCCGCCGCGGCAACGCGGTGCCCAAATCCCTGCACGCGGAGTTCGTTTCCGGCAACTACTTCTCCACCTTCGGCATTGGCCCATGGTCCGGCCGCGTCTTTTCCGATTCCGACGACACACCCTCCGCCACGCCCACCGTGGTTCTCAGTTACCAGGCATGGAAGGGTGAGTATGCCGGTGATCCCTCCATCGTCGGCTCCACCATCTTCATCCAGACTCACCCCTTCACGGTCATCGGCATCGCTCCCCCGGGCTTCTTTGGCGATCGCGTTGCGGACACTGCTCCCGACCTCTGGGTGCCGATTCAGACCGAGCCTTATCTGCACGGACCGTCCTCCATCCTGCATCATGGCGACTCGCATTGGCTCTATCTCGTGGGTCGCGTGCGCCCCGGTCAAAGCATCCCCGCTCTCCAATCCAGAATCACCGCGACTCTGCGCCAGTGGCTCAAGACACGCACACTCCTCCTTGAAAATGGCGGCGGTACGATCATCCCCAAGATGCACGTCGTTCTGACGCGCGGCGGCGGCGGAATTCAAAACCTCCAGGAATACTCCGGCAAAGGTCTCACGATGCTCATGATCCTCTCGTCGATCGTGTTGCTCATCGCTTGCGCCAATATCGCCAATCTCATGTTGGCCCGTGCCACCGCGCGGCGCAGTGAGATCTCAGTGCGCATGGCTCTCGGCGCTGCCCGCCGCGATCTCATCCGGCAGATCCTTGTCGAGAGCGTGCTCCTCAGTTGCCTCGGTGGCCTGGCCGGACTCGGCGTGGCCTATCTCGGATGCCGCAGCATCCTCGCTGTCGCGTTCCCTGACGCGCACAATATGCCCATCGACGCCAATCCCTCCCTCACCGTTCTCGGGTTCGCGTTTCTCGTCTCTCTCGTCACGGGCATCTTGTTCGGTGCGGGCCCCGCGTGGCTTTCGTCGCACGCACAACCAGCCGAAGCATTGCGTGGCGTCAACCGCTCCACGCGTGATAGCGCATCGCTTCCACAACGTGCTCTGGTCGTCTTTCAGGCCGCATTGTCCATCGTGCTGCTCTGCGGAGCCATCCTCATGACCCGCAGCCTGTTTCAGCTTGAGAATCAGAACTTCGGCATCGACACCCATAACCGCTATGTCCTGCACCTCGACCCCGACGGCGCGGGCTATACCTCTGATCGTCTCCCCGCTCTCTACCACAGAATCGAAGATCGCTTTTCCAATTTGCCGGGCGTTCGTAGCGTAAGCCTAGCGACGTATAGCCCGCTCGAAGGCGACAACTGGGGTGAATGTGTGATCCAGCAGGGCCATCCAGCGCCAAAGCCCGGTGACAAATGTGGCTCGACATGGGTCCGCGTCGGCACCCACTACCTAGACTCCCTCGGCGTCCCCATCGTGCGCGGCCGTAGCTTTACTGACCAGGACACGGCCTCTTCTCCGCAGGTGGTTCTTGTCAATCAGACCTTCGTCCATCGCTTCTATCCCAAACAGGATCCCATCGGCCAGCGCTTCGGCATCGATCTCCCAAAGTACTCGGGCGCATGGCAAATCGTCGGCGTCTTCCGCGATTTCAAAATGAATAATCCCCGCGAAGAGGTGCATCCGGTCTATCTTCGCCCTCTTGCCCAGCAATTCGCCGGCTACACAGAACCCGAAATGATCAGCACCGAGGTGGAGTCGATGAACATGAACGCCCTGATCATCGACTTCGTCGTGCCTCCTTCCAATGTCGACGCCCTGATGCGGAGGACGCTCGCGGCCATCGATCCCAACCTCAGCGTCACCGACCTGCGTTCGTTCTCTGACCAGGTCGCCGGCAACTTCGATCAGGAGCGCCTTGTCGCGCGTCTCAGCACCCTCTTTGGAATTCTGGCCCTCATTCTTGCCTGCGTTGGCCTCTACGGCGTCATGTCCTACTTCGTCGCTCGCCGTACCAGCGAGATCGGCATCCGCATGGCCCTCGGCGCCACACGCAACTCCGTCGTGTCGCTGGTTCTGCGCGGTGCTCTCGGGCAAATCCTGATCGGTCTGCTGCTCGGCATTCCCGCATCGCTTTACGCCGGCTACCTCATGAAGAGCCTCCTATATGGAGTGAGCAGCTTTGACCCCTTGGCCCTCACCGCCGCACCGCTTGCGCTCGCTCTCTGCGCTGCTGCCGCGGCCATCGTTCCCGCGCGCCGCGCCGCATCCATCGAACCCATGCAGGCACTGCGCACCGAGTAAAGGAGGAATTGTGATGACCGCACTGTTTCACGACACTCGCTTCGCACTGCGCCAGCTGCGCAAAGCGCCGGGCTTCACCTTCAGTGCGGTGCTCACATTGGCTCTTGGCATAGGCGCACTCACCACCGTCGCCACCTGGACCAACGCAGTTCTGTTCAACCCATGGCCGCAAGTGAGCGACGCGCGCAGCTTACGCTTCATCGACGCCACCGTGCTCGGCAACCAGGGCTATTCGATCGATTACGACCAGTACCAGTTTGTCCGCCGGCACGCGCGCTCATTCAGCGATGCCGCCGCGCTCGCCCTCACAACCCTCAATCTGAATCGAGCCGATGCGCAGCCGGTCGCGATCCCCGCAGGCACAGTCTCCTCGAACTATTTTGAGGTGCTCGGCGTCCAGCCGCATATCGGTCGGGCATTCGATGCCGGCGCCGATGATCGTGCCTATGGCGCGCAAGACGAAATCGTCCTTTCCGACGGGCTCTGGCGCCAACGTTTTGACGCCGACCCCAACATCGTCGGCCGCACTGTCTCCGTCAATCGGCACGCGTTCACCATCGTCGGCGTGGCCCCCGCCGGGTTTGCCGGCATCTTTGGCGGCATTGCGGAAGGTGCCTGGATTCCTCTCTCTTCGTTGCGCGATCTCTCCGAGGATGCTCCCCCGGACCCGCTGGCCCACTACGGATTGCAAGCGGTTGTTCGCCAGCGTCCCGGCATTCAGAACTCCGCCGCGGCTGCAGAACTCCACACCCTGGCTCGCGCTTTTGGCGCTCAGCAAAACGATGGCCGGTCCACGGGCTGGGATCTGAACCTGCGTGACTCCTCGCACTTTGAGCGCGGCGTCTTTAGTGGTATCGGTGAGCAGCTTCCGGTGCTTCTTGGCGCCTCGGTGCTGCTCATGATCCTCGTCTGCATCAACATCGCTTCGCTGTTGGCTCAGCACTCGGCGCGGCGCCGTCGCGAAATCGCTATTCGTACCGCTCTTGGCGCAAAGCCGGCACGCATCGTCACCCAGGTGCTTATCGAGACAGGGCTGCTCGCGCTTGCCGGAGCACTGGCGGGCTGGGGCGCAAGCACTGCGCTTTCCCGCACCCTCTATATCTTGATGCCCGATTTCGGCTTCCCGCTGGTCTTCAATCTCCGCACCGACCCGAGCATTCTGCTCTTCGTCGCCGCGCTTGCCATCGCGGTTACTCTTCTCTGTGGCATGTATCCCATGCGTCAGTCGCTGCGCGTCTCGCAGCGGGAGGCTCTGAGTGCTGGCGGCGCGGCAATCGCCGGACGCTCCGGGGGCCGCATCGGTCAGCGTATCCTCCTTGGCCTTCAACTCGCCATCTGCTTCATCGTTCTCGTCTGCTGCGGCCTGCTCACCCGTTCCGCGTTCGCCATCCTCCAACGGGATACTGGCTTCGACCGAACCAATACCCTCACCGCCATGGTCGATCTCTCCCGCTCCGGCTACAACGAACAGCGGACCATCGCCTTTCACGCCGCGCTTCTCGACCGTCTGCGCACTCCCCCCGGTGTCGTCTCCGCGACCCTCACCACCCACCTCCCGCTCGGCGATTGGGGCTCAGGCAACACCCAGGACTTCAGTATTCCCGGATACGTTCCAGCGAAGGATGAAGCGATGTCTGTGGTCACCGACCTCGACGGTCCCGACTTCTTCCGCACCATGCGCATTCGCATGCAGCAGGGGCGCGACTTCGATGTTCACGACAACAGCACTGCACCCGACGTCGCCATCGTCAACGAGGCCATGGCTCAGCGTTACTGGCCGAAAGCCACTGCCATCGGCGCGAGTGTCATCGTAGACAAACGCCCTCGCCGCATCGTCGGCATCGTTACGAACTATGCCTACCACAACCCCGCCGATACCGACCCGCCGTCTCCGGTCGTTTATCTTCCCCTGGCACAGGGCACCTTGGGCTATGGATATGCGATCGTCGCGGTTCGCTCGCGTACCACGGCAACCGCCGTCGCTCCTCAATTGCGCCAAGCCGTTCATGTCCTCGATCCATCCCTGCCTCTTGAAGCGGTTCGCACCCTCGAAGAGATCACGGATGTCCAGTACCAGGGCTCACGCGCTCCCGCCGAGTTGCTCGGCGTCTATGCCCTTTGCAGCGTGCTGGTAGCCATGATCGGCCTCTACGCCGTCATGGCGTACTCGGTCCTCGAACGCCATCGCGAATTCGCTCTGCGCATGGCGTTGGGTTCATCGCGCGAACGGATCTTCGCCCTCGTTCTGCGCGGCGCCTCGAGTGTTGTTCTCATCGGGCTGATCGCGGGCGGTCTCGGTTCGATCGGAGCCGTGAAGTTCCTGCGCTCGATGCTCTTTGGCGTCGCCCCATTCGACCCCATCAGTTATTGCGCCGCTGCGCTGCTGCTCGTCCTCACAGTGTTTGCCTCAGGACTTGCTCCTGCGCGTCGAGCCGCTTCAGTTGAACCCATGCAAGCCCTACGCACCGAGTAAGGAGAGAGGAGAAAAGGGATGGCCACGATCCTACGGAACCTGCTCTACACGCTGCGCCAATTGCGCAAAGCGCCGGTCTTTACCATCGCTGCCGTGCTCACCCTCGCGCTCGGCATCGGCGCCACCACGGCCATCTACACGGTAGTTTACGCGACGCTGATTGCTCCGATGCCTTATCCCAACCCCGACCAGCTCGTCATGGTCTGGTCCAAAATTCAGGGCTTCCGCAATGGCGTCTCGGCCGGCGACTTCCTCGATTGGCAGCAGCAGAACCACTCCTTCCAGGCGCTCAAGGCCTTTACGGGAACCTCATTCAACATGGCAGGCAAAGAAGCCCCGGAGATGGTGCGGGGCCAGCAGATCACGCCGGGCATGTACAACATGCTCGGCAATCGCTTCGCCCTCGGGCGCGACTTTCTCCCCGGAGAGGATATTGACGGCAAGGACCACGTCGTTATCCTCATGAACAAATTGTGGAAACGTCTTGGCGCCGATCCCAACATTGTCGGCAAGCAGATCACACTCGACCAGAAGCCCTACACAATCGTCGGTGTACTCGCGGGCGGCCAGGCCGACCGGCTCAATCAGGATCTGATCGTGCCTCTTACATTCAAGCCCGAACAAAAGAATCATGACTTTCACTGGATCCTTGTCATGGGCCGGCTCAAGCCCGGCGTTACCCTCCAGCAGGCTCAGGCCGACATGGATGCGGTCACGACCCACATTGCTCAGGCGTATCCGCGCTCCAACAACGGTTGGGGCGCAATTGTTCATCCTCTTAAGAACGACTTCATGGGCGACAACGTCAAGCTCACGCTCTGGCTTCTGCTCGGTGCCGTGGGATGCGTCCTCCTGATTGCCTGCGTGAACGTTGCCAATCTTCTGCTTGCCAAGGGCACCGCCCGTCAGCGCGAAATTGCCGTTCGATCTGCCCTGGGTGCCTCGCGGAGCAACGTTTTTTTTCAATTCGTCACCGAAAGCCTCGCCCTGGCCTTCTTGGGCGGAGCTGTCGGCGTCGGTCTCGGCTACGCCATGCTGCGTGGATTCATCGCGGCCATGCCCCGCGACACGCTCCCCAGTGAAGCCGACCTGGCTCTTAACTTGCCTGTCCTGGCCGCGACCCTCGCTGCCACCACACTCTCCGGACTTCTCTTCGGTTGCGCTCCTGCCTGGTACGCCTCGCGACTTGATCCCGCCGAGACCCTGAAGGAGGGTGGCCGCTCAGGATCAGGAAAGATGCGCCATCGTCTCCGCCAGGCATTGGTCGTCGGCGAGTTCACGCTTGCCCTCGCTCTCCTCGCCGGAGCAGGCCTCGCCATGCACAGCTTCTGGAATCTCGCCCATGTCGATCTTGGCGTGCAGACCGACCACATCCTGACCTTTGCCTTGCCCATGAACAAAGGGATGAACTTCACCGGCGATCAGATCGTCGGCTACTACCAGCGCATCGTGCGCAGCATCGAGGCCACTACCGGCGTCGAAAGCGCCTCAGGGTCGACCGGGTTGCCGCTCGAGGGCGCGGGCTTCGGCATGCCTTTCACCATCTCGGGTGAGCAGCAATCGGCGGATCGATCGCAGCGTCCCACCGCCGGATTTGGCATGGTTACGCCCGACTACTTCAAGACCTTCGGTGTTCACCTCGTGAAGGGACGCTTCTTTACTGAGGATGACAATGCCGGCAACCTCCACGTAGCGGTTGTAAATGAAAAACTCGTTCAGCACTGGATGCCCGGCAAGGATCCCATCGGCCAGGTTCTCAATGTGGAGCAACTCATTCCCGGTGTGCAGAAGTTGGGTCCCGAACAACCTTGGGTGATCGTCGGCGTCTACCACGACGTCCGCGGAGGAGGGTTCGAGCGGCAGCGCGAGGAAATACTGATTCCGTTCTCCCAGAGCCCTTGGCCCTTCATCGAAGTGGGCGTACGTACCGCCCTCGACCCTGAGGCGATGACCAAGACGATCGCCGCTGCGGTTCATTCCGTCGATCCCACCGTGGCCCTTGCCGATGTTCGGACTCTCGAGCAAATTCGCGACGAAGACCTCTCGGGTGATCGCTTCTCCCTGGTCCTCTATGCGAGCTTTGCCATCATTGCCCTGGTGCTCGCAGCCATTGGCATCTATGGCGTCATGGCCTTTGCCGTAGGCCAGCGCGAACACGAGATCGGCCTGCGCATGGCCCTTGGCGCTAGTCGTGATCGGGTTGTGCGCATGGTGCTGCGCGAGGGCGCCATCCTTGCGGGCATAGGCATGGTCCTGGGACTCGGTGGCGCCTACTTTGTGGGCCGTGCCATGAAGACCACACTCTACAACGTGGGCTCAATCGACCTTACGGCCTTCTTCTCGGTGGCCGCCATCTTGTTTGTGGCTGCCATGATCGCCTCCTATGTCCCCGCGCGCAGAGCCGCCGCCGTCGAGCCCATGCGTGCCCTTCGTACGGAATAATTTGAAGAGTCAGGAATTGAGATCGGAGCTGGAATTATGATCGACCTAAAAAACGTTGAACGCAGTTATCGCACCGGCCACACCGAAACCTGGGTGCTGCGCCGCGTCACCCTCACCATCAAAGAAGGCGAATTCGTCACCATCATGGGCCCCTCTGGAGCAGGGAAGTCCTCGCTCCTGAACGTGCTCGCGCTCCTCGACGATGGCTGGCTCGGCGAGTATTGGTTCGGCGAAACACCTGCCCACAAACTCAACCGCAAGCAGCGCGCCGACCTCGCCCGCCAGCGTATCGGCATGGTCTTCCAGAGCTATCACCTGCTCGACGACCTCACCGTCGCCGAAAACATCGACCTGCCGCTGTCCTACAAGAATCTGCCGTCGAAGGAGCGCGCCGGCATGGTCGCCGATATCCTCGATCGTTTTCAGATCGTCGCCAAGAAGGACCTGTTCCCCAATCAGCTCTCCGGTGGCCAGCAACAGCTAGTCGGCATCGCGCGTGCCGTCGTCCACGCACCCTCGCTGCTTCTTGCCGATGAACCCACCGGCAATCTCCACTCCACGCAGGCCCGCGAAATCATGGAACTGTTTCGCGAGCTCAATCGCCAAGGCACAACGATCGTTCAAGTCACGCACTCTGAAGAGAACGCGCGCTACGGATCGCGCATCCTCGAGCTGCGCGACGGGTGGCTCACGCGCGACGAAGCGCTGCAGACCTCAGCGGAGGTCGCCGCACAGTGAACCGTCCCCAGGGGAAACTCTCAATGACCGCTTCTTCTTTTGGCACGCGTGCCCAATCGGTTGCCGCAATTCTTCTCTTGCAGGCGAACATAGCCCTCGCCATCGCGCCCGCGCAATCGCAAACCACGCCCGCAGATGCGCAGACAACGCAGCCCGCCCCCGAAGCGCCAGCACCAACGAGTGGCTCAGCAACGTCGCCCTCCCTGGCGCAAACCATGCAGCAGCAACAACAGCAGGCGATCGATCCGCAACATGTGTTTTACGTGCCGCTGCCGCATTCACGAAATCCGCTCGCACCGTACAGGCCAAGTACCGTACCTCAGCTTGATCTCTCCAATTCGCCGCGCCTGCAGAATCTCATTCGCGATGGCAAACTCTACATTTCTTTGCGGGACGCGATCGCGCTCGCCATTGAGGACAACCTCGACTTGGCATCGTTCCGCTACAACCTGCCCACAGCACTCACCGATCTCGCTCGCACCAAGGCTGGTTACTCGGCCCTCGGCGTCAACACCAGCGTTACAAGCCCGCAGGGCGCGTCCTCAGGGTCCGGGCTTGCCGGCGGCGGGGGAGTATCTTCCTCCGGAGCCGGGGCAGCCGGCGCCGGTGGTCTGGTGACATCCACCCTGGGTGAGGGCACCTTTGTGAATCCCTTTGACCCCATACTCACGGTCAAAGGTTATGTCGATCACACCAAAACCCAGGAACTGAATACGGTTCTTGTCGGCGTTCCTCTTCTCGAGAACAACACGATCGGCTACACCACGCAGTTCACGGAATATTTTCCCACCGGTACAGGTATTCAGTGGGCCATCAATGGGCTGCGTCAAACGTCGAACAGCCCGCTCAACATCGTGGACCCGCAAATTCAGCTGTTCTGGCAGGCTGTGGTCACCCAGCCCCTGCTGGCCGGTTTCGGTTTCGGCACGAACGAGAGATATATTCGCATCGCAAAGAGGAACCTCCAGATCACTGACTACGCTTTCAAGGCACAGGTCATTGCTACGGTAACCGGAGTCGAGGACATCTATTGGGATCTGGTGAATGCATACGAGGACGAACAGATTAAGGAGCGTGCACTCGGCTTCGCCAATCAGACCCTCCGAGACGATCAGAAGCAGCTTCAGCTTCAGGCCATTCCTGAGATGCAGGTCATGACCGATCAGTCCGCCGTGGCCGCCGCCGAGGGCAATCTCACCGTCTCGGCAGCGAATCTGCGAGCCGCTGAATTGAACCTGAAGAACGCGCTCACCAAGGCCGATGATCCGGCCATCGACGAAATGCCTGTGGTGCCCTTGGATACCAAAGGCGCGTCGGATCCAAACGAATCCAAGTCCATCGCTGATCTCATTGCCGAGGCCGAAAAAAATCGCCCCGACGTTGCCCAGGACGAGATCGGCATGCAAATCGCTCGGGAGAATCTGAAAGCCATCAATAACTCCTTGTTGCCTTCGCTCAACGCCTACGGCGCGTTTAGCGGAACCGGGCTCGGCGGTCCGCTGAACCCGAATTGCAACCAAAACGAGGGCCCTGGCTACTGCTCCAGCACCCTTCCCAGCGACACCCCTGGTGTCCTGAAGGATGCCTTCAACTACTCAGCGCCCGAATACCAGGTCGGCTTCACTCTCAACATCACGATTCGCAACCGCCAGGCCAAGGCCGATCAGTTCCGCGCTGTCCTCGCGTTCCGACAAAGCCAGATCGCCTACGAGCAGGAAAAGAAGAACATTCTCTTCGATGTCCGGGACTCGAAATTTGCCCTTGAGCAAGCGCAAGCCAGTGTCGACGCCGCGCTGAAGGCCCGCGATCTGGCGCAGAAAACCTTCGACATCACCAAGCAGGAACAGGTGCTCGGCGCCAAATCCAGCGTCGATACGCTCATCGCTGAGAACGCTCTCGCCCAGGCTGAGTCCGCCCTCGACGTTGCTCAAACCAACTACGAGAAGAAAAAAGTGGATATCGACCGTGCCATCGGAGAAACCCTGGAGCGCACCGATGTCTCCATCGACGATGCGAAATCGGGCGTTGTCACGCGCGCGCCGTAGAATCACCGAAGGACTAGGGCCAACCACAAGACAATGCTGGAGGACATAAAACCGTAGGCGTGAGAGCGCACAAAAATCATGACAGACCTTCGTAAGCAAGCTCGAATCCGCGTTCTCGTCGCTGACGACCAGCCCTCTATCCTCGAAGCAGTCGAGTTGCTGCTGCAGCCGCAGGGCATCCATGTCGACACCGTTCGCTCGCCTCAACTGCTGCTCGAGGCCCTCGGCCAAAGCGACTACGATGTCCTCCTCATCGATCTGAACTACACGCGCGACACCACCTCGGGTCAGGAGGGTCTCGACCTCCTCGCGCGGCTGCAGGAGATCGACCCGCGCCTCCCCGTCATCGTCATGACCGCCTGGGGCAACATCGATCTCGCCGTCGAGAGCATCAAGCGCGGAGCGCGCGACTTCATCCAGAAACCCTGGGAGAACGAGCGCCTCATCTCCATCATCCGCGTCCACGCCGAGCTGCATCAGGCCCTGCGCCGCGCTCGCCAGCTCGAACTCGAAAACCGGTTGCTCCGCGCCGAAGGCATGCCGGAGTTCATCGCCGCCGCTCCCAATATGCGCCCGGTCCTCGAGCTCATCGCGCAGGTCGGCCCGTCGGACGCCAATGTCCTCATCACCGGCGAACACGGCACCGGCAAAGAGATCGTCGCCAAACTCCTCCACGCCGCGTCGCCCCGCGCGCGCATGCCCCTGGTCGCCGTCAACGCGGGCGGCCTCCCTGAAGGCACCTTCGAGAGCGAGATATTCGGCCACGTCAAAGGCGCATTCACCGACGCTCGCACCGACCGCGTCGGCCGCTTCGAGCTCGCCAATGGCGGCACTCTCTTTCTCGACGAGATCGCCAACGTGCCCATCCGCCAGCAGGCAAAACTGCTCCGCGTTCTCGAAACCGGCGAACTTGAACGCGTCGGCTCCTCGCAAACCCGTCGCGTCGACGTACGCGTCCTCTCCGCGACCAACGCTCTCCTCCATGAAGAAGCCGCTGCGGGCAACTTTCGCGACGATCTGCTCTTTCGCATCAATACCGTCGAAATTCACCTGCCGCCATTGCGCGAGCGCCGCGAAGACATTCCGGTCCTCGCTACCCACTTTCTCGAACGCAATCGCAATCGCTACCGTAAGCAGGTCACGGCGTTTTCTCCCTCCGCCATGCAGCAGATGATGCAATATCCATGGCCGGGCAATGTGCGCGAACTTGAGCACACCGTTGAGCGAGCCGTTCTTCTCTGCCGCGGCGAAGAGATCGAGCCCGCCAATCTCGCTGTCGCCTCCGCGAGGCCCAGCGCACCTTCGTTCGACAACATGAGCATCGACGAGGTCGAATCCCTCCTGATTCGCAAGGTTCTGCGCCGCTGCGACGGCAACATCTCTCAGGCCTCTGAGGCTCTTGGGCTCAGTCGCGCCGCGCTCTACCGGCGCATCGAAAAGTATGGTCTATGATCGGCGCGTGCGCAGACGGCGTGCCTCGGCAGTGCGCCGGGCATGGCTCTATTGCCTGTTCCTTGCGCTTCCCACGTTGATCTTTGTTGGCATCCTTCTTTACCAGCACGACGTCTCTCTCGCGCCGGCTGTCCTCGCCGTCGGCTGCCTCGTTATCTATCTGCTCTTCATTACCACTTCGATGATCGAGAGCTTGGTCCGTCCCCTGCAGACGCTCTCCAACGTCGTCTCCTCCCTGCGCGAAGCGGACTATTCCTTTCGTGCCCGCGGAGCAGGCACCCAAGATGCCCTCGGTGAATTGGCCGCCGAGATCAACGCCCTCGCCGACCTCCTTCAACGCCAGCGCGTCCGTTCTCTCGAAGCCACCGCCCTGCTCGCCCGCATTCTCGAGGTCATGCACTCGCCGCTCTACGCCTTCGATCGCGAAAACGTGCTCCAACTCGTGAACGAAGCCGGCGTCCAACTCCTGGGCATCCCTCACTCACGCGCGTTCGGCCGCACGGCGCGCGATCTTGGCCTCGAAAATCTGCTCGCCGCGCCCGATCAAAGTATCCACTCCTTCGGCACCAAGCCCAATCGCTGGCTCCTGCGCAAAGCCGCCTTTCGTCAGGATGGTGCGCCCCACACTCTGCTCCTCCTCGCCGATGTCAGCCAGCCTTTGCGCGAAGAGGAACAGGCCGCGTGGAAACGCCTCATTCGCGTCCTGGGTCATGAACTCTCCAACTCGCTTGCTCCCATCAAATCCATCGCCGGCAGCCTGCTCGCCCGTGCCGATCGCATCGAGGGCGACGACGATACCGTCCGCGATTTTCGCCGGGGTCTGGGCGTTGTCGAAAGCCGCGCGGATTCGCTGCACCGTTTCGTGCAGTCGTATCGCATCCTTGCGCAACTGCCGCCGCCGCACTTGAAGAACGTCCTGCTCGCGCCGTTGATTGAGCGCGTGGCCCTGCTCGACCAGCGCGTCCCCATTCAGCTGCAGCCCGGACCACCCGCTGCACTGAACGCCGATCCGGATCAGCTCGAGCAGATGCTCATCAATCTGCTCAAGAATGCCGTCGACGCTTCGCTCGCCAACGGCTCAGATCCCGTCTGCATCGGATGGCAACTGGCGGAGTCGGTCGTCGAGATCACCGTCGAAGACAACGGCCTCGGCATCGCCAACAGCGAGAACCTGTTCGTGCCGTTCTATACAACCAAGCCCACCGGCAGCGGAGTTGGTCTAGCTCTGGCGCAGCAAATCGCCCGTGCTCACGGCGGCGAGATTCGTCTTGTCAATCGGGAAGATGGCGAAGGAGCACGCGCAACCGTGCGTTTACCGCTGCCCTGAGATACGCCTAGCCGACGCGTGGTATCGCGCTCCGGCGAGAGTCGATCTCCATCGCCACCACGCGATTGCGCCCGCTGTTCTTGGCTTTGTAAAGTGCTTCGTCCGCTTCGCGAATCAGCTCTTCGTGGCTGGCAGGGAAGCCCGAGGCCACACCAAAGCTCGCGGTCAATGGGATCGCTGTATCGCCATCCTTCACGCAGGCTTCCTGGATGGCGATGCGCAGCTCGTCTGCGCGTTGCCGAGCGTGCACAAAACCCGAGCCGGGCAGAATGAGCAGAAACTCCTCGCCACCATAGCGGCCTACCCAGTCGTACGTGCGTACCATGCGTTGGAAAATGGCACTGGCCTCTTTCAGCACCTGGTCTCCGGCAGGGTGGCCGAATGTGTCGTTAATGCGCTTGAAGTAGTCCAGGTCGGCCAGCACAATACTTACCGGCAGCCCTTCGCGCCGCGACCGATCTACTTCGATGCGCAATCTCTCCACAATGATGCGGTGATTCCACAATCCCGTCAGATCGTCGTGCTCGGCATAGTGCCGCATCTGCTCGCGCGTGCGCATCAGCTCGCCCTTCTCTTTCTCCAGGTCGCTCGTGCGCAGCTTCACCGCGGTCTCCAGGTGCTTCTTCTGTTCCACCAGCGCTCCCACGCGCTTTCTCCACGTCAAGATCAGGATCGCGAGAGCCATCAGCGCGAGCGTAATCTGCAAGTCCCGCCGTTGCCACCAGAGGGGCAGGATGTGGAACGAATACGTTGCGGTCGGCGAAATCAGGTGCCCGGTAGAGTCGACCTCCGCTACTTGGAACTCATAGTTTCCCGGGGAGAGGTGTTCGTAGTTCACTTCGAGATCGCGCGTCTCTTCCCATTGCGATGACTGGCTGCCGACCAGCCTGTAGCGAATTCCCGCATCTTGCGTTCCCCTGAACGACAACAACGCCATCGAGATCTCAAGCGAGCTTGAACCCCAGTCCACCGACGATCCGTTGCCGATCGCCTTCGACCCATAGATCACCTCTGAAAACGCCGGCGCTTGGGGCGTACCCGCCGGAGCGTTTTCCGGAGTGAGCAGGTGGCTCAGGCCGCCCGAGGTTCCAATCCAGATCGAGTGGTCCGAGTCCTCTGCGAGCGCAAAACTGTCGGTGTCATTCCAGAGAAGCCCGTCGTCCTGTGTGTAGCTCCTCCAGTTGCGGCCATCGAATACGCTCAGGCCTGCGTCCTGTCCGACCCACAACCATCCCCGGTGATCCACCATCAGCGAAACCACCTGCTGCGACAAGAGCGGAGGCCTTCCAATGTGCTTCGCCTCGGTCACCCGGAAGCCCTCAATCTTCAGCCGGGCTAGATCCTGCGAAGCTCCCGCGGCCCACACATATCCCTGCTGGTCGACCGCAATCACATCGAAGTTGCTTCCTGCCGATCCGAGATCGATCTTGTGCCATCCGCTGCTGTCATGGACAAAGAGCCCTTGTTCCGCGGTGGCCCAGATACGCCCCGACAAGTCCGAGCAGAGATCGGAGAATCGCTGCCGCGGGTTGACGAAAACCGCGTCGTCTACCCGCACTGGCGTGTTGTGCTTCCAGTCGGCATTGAGCTCGTACAGTCCGCTAGTCGTCGCCGCCCAGACATTCTGCTGGTCGTCGATTCCGACATTCAAGGTCTCAGGCAGTTTCCACTTCGTTGCCTGCAGGGTATTCCCGTCGATGCGCACCAGCGCACCCGCGGCGCTTCCCGTCCACACCGCTCCATCCGCACTCTCTGCCAGGCCTCCCGCGCGTGTCGTCGTAATTCCCGCCTGGCTCCACGGTCGAGGCGTCGTTTGTCCCGCTGGAATCAGGTCGACTCCCGACTCCGTGCCGACCCACAACCTGCCCTTCCGATCGCGCAGAGCCGCCCATACCAGGTCGTCACTCAGCCCATCGGCTGCCGTATAGCCTTCCCAGCGATCCTGACCGACCCAGCGCTTCAGTCCGTGACCCACAACGCTGATCCAGACCGATCCTTCGCGGTCGACAAACAAATCCTGAATCTCAAAACGCGAGAGTCCGTTCCGCTCCGTCACCATCCTCCAGCGGTCTTTCTCCCACATGGCCAGAGAAGGTCCCTGGGGCGTCAGAATTCTGCCTTGCGCATCTTCCACCAGCACTGGATAGGCTTCCGATGCCGACGAGCCCGGAAGATCGTGCGCTTTGAAACGAAGCGTCCGGGGATCGATCTCACCCGTGTGCAGGTCGCCGCGAATCCAGATCTGCCCATTCCGCGCCAGGAGCAGATTCGTCCACTCCTCCTCCGGCAAACCAAGGCTCGCACGCATCCGCGTCGTCTTGCCCTCCGCCAGCCGGCATAGATCGCTGTCGCAGCCATACCAGAGTGCGCCATCTGCGGCATACAACGCGCTCTCGATGTTATTGCCCTCGAGGTGCATCGGCTCCACAACCCAATGATCCTCGCTCGTTTTGCGCAAAAGAATCGCGCCGTTCTTGATAACCGCAACCACCTCGTTCGGCTTGTTCGACGCGAAGATCGTTCCTCCGCGTGGCAGGAACTGGTCCCCAGGCTTCGCGGGTTCGATCTGGGCGAACTTGCCGTTCCTCTGCTGGAAGAAGAGGCTCGTCGAGCTCGCAACCCAAAGCGTGCCGTCCGGGCTGACGAAAAGCGTCTGAATCATCCGGTCCGGCAGTCCCTGCGCCTCTCCATAGCCCTGGAACTGGCTCCCGTCGTATCGATAGAGTCCGTTTTGTGTCCCCACCCAGAGAAACCCGGTGCGATCCTGCACGAGTCCAGCGATGTTCAGGTTTCCCAATCCCTGCGTGTATTCACGGAAGCTGTAGCGCTGGGCCAGACAAGAGAGCGACGCAAGCAAAAGCAATGCGAGGCCGCCAAGCGGCAGCCCGAGCCGTCCCCGAGGCTGGAGTAATCTACGCAATCAACTTTCCCTCTGGCTGCCTTGCTGCCCGGTCAGCCGTCGTACGGGGTCGAACTCTTACCGATCTGAATCAGCGACTCTAAACACGAGTCTCTTGGTCCAAATCGGTCACGCGTCACAATTACCAGTAGAACCACTATAGTGGTTACCTATCCACTGAGAAATGACACAAAAGTCGAAAGTCATACCCAATCAGTGCAATAAGTTGTGGGAATTTTTTGAGCCAGGTTACTAGGCTGGCGCAAGGGCCCTCAATCGCAGACGAGAGCGCTCTCGGGATAGGCAGATGTATCGCCTGATCCTTGTTCCTGCTCGACTTCTCCGGCGCCATCGGACGGCGCCCGGAAGAACTCGTCCACCTGGGCAAGGACCTCGGCCCCGGTCCGCGCCCGGTAGATTGCGGCGCGCAGCTTCGCTCCGCCCGGCACGCCATGGGTGAACCAGGACGCGAACTGCTTCATCTTGCCGGCCGTCTCACCCATCCGTGCATCCCTGGGGAGTGTCTGGCTGGCTTCGGCCTCGTCCAGTAGCATCTGGAAATACGTCCGGATCAGCCGATAGCGATCCTCGGCGGTCGGCCGATCATAGCTCCCGGTTGCCGTATACTGCGCGATCTGTCTGAAAATCCATGGGTTCGCGGGTGCAGCCCGCCCGATCATCACCCCGTCGCAGCCGGTCTTGGCCACCATCGCCGCTCCGTCCTCCGGAGTCCGGATATCCCCATTGCCGATCACCGGAATCCTGACCGCTTGCTTTACCGCGGCAATCCATTCCCAGCGCGCCTGGCCCGTATAACCCTGTTCCCGCGTCCGTGCATGAAGCGCGACGCCGTTCAGTCCCTCGGCCTCAGCCATCCTGGCCAGCTCAACGCACACGATCTGCTCATCGTTCCAGCCCATCCGAAACTTGACGGTGAAGGGAATCGTCACCGCCTTGCGCACTTCCCGAAAGATCGCCCCAATCTTGGGCAGATCGCGCAGCAGCCCCGATCCGCCATTGCACCCCACCACACGCTTGGCCGGGCAGCCCAGGTTCAAATCGATCAGGTCAAACCCCGTATCCTGCACAATCCGCGCCGCTTCCGCCAATGTCTCGGGATTGGACCCGAAAATCTGCGCGCCGATCGGATGCTCGTCGTCGTAGAACGTCAGATAGCGCCGCCGCTTCGACTCCCGCATCCGCGCCAGCCCATCGGCAGACGTGAACTCCGTCATCAGCAGCCCACACCCCGACTGTGCATTCGTGATAGCCGCGTCGAGCGCGCTCTGGTTGCGGTCCTCCGGGGTCCCCACGGACAGGTCTTCGTCTGTGGGGTGGTTGGGTGCCCCAGGCCCCTCGCTCTTGGGGACCTGGGAGATCCGTTGAATTCCGTCGATAGACGACGGCTCGCTCGAAAACAAACTCGCATGCCGGATAAACCGCCGGAACACCGTATCCGTCACACCCGCCATCGGCGCCAACACAGTCGCCGGCGTCACGAGCACCGAGCCAATCCGCACCTCTGCCGGAACCCGCACGCCCTCCGGCATCGCGTGCTCCCGCGGATTGTCCCAGCTCTTCTTCACCGTGAATCCTCGACGCGTCATATCTGCGAATCGACCCTGCCTTGTTCGACCGGCCTTAGGGATTGCACCCTGACGAACGTGGGCCTCCGCCGCGGCGGAGGCCCACTCAACCGTAAGCTGCTCGCGCTCTTACTTCGCGACAGTTGCCTCGCCCGGCTTGGCATACTTCCGGCGGAACCGCTCCACGCGCCCAGCCGTATCGACCAGCCTCTGCTTGCCCGTAAAGAACGGGTGGCACACCGAGCAGATTTCCACGTGAATATCGCCCTTGTGGGTTGAACGAGTCTCAAAATTGTTTCCGCAGGCGCACATCACGCGCACTGCGTCATAGTTCGGATGAATTTTCTCTTTGGGCATCTCTGTCGAAGACAAACCTTTCCTGCAATATTCCTATTGTAGGTTGATTCAGGAACCGACGCAAACGATGCAAATGCCCCCTGTGTGCGCGGCGCAGCGATCCCGAGTCCAGCCCACAACGCCCTAGATCGGCCCCCGCACCCGCCGCAGC
>CAZPEZ010000090.1:0-18463 GCA_964585715.1 uncultured Occallatibacter sp.
CGCCGTTGAGATTCTTCTTGCCATTGATGTCAGGCGCGTATTCGTTGGTCCAGTTGTCGGTCCAGCCCTTGCAGGGGGCGGCCTGGCGATATTGCGCGTGGAAGCGGCCGAGGTTGTCGGGCAGCTGCGGCAGGGTGACGTAATCGACGGCGAAGTAAAGATCGTCGGTGCGGATAGTGCCCTCGTTGGTGACGGTAAGGCGGGCGGCGTTCGCAAACGGCATCTTGAAATAGGCGTTCAGGGCCTTCATGGGCGCGACGGCAACCAGCGAAGACTGCCAGGTGTAGTACTCGCCGAGGCCCAGGCCAAAGAAGTCGCCGATCGGCGTCTCGATCGATGGAGAAGGCTCGCCGTCCCACCAAGCGCGCAGCACGAGGTTCTTCAGATGCATTGGGTCGGGTGAGTTGATGGTGAACCAGAGATGCGTGACGACGCCGGCGCCGGTCATATCGAGGAGTGTGGCGGATTTGCCGGGATCGACGGGGACGGCATCGCCATTGCCGCCGGTGCGATCCCAGCTCGAGGAGCGGCGGGTTTTGTAGTCGCGCAGGCGCGCAGGTGCGAAGAGCTCGTCGCTGTTTTGTACGCCTTCGGCCAAAGCGGTTTGTGCCGAAGCGCCGCCACTGCCGATGCCGAGGGCGGCGGCCCCTGCGATGGAGGCCATACTGCCGAGCAGGCGGCGCCGAGCGGGAAGGTTCTGATTGGTCGGGTTCATTGCCCCTCCGGATGCGAGCAGAGGAGAAAAGCACGGCTCTGCTCGAAGGCCGGACCAGCATAGCAGCCGGGCGCGGGCCGAGGCGGCGACTTGTTCGAAGTTGTCTACGGAGCGGCGACGGGCCGGCTCGAGAGCCAGGCATCGATCGCGCGCTGCCACTCCGGCCCGGCAGTCTTGTCGAGGCTGGTGAAAGCGGTCACGTGCTCGTTCCCCTCGGGTTGCAGAGCCGTGCGTGTATAGACGACGCGCGCGCGGGTCGACGCTGCATCGATGATCTCGAAACGAACGTCGATGGTGGTGACGAGCAGGTTGTCGAGGAAGTAGACGTATTTGAAATGGCGGCCTTCGACGTCGTAGAGGGCCGTGACCCAAACAGCGTTGAAAGGCCCGTGTTGAATGGTGAACACCGCATCCTCTTCGTCATGCGCCGGCAGCGGGTGGATGAAATGCGGGTCCCAGTGCTTGCCTGCCCACGCACGCTCGCCTTCCGGACCGAAGAGCGGCGCAGTCTCGGCGTAAGGCGCGCGGACGACGACGTCGAAGCTGGATTGAGTTCTCATGAGCTGTTCCTTTGCTGCGGCTCTTTCTGGGGTGGACACATCCTGGGCGAGAGCCGGTGCCGCGCTGGCCGCAAGCGCAACCAAAAGAAGCAGGGATCTCATCGGCGGCGCTCCTTCAGGTTGTGGCTGTCGGAAGCTTTCAACGTCATGCCGTAGAGAGACCGGAACTGTTCGATTTCCTTGAGGGTTTGCGGGCCGAAGGGAGCCTTGCCTTCGAACGCATGCAGGACAATGCCTTCGAGCAGATCGCCCAGGGTCATGTCTTTCAATTCTGCGACCGCTTTGAGGACCTTCAGGAGGCGTTTCTCGATGCGTACGCCGGTCTGCGCGCGCTCGACTTCGATCGGCTGACGATCGTGTTTTTCAGGCGACATGTGTACATATATACCAAGGTACCAAGATAATTACAAACTGGCGAACCATTCTAGTTCCACATCGACCCCTGGGTCATCGGCTAAGCGACTGCGCGGGATGGAGCTTTCGGGCTGTGCGAATGCATCCCCGCCCTTCTTTCTACTGGCTGGTCTGGTATAAAGGCTCGAAATCAGGAGTCAGTTATGCCTCGGATCGTACGTGGAGTTGCGTGTCTGCTCTTCGCATCCTCGCCGCTGTTGTTTGGCGCCGATTGTGCAAGTCTCAAAAACCTGCAGCTTCCGGATACGAAGATCACTCTCGCGGAGCCGGTGACATCGGGTGTCCTCGGCCTCGCCGACGCGGGCGCGCCGATGCGCGATCTGCCCGCATTTTGCCGCGTGGCCGGAGAGTTTCATCCCACCAGCGACTCGAAGATTCGATTCGAGGTGTGGCTTCCCGCGCAAGGATGGAACGGACGCCTGCTAGGCGGCGGAAACGGCGGTTTCGCAGGGTCGATCTACTACGGCCAACTTGCTGGTTATTTAAAACGGGGGTTTGCTGTGGCGGGTACGGATGCCGGCCACCAGGCGGAGGGAACAGATGCTACCTGGGCCTACCGACATCCGGAGAAGGTGAAAGATTTCGGTTGGCGCGCGATCCATCTGACAGCGGAGCGGGCCAAACAGATTCTGAATGCTTACTACGGCAAGCCTGCCGACAAAGCGTACTTCGACGCCTGTTCGGATGGGGGCCGCGAAGCACTGATGGAAGCGCAACGATTTCCTGAGGACTACGACGGGATTCTTGCCGGGGCGCCGGCGAATGCATGGTCGACGATGCTGGCGGCTGGGGCGAGCGCGATGCAAAGCCTCTTCGGCGACCCGGCGGCGTACGTTCCCGATCGAAAGCTGCCTGCATTGCAACGAGCGGCGCTGGACGCGTGCGATGAGCTCGATGGAGTGAAGGATGGGGTTATCGGAGATCCCGCAAAGTGCCACTTCGGCCCGGAGGTGCTGCTGTGCAAGGGTGAGGATTCGGCGGACTGCCTGACGCAGGCGCAAGTCGATTCGGTCAAGGCGCTCTATGGCGGAATCAAAGACGAGCAGGGCAAGGTCATGTTTCCCGGTTACTCGATGGGGGATGAGACAAGCTGGAAGGCGTGGATTGTCGGAGAAGATCCGGGGTCTTCGCTCTCTTCGCAGTTCGTGCAGAACTACTTTCGGTACATGGTGGCAGACGATCCGAAGATGAATGTGCTCACAGCGAGAGTGGACGAACTGCTACGCGGCTCGCGCGAGAAAGAGGCCGCTAACCTCGATTCGACCGATCCCGATCTGAGCCGGTTTGCGGCGCGCGGCGGCAAGCTGATTCTCTATCACGGCTGGGACGATCCTGCGATCTCGCCGGGCAACTCGGTTGCGTACTACGAGAGCGTGGAACAGACATTGGGCGAGGAGAAAGCGGCAAGCTTCGTTCGGCTCTACATGATTCCAGGGATGGACCACTGTGGTGGCGGGCCCGGAGCTAGCTCATTTGGGCAATTCGGCCAGGAGACCGTGAAGGGACCGAAGTACGGCCTCTTCGATTCACTCGAGAACTGGGTCGAAAAGGGCTCGCCGAATGAAGACGTGGTCGCGACGAAGTACGCTGCAGGCGCGAATGGATCGATGAAGGCTGCATTCACGCGGCCACTGTGCGCGTACCCCAGGGTCGCACGCTACAAGGGTTCCGGCGACACGACCGACGCTGCGAATTTCGCTTGTGTTGCGCCGTGAGCGGGTAGCGGTTGAAGACCGTGTTTGAGTCGAGCGCCGTCGCCGGAACGATGGACCAACGCAGTTGCGACAAGTCGGAAATCCGGCGATGGATCGCGATCCGGTAGCTTCTTGCTCTTCGCTGATCTGAATGATTCCCTGCATGCGATCGTCCGGGTCGCGCTCGCGCACCGCAGCCTGTTATGGTTTTCCTTTGTACCCAAGAAATGCACCTTAAAGCAGAACCGGGGCCGTTGAGTCCCTGAGTTGCGAACGGGTCGCTGCGGTTTTGCGACCGGAAGATTCGGCTCGGGCCTGAAGCTCTCCCGGTGTGCGATGGAACCTTCAGGCATGTGGAAGCGCTGGCGAATCCGGATCATGTTGTTCCTGGCCGTGCTTGGGCCGGGATTTATTACCGCCAACGTCGACAACGATTCGGGTGGGATCTTCACCTACTCGCAGGCTGGCGCACAGTACGGCTACACGCTCTTGTGGACCATGATTCCCATCACGATCGCGCTGATCGTGGTGCAGGAGATGTGCGCGCGCATGGGCGTCGTGACGGGCAAAGGGCTGAGCGACCTGATCCGCGAGGAGTTCGGGCTGCGGCTCACGTTCATCCTGATGGTGCTGCTGGTACTGGTGAACTTCACCAACGTGGTGACCGAGTTCATCGGGATCGCCGGATCGCTGCACCTGTTTCATGTGTCGGAGTTCTTCTCAGTACCGGTGTGCGCGCTGCTGGTCTGGTTCCTCGTATTTCGGGGCGACTATAAGAGCACGGAGAAGATTTTTCTGATCGCATCGCTGGTGTACATCGCCTACATCTTTGCCGGCGTCTTGAGCCAGCCGAGCTGGCACGACGCAATCCTTGCGACCGTGCGGATGCCCAACGAGAAGGTGTGGAGCGACAAAGCCTACATCTACATGGCGATTGGGATTGTGGGCACGACGATTGCGCCGTGGATGCAGTTCTATTTGCAGTCGTCGGTGGTGGAGAAGGGAATTCGCGTGAAGGACTACGCCGCGTCGCGCCTGGACGTGATCGTCGGCAGTTTTTTTACCGATATCGTCGCGTGGTTCATCGTGGTGGCCTGCGCGGCCACACTCTATACGCACGGCATGGGGGCGATCCAGGTGGCGGCGGACGCGGCGGAAGCGATGCGCCCGCTGGCGGGAGACTACGCCTTTGTGCTCTTCGCGTTCGGGCTGTTCAATGCATCGCTGTTTGCGGCGTCGATTCTGCCGCTGTCCACGGCGTACACGGTGTGCGAAGGCTTGGGCCTCGAGTCGGGCGTGGACAAAAGCTTCAAGGAAGCGCCGTTCTTCTACTGGCTCTACACGCTGCTGATCGCCGGCGGCGCGTTGACTGTGCTGATTCTGCCTACTTCGCAGCTCATCAATGTCGCCATTCTGTCGCAGGTGCTGAACGGGGTCCTTTTGCCGGTCGTAATCATCCTTATGTTGATGCTGATCAACCGGAAAGACCTGATGGGCGACCACAAGAACTCGCGCGTGTGGAATGCGATTGCGTGGAGTACGAGCATCATCGTGATCGGGATGACCATGGTGATGCTATGGGGACTGATGCCGGGACACTAGCTACTTCGTCGGGCGAATCAAACGGCCGGGACCGTACTCCATACTCTCCACTATTCATCTTGCTGGATGAAACGTTTCGCCTGCTGCCCGCACAATCTTATAGGACAAACTTGTTCGCGCGTCGCGGAAGAGCCTGGCAGTCACGATTGGAAAGTAACGGTCATGCTTCCCGCATGAAGGCAAAGCAACGCGGACGCGAGCCGCCTATCTAAATCCAGCTGGAGGAGCATCGCCATGTCGGGAATCTGGACCATTTTCAACGCCCCCAATACATCGACCGGCGCGTTCAACGCCGACCTGATGATCTTGCTGACAGACGGTTCTGTGCTGATGCACAACGGCTTTGTCAGCACTGTCGACACTGCAAATCAGTGGCTTCGCCTTACACCAGATGCATTCGGAAAATATGAGTCGGGAACCTGGTCTGCCGAAATCGACATGAAAACCGCCCGCCAATGGTTTGCCTCGGGTGTGTTGAAAGACGGCCGCGTGTTCGCGATTGGCGGAGAACACACGAACGATCCGTCCAGCCCGGAAGATTCCCCCCTCGGCGAGATTTTCGATCCGCAGACGAACATGTGGTCGCCGCTTAGTAAACCGGCGGCTTTCGACTTTGTCAGAGGGGACTGCAATGGCACTGTCCTGAAAGATGGCCGCGTGCTGCTTGGGGGTCCGGCAACGGCGGGTCTGCCGCCGACATGGCCGAAACGCACAGCCATCTGGGATCCGGCAAACAGCAGCTGGGTCGAAGCAGGTACGAAGTTCGGCACGGTAGCGAACACGAAGGAAGATCCATTTGAAGAAGAGACCTTCACTTTGCTGCCCAGCGGCGATGTTCTTGTTCCTGCTGTTCGCGATACGCCCAAGGTGCAGAGTTACGTTCCGGAGCAGGACGAGTGGGTAAAGTGCGGGCCCGCTCCTGTAAAGCTTGCCATCGACGAACTTCTGGGCACTGAGGTCTTCGAGACCGGCCCAACAATCGTTCTCCCTGATGGCAAAGCGTTCTGCATCGGAGGGACCGGCAGAACAGCCCTCTTCACGCCTGGGCCTCATCCTACGTCTCATGGTTCCTGGGCGAAGGGGCCGGAGTTTCCTAGCGACACGAGCGCGAGTCCCAACTGGCCACTCCTGACCGCGCTGGACGCTCCTGCATGCCTGCTTCCGAATGGCAGAGTCGTGGTGCTGGCGGGAACCACCACTCCGGATTCAGGAGACTTCTTCTCGTTGAATCCAGTCTTTCTGGAGTACGATCACTCACACCCATTAAGCCCAATTCCTTTACTTGATGTGCAGCCGCCGGGATTTCCCGCGGCGAACTTTACATGGCAGTCATGCTTGCTGCTCCTGCCGACGGGACAATTGTTGTGCAGTGCGCAAAGCAACGAGCTCTTCCTCTACACACCCGATCCTGCAGCCGGCTCCCCGCACCACTCCTGGCGCCCCGCCGATATCGAAGTTCCGTCTGTCATGCATCCCGGTCACAGCTACACTCTGTCAGGCCTGCAACTCAATGGGCTCTCGCAGGCTGTCAGTTACGGAGACGACGCGGGAATGGCAACCAACTATCCCATTGTCCGCTTGCATCACCACACCGGTCACATCACCTATCTGCTAAGTCACCACTTCTCCACCATGGGCATAGCCACCGGGCGGGCACATCACGATCGCAAGCATTGCACCATCGAGATTCCCTCATCGCTGGTTCCGGGGCACTACGAGCTGGTGGTGATTGCAAACGGCATCTCTTCGGAGCCGATTCGAGTTGATATTGGCTGGTTCCACGAACACGGTTTTGAGGGAAAGATCGAAAGTCTTGTGTACGACAGCTTCGGTGATTTCGATGCATTTACAGTGAAGGACCAGGCCGGGGAAATCCGCCGATTCGAAAGCCGGGAACCCCACGTAGCCGAACTGACCCGTGCCGCGTGGCAGGAACGAACCCGCGTTCGAGTTGTGACCGAGCATCATCACTCGCACCACATGATCTCAATCTCGCTGGTGGTTTAGCGACTCAGAAACTCACACGCGGCGCACGGCAGGTTGGATCGACCTATCGTGCGCTGCGCTGAGATACGGTGAGATGGCCGCTGAAGGGCTGCCCAGTCAACGCTTCTCTTGGCGGCATTTCTTTTTCTGTGAACCGACCTGTCTGAATGTTGTATATGCACTATATATTCGGCGCGATCGCGCATAGTGGCAATGGATCCTCAGAGCCCGTTTAGATGAGATCACATCAGTGGTTTGTATTCGTAACGATGCCTATTCGCCTGGGTACGGGCCGGTATTCGGGGTGAGGCTCAAGTATTACTAGTATCTAAATAGTGAAAGCGACGAGACAACGGACAACACTCAAGGTCCTTCGCGTATGACGAAGAATTGGCTTGAGTCTCTGGCGCAGCGGTCGTACTATGCGACCACACAGATCACAGCCAGGAGATAGCCAATGGGAACTCCTCTCGATCCCGCTGAAGCGGCTTTCTATGGAAGCTTCGTCGCAGCTGCTTACGACATGTACGCCGTGGACCACAACGACCTGCATCCCGCTCCGAAGAACATTCCGGCCGGATGGGAGCTCTCCGCCTGGATCCAAATGTCGGATTTTCTCTTCCAGATCAAAGAGCCGAAGTTTTACGGCATCGTGGTGCATGAGATTGCGAACCCCGATCATCGCGTCATTGCCATCCGGGGGACGGAAGGCCTCGTCGAATGGCTGGACGATGGAGCTTCGATCGTCATGGTGCCATTCAGACAGGTACCGTCCGCTGGCCGCGTGGCCTTCGGCTTCGACAACATTTACGCCTCGATGAAAGTCGTGCCGGTGCTGCATCCGGGCCAGGCCGCAGCTGCGGCGCTAGAGTCTGAGCTGACCGGCTCCTTCGGCGATCAGCTGGAGCAGCTCGCATTGCGGCGAGAGACGCAGCGCGGGGTGGTGAGTCAGTTTGCCGAAGGGCGGAATCGCCGCAACCGTCCCACCGTGGTGACTGGGCACAGCCTCGGTTCGGCGCTCGCTACGCTGTTTGTCCTTGAGAACAGTGTCAAAGGCAAGTTCGACATCACCCTGATTAGTACGCTGGCTTCGCCGAAGGTTGGCAACCTCGAGTTCAAGCATGTATTCGCCGCCCTGACTCTGACGTCATGGCGAATCGTCAATGTTCGCGACGTGGTCCCCAAGGTTCCGCCGACGATTCCGTTCATCCTCGACTACGAGCACGTCGACGTCGCGTATCCGTTCGACTCATGGGCCTTCGCGAAGAGGAATCTGGGCTGCTATCACAGCATCTACACCTATCTGCATTGGCTTGACAACAACGTGAAACTGGCGCCGGACTGTGTTTAGGGACTGTGGCGACTAGAGCAGTTTGCCGGCGGCGAGGTCCTTGATCATGTCGCGATCGGCTGCGAGGAAGTCGTACCCCGGCAGATCTTCGAGCCTGACCCATTTGACCTGCTGAAAGATGCGGTTCTCGATCTCTCCGGCGAACTCCTCGACAACGAAGAACTGGAGATCGACTGCTCCGCCGTGACGATAATTGTGCCGGATGTGGGTGACGCGCGCGCCAATGCGGGCGGTGATGCCGAGTTCTTCGTTGAGTTCGCGGGCTAGGGCCTGTTCCGGGCTTTCGCCCTGTTCGATCTTGCCGCCCGGGAACTCCCACTGCAGCGCCATCGGCTGGTCGGGCCGCCGCTGGCAGATCAGAACTTCGCCCGCTTTGACGATCAGAGCGGCTGCGACAAGACGAAGCGCAGGCTGGGCAGGCCGGGGTTGGGGGTGTGGCTGGCTCTCTTCCACGCTTTCAGTGTAATCGCAGCGAGCAGGTCGTAGGAGGGACAGAGTTTGCGGGCAGTTTCCTGGCATGGAAAAAAGCCCTGACTCAGCGCGACTCCGATGAAAGAGCAGCGAGCCCTATTCGCCGGCGACCGCGGCCTCGACGCCCTCGGCAGCGCTGGGGCGGAAGTAGCCCCACCCGTTTTTTGCCGCCGTTTCCAGAAGAGCGGGCGACGGATTCACGGGGAATGGGTTGGCCGCGAGCTCGAGCATGGCGAGATCGTGAATCGAGTTACCGAAGACGGCATCGGGACGGGAGAGTCCGACGCGTTTTAATGCCGCAGCCTTGCCCTCGTCGGTGGGAACATCGACGATGTCATTGCCGATGACGCCTTGTTTGACGGCAACCTCTGCGGCGAGGACGCGGATATCGGGAATACCGAGGCCGCGCACTCCTTCGCTGACCACCCACTTGTTGGTGGAGCTGACGGCCCAGAGCTCGACACCTTTGTTCTTGAGGGTCGCGAGCAGCGCTTCGATTTCGGGGAAGATGCGGGGCCGGACAATCGCGTCGACGTAGCGTGCTGCAGCCGAGCGAAGTTCCGCTTCCTGCAGCCCGGCATACATCTGCACCATCTCTCCGCAGATTTGCAGCTCGGTGACCGCTCCGGCCAGATAGGCGCGGTAGCGCGTGTCGATCCAATCGGCAGTGGAGCGCGATACGAGCCCCTGTTCGATTGACCACTCCATGAATCCGCAGCCGGAGTCGCCGCTCCAGATCGTGCCGTCGCAATCAAAGACCGCCACCCGCGGTCTGCTCTGCAGAACCAGCCGTTCGAACTCGGCGGCGGTCCACTTGCGTATTTGTATTTGTGTCGCTGTCACGCAATCCTCAAAGATGGCAAATAAGGCCTCACTCTATTGTCGTTCAACGGGCGCTGCCTTTGCACGCCGGAATGGGCCGGGAGAATCCACCTGTTTAGCAGTATGGGCGGAAACGATGAAAGGCAGATGAAGCGGTTTTTGCGCCGGTTTCTATGGAGAAAGTCGTAGCGGATGCGGCACATGAGTGGCTCACGATAGCGATCGCCGATAGCGTCCATGTTATTGGCGCTCTTGATTCCTTGATGAACGTGGTTCGGTAGGTGAGGCCCTTGCCCGAAGCTGCCCTCGAAGCCGCCGATAATCGACCATGTGGGCCCGCAAAACAATCTCGCGCTGCTCAGGGAATACGAGAACTACCTGCGTGTGGAGAAAGGGCTGCGGCCGCTGACCTGCGAAGCGTATTCGAGCGATTTGAGCACCTTCGCGGAGTTTCTTGAAGATCGACATGCAACGCTTTTGACCGCCGTGCAGCAGGATGTGGCGGGGTTTCTGGAGCATCTGCGCACCCACAGCGTCGATTCGCGATCGGCTGCGCGCAAGCTGAGCTGTCTGCGCGGCTTCTATAAATGGCTGCTGCTCGATCGCCGCATTCATCACGATCCGACCGTCAACATCGAATCACCCAAGGCCTGGAAGGTGCTGCCTAAATCGTTGGCAGAGGCCGAGGTCAGCGAAATGCTGGAGCGGGCGGCCATGGCGGCATCGCATCCGAAGGCCCGAGCGACGGCGCTGCGCGATCGAGCAATTCTGGAGCTTCTCTACGGCGGGGGCCTGCGTGTTTCCGAGGTGACAGGGCTTTCGACCGGCGACCTGATGATGGATGCCGGCAGGGTCCAGGTGCGCGGCAAAGGCGATAAGGAGCGGATTGTGCCGCTGGGGCGCACCGCAATCGAGGCTCTTGAGGCCTATCTGCGCGAGGGACGGCCAAATCTGGCGAGGATCAGTACAGCGCGCAAGTCGCGGGTCGCAGGCCACGATGGCGCGCGGTTGTTTCTCTCCTTGCGCGGGATGCCTCTAACGCGGCAGTGGCTCTGGCGGCTGGTGAAGGCGTTGGATAAATCCGCCAGCCCGCACCGGCTGCGGCACAGTTGCGCGACCCACATGGTGGAGCATGGCGCCGATTTGCGAAGTGTGCAGCAGCTGCTGGGGCATGCCGACATTTCGACGACTCAGGTTTATACACACCTGGCGCTGGGCCGGCTGAAGGCCGTGCACCGCAAACATCATCCGCGAGCGCATGCGAAGGCGGAAGGCGCGCTGCCGGTCGCGGATGCGTTGCCAGAGACACAGGCGGAAACGAAGCCGCTGCGCGCCAAACTTTTCCTGGTGCACTCGCAGCCTAAGAAGCGACCGACATGAGCGCGCCGGTGGAGACTACTGTCGAGACAACTCTTGCATCCCTTGTGGATGAGTATTTGCATGTGCTGGCGAACGAGCGCGGTTCTTCGGCGCACACATTGCGCGCTTACCTGCGGGAGCTGCAGCAGTTTGCAGCCTACATGGCCAAGTACAGGCCGGACAAAGCGACTCCGGACAGCATCGAGCACACCGACATTCGCGCCTATCTGGGAACCCTCTATGATCGCGGGCTCTCGAAGGCCTCGGCGGCGCGGGCGCTAGCGTCCATCCGGAGCTGGTTCAAATGGCTCGCGCGCACCGGACGCGTGGAGCAGAATGTGGCTTCGTTGGTTGCCACACCCAAGCTGCCGAAGCATCTGCCCCGCGTACCGTCGATCGAGCAGATGAATCGCGTGGTGGATTCGGTGAGCGACGAGGCCGCGAGTTGGCCGGCGCGCGATCGCGCCATCTTCGAGCTGCTTTATGGATGCGGCATTCGGAATGCCGAGCTGACCGGGATGAATGTGGACGATATCCACTGGGCGAATGAGGCGATCCTGATTCGTGGCAAGGGACAGAAGCAGCGCTATGTGCCGCTGGGCGATGCCGCCGCTGTGGCATTGCGTGCGTATTTGACGGAACGGTCGGCACGGCTGGCGGCAAATGGACCGGCAAAGGACACGCCGGCGCTGCTCGTGAATCTGCGCCTGCGCGGCCTCGGACTGCCGGGACACGACGCGCGCCTGACCACGCGCAGCGTCGGGCGCATTGTGAAGCGCATTGCGATGCTCAATGGATTGTCGTCGGACGTGCATCCGCACACGCTGCGCCACGCCTTCGGGACACATCTATTGGAAGAGGGCGCCGACCTGCGCGCGATCCAGGAACTGCTGGGGCACGAACGGCTCTCGACGACGCAGCGCTATACGCAGCTGACGAACGCGCAACTGCAGCGCGTGTATGACGACACGCATCCACGGGCGAAGTAGATTCTTCAGGAATTGGGAACCTGTCGTTCGTTAAGATGATCCTGGAGAGCAATTGGAAACCATCTCTACAAGGTAGATGCCCATGAAACTGCAGGTCGCGATATTGATACCACTGATCATGACGGCCGTTTCGACACGGACTGTCTCTCAGGAGCAGGGCAAAGCCGGCGCGACCGTGGATCGAATCTTGGCCTACGCGGGAACCTGGAAGGTCGAAACCGAATCCTTCCCGACACCCTACAGCAAGGCCAGCCGGGAGGAGAGGACGCTGTTGAACGACTGCTGGAAGAGCGGCGCTTACCTGGCTTGCCGCCAGATCGTCGACGGCGACCCAAAGGTGCTGATCGTCTTTACCTGCAGCGGACGGGACAATACCTGCACGAGCTACCAGATTCCTCCCGATGGGACCGACCCGCACGCGGGGAAAATGACGATCGACGGTGACACCTGGACGTTTCCGTGGAGCACAACAGAAGATGGCAAGACCGTCTGGTTCCGGGTCGTCAACACATGGTCCTCTCCCACCAGCATTCAGTACCGCCAGGAGTTCTCAACGGATCATGTGCATTGGACACCTATGTCAGTGGGACATGAAGTGAAGGCCGGCTGAGTCTTTCGATGGGGCAATTCATTGGGCGGCTATAGAGACGGCAATTGATCATCCCCGGTTCCCTAGACAACGATCAGGTGCAGTGCCTTACTTATCTCGCGCCCGATCCGAGATTCTATCTTCTGCTTGAGCGGCGCGTTCAGGATGCGCTTCTTCGTGAGAACGCGCTCCATCGCGTGGATGGGGTCGGAGTCGGCTGGAGTGCTCGCGGTGTGCTTTGCGATCAGACATTCGATCAGCGTTGGACCGCGGCGGTGGCGGGCGCGCGCAATGGATTCGCTCCCCACACGGTAGACGGCGAGAACATCGGCGGCGTCCACGGCGATGCGCGGGACACCGAAGGCAAGTGCTCCCGGGGCGACGTGCGCGCGGCGTGTGTCCGATACAAGCCGAACCAGAACGATGGGCAGGTTTCCGCGGCTCGCGGCCTGCAGTTGTTTGCGCCAGAAATCGGCCTTTATCCGGCTCTCGCAGAAGATGAGCGCGACGGCATTGCCCTTTGACGTTTTGAGGGCGTTGGCGGCTGCGAGTGCCGCAGAAAACTCCTTTGCCAGCGCCGATGCCGGGATGTGGCCGTTCCTCGCGTGCGCGCTCTTCGAGGCTGACGCATCGAACAGGTCTTGCCATCGAGAGCGGCTCACAAACACCGAAGCCAGCTTGCTCTCGGTGGCGAGGAAGGTGTCCTTGTGGCCCAGGTCGGCAGTGATGGCGGCGACCGTGGCTTCGAGACCGGGCGTGAGCTGCCAGGGTTTCGCGAGCTTGCCCTCCGTCTGCGCGGCAAGCAGACGATGCTTCACCATCGCAGAGTACAACGCAATCATCTTTTCGCGGGAGATCACAGCAAGCCTCGTTCTAGGTGGAGTAGTCCGCGTTGATGTGGACGTATTGGTGGGTGAGGTCGGTGGTCCAGAAGACGCACTGGCCCGCGCCCTGATGCAGCTGAATGCGGATGGAGAACTCACGCTGCTTGATGTATCCGTGGGCTGCGGCTTCGTTGAATTCTGCTGCCCTGCCGCCGTCGCGGCAGATCGCCAGATCGCCGAACGAAATATCGATGCGGTTGGGATCGATCTCGGCGCCGGAGTATCCGATGGCGGCCACCAGCCGACCCCAATTGGGATCGCAGCCGGCCCACGCGGTCTTTACCAGTGGAGAATGCGCGATCGCTTTGGCGACCCGTAGAGCATCGGAATCGGACTTTGCTCCACTAATCTGCAGCTCAACGACGTGCGTCACGCCCTCGCCATCGGCAACGATCTGCTTGGCCAGCGAGGTGCAGACGTAGGCCAGCGATCCGGCAAATCCGCGGTCGTCGGCGGTGAGGGTGACGCCGCTCTCGCCGGAAGCCATGAGAAGCACAGTGTCGTTGGTCGACGTATCGCCATCGACCGAGATGCGATTGAAGCTGGTCTCGATGGCATTGCGGAGAAAGCGGTCGAGGCCTGCAGGCTCGATCGCCGCATCGGTCATGATGTAGACAAGCATGGTCGCATGCGGGACCAGCTGCGGATGAATCATCCCCGAGCCCTTGCAAACGCCGGCAATGCGGACTTCCTTGCCATCGACTTCGAAGCGCGCGAAAGCGGTCTTCTCGACCAGATCTGTGGTGATGATGGCCGAAGCGACTTGCTGGAAGTGTTCAGGGTCGGAGCTGAGGCGCGCAGCAAGCTCGGGCAGGGCGGCTACCAGCTTTTCCGCAGGCAGCGGGACGCCGATGATCCCAGTCGAGGAAGGGAAGACTTCTTCGGGTTTACAGGCGAAGATCTTGGCTGCAGCAGCGCATGTGGCACGCGCGGCATCGAGGCCGGCCTGGCCAGCGGCGCAGTTGGCGTTGCCTGCATTGATGGCGACGACACGCACATACCCGCCGGTCGCACGCAAATTCTCTTTGTCCACCTGCAGCGGTGCGGCGCTGACGCGATTGCCGGTGAACATAGCCGCAGCGCTGGCCGGCGCGTCGGCCACGATGAGAGCGAAGTCGGTGCGGCCGCTCTTTTTGAGTCCGGCCTTAGTGGCGCCGAATCGGAAACCTTGAGGAAGATGAAAACGGGAAAGGTCAGTCATGAGATCTGCAACCCATCTGACTCGGCGCGCGGCGCGATCGATGAGTCGAGGGCTGCATTTAATCTAACAAATGTGGAACGCTCATCCGATCATTCGAAAGAAGTCGAGCCAGGCTTCGATCCCGAACAATTTCTCGAACTCGAAAACGTCAACGTAGCGCGTGGCGATCGCATCGTCTTGCACGACGTGAACCTGAAGATTCGCGCGGGCGAGCATGTGGCGATTCTGGGACCGAATGGGTGCGGCAAGTCCACGCTGATCCTGACCATCACGTGTCAGATCTATCCGATGGTCCAGTCCGGCATGCGAGTGCGTATCTTTGGGCGCGAGCGCTGGGATCTGACGCAACTGCGCAAGCACTTTGGCGTGGTGGGCACCGATCTGCCCGGCGAGCGCACGGCGGTGACGACGGGACTGGATGCAGTGATCGCAGGGTTCTTCTCTGCTTCGACCCTGTGGCCGAATCTGCATGTCACAGCCGAGATGCGCGAGCGGGCCAAAGAGGCTCTAGCTCGGATCGAGGCGTCGCATCTGGCGGAGCAGCTGGTCGGCGAGATGTCGGCGGGCGAGAAGCGGCGCATTCTGATCGCGCGGGCGCTGGTGCATCGGCCGATGCAATTGTTGTTGGACGAGCCGTCGAATGCACTCGACCTGGCCGCGCAACGGGAACTGCGCGATACGCTGCGGCGGCTGGCGAGCGAGGGTACAGGTCTGGTGCTGGTCACCCATCATCTGGGCGACATTCTGCCCGAGATCGAGCGGGTGATCCTGATGCGTGGAGGGCGGATTGTGGGCGATGGCCCGCGGGAAGAACTGCTCACCGAGCCGCGCCTGGGCGAGTTGTTTCAGACGCCTGTCAGGATCGGCCGCGACGAAGAGTGGCTGCACAGCTGGTGAACTGCGCGTTCAGGAGTAGCGCGCTCGGCGAAACGCGCTTCGCGCAGCGCAATATCGGATATCTTTGGCGAACATGCTGGCGTGGCTGTGCATCACGCTGGCCAAGACGTAGTCCAGCCGAACTTCGAGCGACTCGAATGGTCACAAAAGCGCCGAAAGAATCGATTTTCTTTGATGCCTGCGCAATTTGCAGCGTGATACCATTCCGCCATCAGGCCGCCGATCCGGCCTGATCCCCCGGAGGTTCCCATGAGTCCCTTTTCACGTCGAGAGTTTCTGAAGACAGGTGTGGCCGCAGGCGCCGCTGTTGCCAGCGCCGGTTCGTTGCCGCTGCACGCAGCCAACCAACGCAGCGCGACCGACCTGGTTACGCTGGGCAAGTCGAATCTGCAAGTCACGCGGCTGGCCTTCGGCACGGGCTCGAACAACGGCCACGTGCAGTATGCGCTGGGCCAGGAGGAGTTCAGCAAACTGGTGGCGTATGCGTACGAACGGGGCATCCGCTTCTTTGAGACATCGGAGTCGTATATGACGCCGGCCATGCTGGGAGAAGCGCTGAGGCCGTTTCCGCGCGACAGCTATGTGCTGATGAGCAAGGTGACCACCGACGAGGGCGTCGATCCCCGCGAGCGATTCGACGAGATGCGGCGCACATCGCAGACCGAGTACTTCGACATCATGCTGCTGCACTGGCAGCACACCGATAAGTGGGTTTTGGAGACCTCGCGTTGGCAGGACGGCATCCTCGCCGAGCAGGAGAAGAAGACAATCCGCACGCGTGGCGCTTCGGTGCACGGGCTGCCTGCTCTTCGCCAGATGCCCGGCAACAAGTGGCTGCAGGTGGCGATGATCCGCATGAACCACAACGGCACGCGCATGGACGGGCCGACCTACGCGGACGACAACAATCCCGATCGCGTGAGCGAAGTGGTCGCGCACGTGAAGCAGGTGAAGAGCGAGGGCATGGGCGTGATCAGCATGAAGCTGGTGGGCGATGGAACGTTTACGCAGCACAACGACCGGCAGGCGGCGATGCGCTTTGCCTTCCAGAATGCCGGCGTGGATTGCGTGACCGTGGGATTCAAGAACAATCGCGAGATCGATGAAGCCATCGACAATCTGAATCTGGCGCTGGTGTAGACAGTGTTGAACAAGCGGTTCACCGCCACTTTGCAGAAGAGTTCGGCCAAGGGCGGTTGGACGTATGTGGTGTGGCCTGATTCGGTCAAATTCTTCGGCACGCGCGGCCTCGTCAAGGTGCGAGGGACGATAGAGGGTGTCCCGTTTCAAAGCTCCTTCATGGCGCTCGGCAACGGGACACACAAGCTTCCAGTGAAGGAAGATATTCGCCGCAACATCGGCAAAGAAGCCGGCGATCCTGTGACCGTTGTGCTGGAAGAACGGATCACGGCCGGCAGCAAGTGATCCTGTCGATCTCGTGACAGCCTAAGCTTCAACCTGCGTCTTTGCTGTGAAGATGGCCCCCAGCAGGCAGGCCGCGATCAGAATCTCGGTGATTACGGGACCGAGAAAGAAGTAGATCTGCGAATTCACAGACAGGGCTAGGTATTCCACGGCAAACGCCGCCAGGATGGGCCGCAAACGCGCTCCGTCGCGCTTTACCAGCGAGCCGAGCAGCCAGAATGCGATGCTGTCTACTGTGAGTGAAATCGTGACACCGATGCCCATGCCTCTGTAGAAATCCCAGAAACTGCGCGTATGTCCCATCAGGGGAAACGTATTGACCTTCATCGCCGCGACGGCGATGGAGGCGGCGCCGGGACCGATGTCGCCGAACACGCCGCCAATTGTGTGCAGCACCGCGTGGATCAAGGTGAGAACCGATGCCACGCGCAAAAAGATCGTTGGTTTCATCTGTGCCTCCTTTGCCTGAATAGGCGCTACGCGTTCGGTGAACGTGGCGAACAGGCGCAGCGCCGCTCCTGCAACTCGTTCTTCGGTTAACTGCCCGCTTCCAGTTTCTTGGCGAACAGCTCGAGGATCGTGACCCAGGCGCCCGGACCGTCCATAAGCTCGCGGAACTGCTCGGCGCCTTCACCGTGGCGTTCGAGCTTGCTATGGGTCAGCTCGACCAGCGTGGTGCCGGCCGCTTCGGGCGTAAAGCGAATCTCGAGCTCGCTGGCCTTGGCCATGTCCATGTCGGCAACCCACTCGGGGCTGTCGTGCCCGGGGCCTACGTGCCAGGAGAGGCACACGCGACGAGGCGGCTCCCACTGCAGCACCGTGCCCCAATCGCAGTGCTCGCCTTTGGCGTTGCGCTCGTACCAGCGGCCGCCGATGCGGGGCTCGATGAAGATGGCTTCAAACGGGGTCTTGCCGATGTGGTGGGTTGCCGGCCACCAGGTTTCCATCTGTTCGACAAACACGCTCCAGGCCTGCTCGATAGGGGCCTTGACGCGCACGCTCTTAAACACTCTTAGATCGAGTTCTGCTGGGTGTGCCATGTTTCGCTCCTGGGTGCAGTTTTTCCGCGGCGATTTGAAAGTTGGCGAGGGCTTTGGTCCACATCTGGTCGAAATGGGCGCGCAGGCGCGCTACACCCTCGGGATTGAGTTGATAGAGGCGGCGCGTTCCGGCGCGGTTGTCGAGCACGAGGCCGGCGTCTTTCAGCACTTTGAGGTGCTGCGAGACGGCGGGACGGCTGACGGGGAGAGTGCGCGCGAGCTCGTTCACGGCCAGCGGTCCTCCAGACAGCTTCTGGAAGATAGCCATGCGGGTGGCGTCGCCGAGGGCGTCGAGTCCGGCTTGGAGGTAAGTGTCCATATTCGGTAAGTGCGAGCGAACCGTAAGCTCAAACTAACGGTAAGCTACCACGCACTGATGGGAGGATGTCAAGAGGAAAAGGCAGGGAATAGGGACTAGTGGCCTGTAACGGCTGAAGTGGGAGTAATGCGGTTTGCGGGATCGA
>CAZPEZ010000091.1:0-17694 GCA_964585715.1 uncultured Occallatibacter sp.
AAAATCTCCAGCAAACGAACTGATGAACGACAGGTTCAGCCGCTGCGCAACCCCCCTGGGAACAATCTCAACTGCATGTTGCGCCGCCTCCAATGCCTTTGGCGCGTTGCGCAATTGCGCATAGCAGCTTGCAAGGTTCCACTGGCCGACGCGATCGGCGGGGAAGTGAGTAACGAGTTGTGTGTATTCCTGTACGCAGTTCTGCCAGTCACCTGTGAAGGAATAGTACATCCCGCGGCTGCGATAGCGTTCCCGCTCGGTCATGCTGTCCATGTGCTGCATGGCCACCTTCATGTACTTTACGGCGTCCCCGGATTTCCCGAGATTCTCGTCCATCGCCGCCATGCCTGTGTACGGCCGCGCAAACTTGGGATCCAGTTGCACGGCTTTCTGGAACTCATCAAACGCCTCCTGGAACTTGCCTGCGAACTGTTCGTCAATTGCGAGAGCTTCCTGGTGAACGGCCTCAAGGGACGCGGCTTTAAAACCTCCACTCACTTCATCGAATTGCACCGAAGCGGGCGTCGTGTCGCCTAGGACCTTGCGAATCGGCACCGCCAGTTTGGGAAGGCTGCTCAGGATGTCCTGCTTATTGGCGACAGTCACATCCGCTCTTGCCAGCACCTTGCCGCTCACGGCATCGAGAGCAATGGCCGAAATTTCGTACTCGTCTCCTCGCAAATCGATCTCACCCGTAACCACCGTGTTGACGTCCTGGTTCACCGCGACCAGCCGCGCTGTTTGCTCGTCGAGCTTGTTCGAGGGATTCGGGAGTTTCATGGCCAGCTTCCGTGCATCCTCGCGACTATAAGCGTTGACGAAGCTGGCACCTTCCAGCGCCACACCGAACATCGGCTCCAGGGTGCCGTCCAAAACCGGGTCACCGGTATGGTTCTCAAAGTCGCCAACCAGCACAGAGATCGGACCATGCTCCACTGATTTTGCGCCCTGCTGCCTTTTGATCACATACCACGAAATTCCACCTGCGATTGCCACAATCAGAACGCCGGTGACTGCGAGGCGCGGCCATGGAAGCTCGCGAATGCGGTTCATGCGCAACCGTGCCGAAGAAGCAGAAACTCTTTTCCCCCCGTCCTTACCTTGCCAGGCACGAAGATCCGCATCCAGTTCTTCCGCGTTCTGGTAGCGGTTTGCCGGATCCTTCTCAAGACATTTAGCGATGATATTGCTGAGCGCGCCCGGGATATTCCGATCGATCTCTGCCATCGGAACAGCGCGCTGTTGCGTCCGCTTAACTAAACTTGCGATCGCGCTCTCCGCGAGGAACGGCATCGCGCCGGTGAGCATCTCATAGCCAATCAGCCCCAGAGTAAAGATGTCCGACCGTTGGTCAAGGTCCTTGCCCAGCGCCTGTTCCGGCGACATGTAATCCATCGTGCCCACCAGCGCGCCCGTCTGTGTCATGCCCTTGTCGTTTTCGATAGTGCGGGCCAGCCCGAAGTCCATCACCACCACGCGCCCGCCATCTTCGCGCATGACGTTTTGCGGCTTCAAGTCCCGGTGGAGGATACCCACTCCATGCGCTGCCTGTAGGGCGAAGCAAATCTGCTGCAGGGTCTCCACCGCCTCGTCCGGCGGCAGCTTTCCGCGTTCCTCGAGGATGTTGCGCAGGTCGCGCCCGGCCACCAGTTCCATGGTCACGAAGCGCATTCCGGCATCTTCCGACAGGTCGTACATGCGCACCACGTTGCGATGCGTCACCTTGTGCGAAAGGCGGATCTCCTGTTTGAACCGGTCGACAATGGCCGAGTTTCGTGCCAGCTCCGGTCGGATCACCTTCAGCGCAACGAGCCGATCCAGTTCCCGGTCCTGGGCTTTATACACCGAACCCATCCCGCCTGTGCCCAGCACGCTCAGGATCTCGTACCGATTGGCAAGAACAGTCCCCGGTGCCAGTTCTGGATTGGTTTCACCCCATCCGCCGGCCCGCTCGGTGAGAGTAGCCGCTGGCGTCTGCCGGGTTCCTCCCGAGCCCGTGATGATCGTCTGGTCCGATCGCGACGGCGGGACCATCGTCTGGTCCGAGCGAGAAGGTGTCTCTCCCAAGCGAAGATTATCCGCGGAACTGCTTGCCGCAGTGGCAGAGCCATGCTGCGCGGGCGGGACGTTCGCTGGACGCTTCGGAGTCTCTTCCATGCCAGGGCGATATCGGATCAAGTCAAACTGGGGCCGCGAGGGCACCGGTAGGGGACAGTGACTCGCCGGAGTTGTGTGGACAGAATATAACTTCTCGCAGGGGTTGTCCTGTGTTTTCAGGTGTGCCGAAGCCCGTACCATGGCGTGTACTTGCGCACACCCGGTCTATTCGGACCATGATCGGCAGTACGTGGTTTGGAGCCTTCATCTCTGGCATCGCAGGTGCTTTGTCGAACTAACTGTCGTATTCTTCTCCGTGCCTGAGGGACTGCGACCCATGCCACTCTTGTAGGATCTTGCGGGGAGCGCTCCTTGCACCGATCTCTCCGCAATCCTTGCGCGCAATCGGTCACCGAGTGATCGTCTTTGACGGCATGCCTTATCCGGCTTGGCCTGCAGCCATCGAGGATACGGAGATCATCTTCGTCTCCTGACGCGACTTGCCAGTCTGCACCTGGCATGCTCTCGACCTCCCGACGACCCACAAGGGACATATCAAGAAGAATCTACTTTTGCTAGTCGACATAAACATATATAAATAAAAGACTTATCGGATTCTAAACGGGTTGCTTCGAGAGGTGGTTGACAACCAGGCCACCTAGGCGTGATCCTAGGCGAACAAAAGGCGAAAATGCCTTGTCGCCCTTATGCCTGCCTCCGCTGCACTTCGTCCTCAGATCGAGCGCTCCCTCGAAAACCGCTTCCCGGCGGCTCTAACGTATGCGCAGCAAAGAGCGCTCGATACTGCATCGACAGGGATTCCCCAAATAGACAATCAGCTCGATGGAGGCTTGCCTGTCGGTGCTATCAGCGAGCTGACAGGGCCTGCATCCTCCGGGAAGACCACACTTGCGATTGCATTTCTTGCGCAGAGAACACTGGATGGACAGGTGTGTGCCTGGGTCGATGTGCACGATGCTCTCGATCCTGTTTCCGCAGCTGCCAGCGGCCTCCTTTTGCCTCAACTCCTGTGGGTTCGATGCAGAGAGTCCAATCCACGGGGACAAAGTAGACCCTGGCCTCGCCTCGAACAGGCATTGCGCGCCACCGATCTGCTGCTGCAGGCAGGCGGTTTTGCTGCCATAGTTCTCGATCTCGCTGAGACGAAGCCCGAGCACGCCAGCCGCATTCCTCTGGCGACCTGGTTTCGATTTCGACAGGCTGCGCATCGTTCGCGCACCGCACTGATCGTCCTGGGACAGGAAACGTATGCGCAATCCAGTGCCGAACTTGTCCTCGAGTTCTCCGTACTCAGCCCAATCGCAGAAGGCGACCAGGTCTTGACCGGTTTCCATTTTGAGGCGCGAAGAAAACGCATGCGGGCTTTCTTCGTTCTGAACAACAAAAAGCCTCCCGCATCTACATGGTCTGCCAATGCCCCATGGGAGGCGATACAACGGCTATGACCCATCCACTCTACGCCTGCATTCATGCCGCCGAATTCCCGGCGCAGGCGCCGTTGCGTCTGCGGCCCGAGCTGCGCGCAGAACCTGTCGCCGTGCTGGATGGCATCGCTCCCGAGGAGACCGTGTGCTCTATCAACGCCCATGCACGCAGGAATGGCGCGGACTTGCACCTGACTAAGCACGAAGCGGAGACCATCGTCGGCCTTCGCTTGTTGCGCCGCTCCATGGAATGCGAGGCTGCAGCGCGCTCGGTTTTTCTGGAGTGCGCCGCCAACTTTTCCCCCCGTATAGAGGACGTAAGCGCAGGAACCGCTTGTGCCTGTGTACTCGACATCTCCGGTACCGAGAGGTTGTTTGGCCCGCCTGATCAGCTTGCGCAGCGCATCCGCTCCGCAATGAGTTCTGCCCACTTTCACACGTCGATTGCCGTGAGCGAGAACTTTCACTGTGCCCAGCTCAAAGCAGCCCATGCACGCGGCGTTTCTCTGATCACAGGTGGAGAAGAAGCGGGCTCGATCGCTTCCTTGCCCATTCAATCGCTCCATTTGAACCAGGGTCATGCGGAAACCTTTGTGCTTTGGGGGATTCGTACTCTAGGCGAGCTGGCCGAACTCCCCCAACATGAACTCGTCGCTCGCTTCGGACAGGAGGCAGCAGGCTGGCGCGAATTAGCACTTGGCGTCCATCCGCATACCTTTCAACCGATCGAACCGATTTTTCAACTCTCCGAATTCTCCGAATTTGAAACTCCAATCGATCAGATCGAATCATTGATCTTCGTTGGCGCCCGCATGATCGAGTGTCTCGTCGCACGAGCATCTGCGCGCGCGCTGTGCCTGGCTTCTCTCACCGCAGAAATGACCCTGGAGGGAGGCAAGACGCACCGCTGTGTCCTTCGTCCCGCTCTTCCTTCTGCCGACCGCAAGTTTTTGCTCAAACTTCTGCAGCTGGAAATCGCAGCGCATCCGCCTCATTCTGCCGTTGTCGCCCTTTCGCTTTCGGCCGATGCCGGGCAATCGAGCAAAGTTCAGCTTGGGCTCTTTGCACCGCAAACACCCGAGCCCTCGCGCCTCGATGTGACCATTGCCCGTTTGAAGAATTTAGTTGGACCAGATCGCGTCGGTTCTGCGGTGCTGCTGGATACGCATTCTCCTGAAAACTTCCGCATGGGTAACTTTGCACTCGACAATCAGACTTCAACTTCTACGACGATTCATCCCCGGTTGATGCTCCGCCGACTCCGTCCTCCAGTGCCGCTTCGGGTGACGCTCGAATCCTCTCTTCCTTCTGTTTTCCGTGACCGCGAGAATCGCTATGCAGTCAAGGAAGCCTTCGGGCCGTGGAGTACAAGCGGATGCTGGTGGTCCGTAGGCAAATGGAATGTCGAGGAATGGGATGTACTGGCCGAAAGCGATGCCGGTACAGCCATCGCATGCCTGCTGGTCTTCGATCGACAGAAGAAAGACTGGAGGCTTGAAGCGTACTATGACTGACCTCAGCCTTCACGTTTCAAACTCCCGCTCTGCAGGCACTCCAGTTTGTCATCCCGACGACGCATATGTAGCTCCACGCACGAATGGGCCGAATCGACCCTGTACATCGGCCCAATCGAATCCAAGCGACTATGTCGAGTTGCATGCTGCCAGCGCCTTCAGCTTTCTTGAAGGTGCATCGCAGCCGGAAACCCTGATCGAACGGGCCGCCGAGCTGGATCTATCTGCGGTTGCTCTTACCGACCGCAACGGCCTCTATGGCGCAGCACGCTTTCATACCGCAGGACAGAGAACTGGCGTGCGTGCCCACATCGGTGCCGAAATCTCCGTTCGATCCTTCGGCGATCGCCTTACGCCACCAGAATGGCTGCCGCATAAGCACACGAAAGAGCCTCCCCGCATGGTTCTGCTGTGCGCATCCCAGGTCGGCTATCAGAATCTCTGCCAGCTCATCACACGGATGAAGATGCGTGAGTCCTCCAAGGCAGAAGGCTCGGCGACACTCGAAGATATGGAAGAGTTCTCCAGTGGACTCATCTGCCTGACCGGCGGCGAGGAGAGTCCGCTTGCTGCAGCTCTCGTGCACGGTGGAGAGCCAGACGCTCGCTCCGCTCTGGACAAGCTCGCATCCATCTACGGCCACGGCAATCTCTATATCGAATTGCAGCGCCACCATCAGCGCGACCAAGAAACCCGCAATCAATCCCTGCTCCATCTCGCCTCCAGTCTTCGTCTGCCCGTGATTGCCACCAATGGCGTCCGTTACGCAAACACAAAAGAACGCGAGATCCTGGATGTCTTCACATCGATTCGTCACCATACGACGCTCGATAGGGCGGGCCTGCTGCTCGCAGCGAATTCCATGCGCGATCTGCGCCCGGAACTGCAGATGGCCGCTCTCTTCCGCGACCTTCCTGAAGCCATTGCCAACACGCGCATCGTGAGCGACCGGCTCGAATTCTCTCTCGAAAATCTCGGCTATCGGTTTCCACACTACCCCGTGCCCGAGGGCGAGACGATGGTCAGCTTTCTGGGGAAACGCGTCGAGGAAGGAGTGCGCAAGCGATATGGAGCACCATCGAAACGCAGCCTGCTCGACAAGGCTCGTGCACAGGTGCGCCATGAACTGGCCTTGATCGAAAAACTCGGCTTCGAAGGCTACTTCCTGATTGTTTGGGATATCATCCGCTACTGCCGTCAGCAGGGAATTCTCGTGCAGGGTCGCGGCTCAGCCGCGAACTCCGCTGTCTGTTACGCCCTCGAAATCACGGCCGTCGATCCCGTTGGTATGGAACTGCTCTTCGAGCGCTTCTTGAGTGAGAATCGCGGCGAGTGGCCCGATATCGATCTGGACCTTCCCTCAGGCGATCAGCGCGAAAAAGTCATTCAGCATATTTACGAAAAGTATGGCTCGCTCGGCGCAGCCATGACCGCCAACGTGATTTCCTATCGTGGGCGTTCGGCTGCGCGGGAAGTGGGCAAGGCGCTGGGCTTCGACGAAGATACGCTCTCGCGGCTGTCGGGCCTGGTAGGCCGCTGGGAGTGGCGCGGAAACAATGACACCATGGCGCGCTACTTCGAGCATGCTGGGTTCGATATCCACCATGCGAGAATCGCCTGCTATCTCGACCTTTGTCTTCGCATGCAGGATCTGCCGCGCCATCTCGGCCAGCACTCCGGCGGCATGGTGATCTGTGCAGGAATGCTCAACCGCGTCGTCCCCATAGAACGCGCCTCGATGCCTGGGCGCACAGTTGTGCAGTGGGACAAAGAGGACTGTGCCGATCTCGGCATCATCAAGATCGATCTGCTTGGCCTGGGCATGATGGCCGTACTTCACGATTGTCTGGAACAGCTGCCTTGTCACTATGGAGATCAGGTGGATCTTGCCGCGATGCCTGACGATCCGCTGGTCTATGACACACTCTGCAAAGCGGACACCGTAGGCATGTTTCAAGTCGAGAGCCGCGCGCAGATGGCCTCCATCCCACACAATGCTCCACGCAAGTTCTACGATCTCGTCGTCCAAGTGGCGATCATCCGTCCTGGTCCGATCGTGGGGAAGATGATGCATCCGTATATGAATCGGCGCCAGGGTAAGGAGAAAGTGACGTACCCGCACCCGTTGCTTGAGCCAGTTCTGAAACGCACCCTCGGTGTCCCGCTCTTTCAGGAGCAGCTGCTGCGCATGGCCATGACTGTCGCCGACTTCAGCGGAGCCGAGGCAGAAGAGCTGCGTCGTGCCGTGGGCATGCGCCGCTCCATGCAGCGAATGAAGGACCTTGAAGGCCGTCTGCGCACCGGAATGGCCCGCAATGGCATCGTGGGCGAAGCGCAGGACAACATCGTCCAGGGCATCTCGTCGTTTGCGATGTATGGGTTTCCCGAATCACACGCTGCCAGCTTCGCCTTGATTGCCTACGCCTCTGCCTATCTTAAGGTGCACTATCTTGCCGCTTTTACTTGCGCGCTGCTCAACAATCAGCCCATGGGTTTCTACGCACCCGCAGTTCTTGTCAAAGATGCACAACGTCACGGCCTGCGCGTGCGGCCCATCGACGTGCAGCGTTCCTCTTGTATTTGTTCCGTCGAAACGGAACATGAAGGAACGCATTCCCTTCGCGTGGGCTTGAACTACGTCAAAGGCCTCCGTCAGTCTTCGGCGCGGGCATTAGTCCAGTCACGTGAACAAGAAGGGCCCTTTGCGTCTGTCGAGGACATCACCGCGCGCATTTCAGAATTAAGCCGCAAAGAACTCGTTGCCCTTGCACGCATCGGTGCGTTCAACTCACTCGAACAAATCAGGCACCGCCGGGATGCGCTCTGGCAGGTCGAAGAGGCAGGTCGCTTTGCCGGTCCCTTGCTGCACGGAAATGACGTCCGCCCTTTAACCGAGCGCCTTCCGGCTCCGCTCAGACAGATGACAACCGACGAGCGCCTCGCCGCAGACTATGCCGGATCGGGTCTGACCACGGGTCCGCATCCAATGGCCTATCACCGCTCATCCCTGCGACAGCAGGGGATTCTATCTTCTCAGGACTTGCTGCAGAAAATACACCTGAGTCGTGTGCGCATTGCAGGGTGCGTGATCGCTCGTCAGCGTCCTGGCACAGCCAAAGGATTCGTCTTTCTATCGCTCGAAGATGAGGCAGGTATCGCCAACATCATTATCACTCCCGACGTCTTCGAGCAAAACCGCGTTGTCGTCACACGAGGCAAGGTTCTACTGATCGAAGGGCAGCTTCAGGTGAATGACGGGGTGATTCATGTGAAAGCCCAGCAGATTGCACCTCTCGAACTTACGGACGCCGACATCCGCTCGCGCGACTTCCACTAGATTCTGCCGATTTTGCACTGGTGGAATCGCCTACGGATTCTTCTGAATCGGATGATCGTTCGGATCGAGCACTTCGATCATTCCGTCGATGCGAATCGTGTTCGACTTATGCAGCCCGAACATATTGACCGAGAGCACAGGTCCGTAGCGGTTCTCGCTTACGCCACGATAGTTCTGTGGATTGAAGAGCGGCGGAATATGCCACCACAGCCGATACTCATGATCAAACAGCCATTGAATCAGTGCCGGCGATTTGTCGAGTTGATCGTTTTCGACATAGAGAAACGGATGGCAGCGCGCGAGTAAACCCTCACATCCTTTCAGTACTTCCAGCTCAAACCCCTCGACATCGATCTTGAGCAGGCCGACCTGACCCCCTGCGAGCAAATCGTCGAGCCGCACGCACTGCACGACCTCCTGCCCGGGCGACGCCGTTTCGGGTTCCCTCAGTCTCGTTGAGCCGAAATTGCCCGGCCTGGTGTAGTCGGGAACGTCGAACATAAGCGCGCTGTTCTGGCGGCCACACGCGTAGGGAAATGCCCGCACATTGGTCAGTCCATTCAGCGCCAGATTGGCGCAGAGTTGCTGAAAGATGACTGGCTGTGGTTCGAAGGCATACAGCGTGCGGCCTGCCTTGGCCAATGCGGCAGCAATGGGAACAGTATGCATCCCCATGTTGGCTCCGACCTCGACGACATACCCAGGATTCTTCGCAAGCGTCAGCAGAAACGTCAGCTCGAGCTCGGAGCATTCACCGTAGATCAGAAGCGACTGGCCCATGTAGTAGTCATTGCGGTTTACCAGCAAGAGGCCGTGCTTCGTTTCAGTGAGCTCATATGGCTCGGCGACGGGCATTCTTCCTCCGCGAATACTGAAACTGTAGCATCGCACCTTGCACAGAGAGAGTGTTGTCTACGGTACGTCCGTCTTCAGGAAAAGGATCAACATACCGAAGCAGGCTGGGTATCATGGGGAACAGGTCTGGGAGCATCTGAACGACAACATGGAAGTTCTGGAGCAACTTTTTGAACGGCATTTCAAGGCGCAAGCCGAAGAAGCGAAGCCGCTGCAGGGGCAACTAGGCGGCTCGGGGCGCGCCATCGTGCGTCTGACGGGCGGAGGATTTCGGGCAATTGGGATTGTCTATCCAGTCCGCGAGGAGAATGTTGCGTTCCTTGAATTCTCTCGGCATTTCCGCCGCAAGGGCCTGCCCGTCCCAGAGATCTATGCCGAAGATCTGAACCAGGGCGCGTACCTGGAAGAGGACCTGGGTGACACGACGCTCTTCGAGTTCCTCAATGCACACCGGCAAGCGGACGCGATCGGGCCCGAAGTGGTCGAGGCCTATCGCAAAACAGTCGCGATGCTGCCGCGCTTCCAGGTGGAGGCTGGGAAGGACCTGAATTACAAGGTCTGCTACCCAAGGGCGAGCTTTGACCGCCAATCGATCGCCTGGGATCTGAACTATTTCAAGTACTACTTCCTGCGTCTTGCCGGTGTGCCCTTCAACGAGCAGGCGCTGGAGGCCGACTTCAGCCGTCTCACGAAGCTTCTGCTCGCTGCGCCACACGATTACTTTCTCTATCGCGATTTCCAGAGCCGCAACGTGATGCTGCGTGATAGGGCTCCGTACTTCCTTGACTATCAAGGCGGGCGCCGGGGCGCGCTTCAATACGACATCGCATCGCTGCTTTTTGACGGTAAGGCCGACTTGCCGCCAGCGTTGCGGCAGGAGCTGCTCGACTACTACCTCGATTGCCTCGGCAAACACACCGACGTCAAGCGCGACGCTTTCATGGAGCACTACTACGCCTACGTGTACGTGCGCATCATGCAGGCGCTCGGAGCCTATGGTTTTCGCGGCTTTTACGAGCGCAAACCGCACTTCCTTCAGAGCGTGCCCTATGCCCTGAAAAATCTGCGCTGGCTTGAGGAGAATGTGAAGCTGCCCGTAGCGCTGCCCGCGCTGCTCGAGGCGCTGAGCAGCTTGTCGAAATCGGAGAAGTTGCAATCTCTGGCTACACCGCCGAGCGGGTTGACGGTGCGCATTTTTAGTTTTTCGTTCCATCGCGAAGCACCGAAAGATGAGTCAGGCAACGGCGGCGGCTTTGTCTTCGATGCGCGTAGTCTGCCCAACCCGGGAAGGGAAGAGCGCTTCCGCACGCTCACCGGCAAGGATGCGGCTGTAGCCAATTATCTGGAGCAGCAGGAGAGTGTGTACCAGTTCCTGCACAGCGCTGAGGCGCTTGTCGATGAAAGCGTAAGCGCCTATCAAAAGCGTGGCTTTTCGAGCCTGATGGTCTCGTTTGGCTGCACCGGCGGTCAGCATCGGTCCGTCTACCTGGCAGAACAACTCGCAAAACATCTGCATTTCAGAGACGGTGTGAACGTCTTGCTGCGGCACGTCGAGTTGGAGAAAATGGTCCGATGAAGGCGATGGTGCTGGCGGCCGGCCTCGGTACCCGGTTGCGGCCGCTCACAGACGATCGCCCGAAGGCATTGGTTGAAGTTGCTGGACGGACCCTGCTGGAAATCACGCTGACCCGTCTCCGGGACTTTGGCGTATGCGAGGCGATCGTCAACACGCATCACTTCGCGGAGATGATCCCGGCGTACTTGAAGCAGCACGGCAACTTCGGCATGCGCATCGAGGTTTCGCACGAGGATCTGCTGCTCGATACGGGCGGAGGCCTGAAGAAGGCTGCTTGGTTTTTTCTCGAGGACGGGCATTCCGGCGATCCCTTCCTGCTCCATAACGTCGACGTGATGAGTACCATCGATCTCGGACGGATGGTGCAATTCCACCAGCAGCAATCAGCGCTCGCGACGATCGCCGTGCAGGACAGAAAGACATCGCGTCCCCTGCTCTTCGATCGAGACGACCAGCTTAGAGCCCGGGCCAACACGACCGCACCCGTCGATGGGATGCAGCCGCTGGCATTCGCTGGGATTCATGTCCTATCGCCCCGCATCTTCTCGCTCTTCAACGAGACGGGTGCATTCTCCATCATCGATGCGTATCTGCGGCTCTCTGCCCAAGGAGAAAGGATCGTCGCATTTCGTGCGGATGAGTACAAGTGGGCTGACCTGGGCCGTCCCGAGAGCATCGCTGCCGCAGCACGCGACTTCGCGCAAACCTCGAACGACTAAGCTGTCGTGTCCCTAAAGAACTTTGCCTACGCGGAGCAGCACTCTCACACTGCAGGATCGGCCTGTTTTTCTGCTGGCCGGCGACGAAAACCGTGAGATGGATGGAAAGAGGATGTCGCGCAAATCCTGAATACGATCGATGAGGCGCGATTCCTTCTCGATCACCGATGCAGTGATCCATTCCGGCGGCAGGCTCTCATGCGCGTGAGCCACTGCGGCATGGCCGTTCTTGCGAATATGTTCGATCCAGTCGTGAAGCCCCGTCACCATTTCCGATTCAGGGTAGATCAGACGGTCGGAATAGAGACAGGACGTCAGCCGGGCCACTTCCTTCGATCCGAGCAGCGCAAAGGAACTGCCGTGATCGATGAAGACCGCTCGCAGATTCGAAGGCGATTCGTCCGGAACAAAAACTGCCTGGCGAATTTCAAACCGTTCGGTCCACACATCCGCGGCGTATGCGCCCCAGAAGTCGGCACGGTTGGTCACGCGCGTGAACATCCGCGAGGGCAAGAACTCATAGAAAGCGCCACTGGGCGACGAAACGAAGCGAGAGGCAAAGTGAATGCCAGCGTCGGGACGAACCAGGCCCTTGGGAGAGCTGATCCACATCTCCGGATGGGCATCGATGAGCTGGTCGGGGATATCGATTGTGGTCCACGATGAGACCGGAAGACCGAGATACTGATAGATCGAGTTGCGCAGCGCCTCCAGCCGGACACCGATGGTCGAACGCGGGCCATGCATCCACTTCACCACATACTGTTCATGGTCGCTGGCTTCGATGAGGGCAGCCTGAGACTTGCCTTGCATCTTGCGCACAAAATCGATCGCGTAAATCGTGCCACTCGGACCAGAAATCATATTTCCTCTCGCAGGGCCCATCGATGCTCTGCATAGCCGTGCCGAGAGCAGGAGAAGAACGTCCCAGCAACTTGTTCGAGGCTGGGAACGGTGTTGCAATCTCTGCCGAAGCGGTGGCTCTGATCTCTAATCTGAGGGGTGTGCCCGCGGAATGGAAGTGATTCGGGGCACTCGGACGATAACCGAAGTACTGGTGATTTTTTTCTCGACGAACGCTGGACGCGATGTCACGGTACGAATGGCATGCGAGGGGCGCTTAGGCCCACTCGCGCCACAGAGCCACGCCTCCCAAAAGGCCTGCCTCATTGGAGACGATCTTCACCTGCTTACCCGGCTCAAAGTCGATCTTCTTGGTGTTGCCGCCTCCAATGTAGAGGTGGTCCCAGTTGAAGAGCTTGGCCGTTTGCTCGATCGCCTCTTGCAGCAGCTTGTTCCATTGTTTCTTGCCGTACTTGTCGAGCCCACGGCGTCCGAGAAAGTCTTCGTAGGTCTTGCCCTTGCGCCAGGGGTGATGGGCAAGTTCGAGCCCAGGGCAAAGGCGGCCGCTCGTGAACAGCGAAGAACCCAGACCGGTTCCAAGCGTCAGGGCCAGCTCGACGCCGTCCCCGGTGATCGCACCATAGCCTTGCACGGCAGCGTCGTTGGCCACACGCACGGGCTTCTTCCAGCGCTTCTCGAGTTCCACCTGCAGAGGAAACCCGACCCACGCGGGATGCAGGTTGGCTGCGGTGTACGTGGTGCCGCGCTTGATCACGCCAGGGAACCCAACAGAGACCCGGTCGAAAGCAGGAAGCTGCTTACGAAGTTGTTCGAGTCCGGCGAGAACGAGAGGCGGTGTGGGCACGGCGGGTGTGTCAACGCGCTGACGCTCGCTCACCGGCTTGCCGGCAGTGTCGAGGAGCATGGCTTTGAGGCCGGATCCCCCGATATCGATGCTCAAAGTGATGGCGCCGGACTTGCTGTTCGATCCGGAGAGAGCGGGAGCGGCGGGTTTGGTTGCTTTCACGGTCATCAGCAAAGGATTGTACTGGATTGACTCGGTTTGTGACAGGCTTCCCAGGGGTAAGGCCGCGGGGCCGTAGCAGCCGTTACTTGAACTCCTCGTTCATCCAGTTCCTGAGCGCGTCGATGCCCTGGGGGCGCCCGAGAAAGTCCTGTACCAGCTCGGCTGCAGGCTTGCTCGCGCCCGCTTCGAGCACTGTTCGACGGTAGCGCATGGCGGTCGGGCCATCGAGAAGGTTGCGCTTGTCGAACTGGACGAAGAAGTCGATGGCGATGACTTTGTCGAGCAGGTAGGTATATAGATTCGACGCATAGCCCTCGAGGTGCACGAACGAAGCGTAGTAATGAATGTCGTCCACGGGAATGAAGGGGCTAAACCGCTTGGTGTCCGCCGTCCACAGTGTGTCAAACTCGATCCCCTCCGGCGCCTGGTTGTGCAGTTGCAGCGCGTAGGTGGAGAACTGCAGGAACCATTGCAGCCCACCGGCTCGGCCATACGCGCTTGCCGCATTCATCTTCGCAATCAGCGTCGCGGGTATTACTTCGCCCGTTTGATAGTGCTTGCCAAACGATTGCAGAATCCTGGTGTCGTGGAACATCTCTTCCAGCATCTGGCTCGGAGCTTCCACAAAATCCGACTCGACGTTGAATCCACCGGCGCCCGACCACTGGCCCTGGCTGCCAAGGATGTGGTGCATCAGATGGCCGAACTCATGAAAGAAAGTGACAACATCGTTGTATTCCATGAGCCCCGGATCGCTGGCCGTGCCTCCAGGAAAGTTGCAGATCAACATGCCCTCGGGAAGCTGACGCCCAGCAATTCCTGGAGCGATGGGGCCTGCGGAAAACCATTTGTCCTTGCCCTCGCGCGGATGCATGTCGAGATAGATCCGGCCAAGCCGTCTGCCCTCGCTGCCGGGAGCTGCATCGAAGACGTCGAAGGTGTCGACCGAGGCGTCCCATACTATGGTGTCTTTCACGGGCCGGAACGACACATGGAATAGCCGTGCCGCGGTTGCGAGGATCCCCGCCTGTACCTGCACATACGGAAAGTAAGGACGGACGGATTGCGCGTCGAAGTCGTACTTCGTGCGCCGGAACTGCTCCTCCCAATAGCCCTGGTCGGACTGGCTGAGACTCGCGACTCCGGGCTGCTTCTGCTGCGCGAAGGCCAGCAGTTCGGCGTATTCGCGAGCCGCGACCGTGCGGGAAACTCCGTCGACCTGATCGATGAGGCGTGTAATATTGGCCGCCGATCCGATCATCGTGTCGGCGGTGTTCAGGTCCGCGAAATGCGGGTAGCCGAGAATGGTCGCGAGCTGCTGCCGCGCGGCGAGCAAATCGCGCAGCACCTGCGTGTTCTTGGGATAAGCCCGCGAATAGTAGCTCACAAACATGCGCCGTCGCAGACCCGCATTCGAGGCGAAACTGAGAACAGGCCTTACGTCGGGTTGATCGGTGGTGAGCGTGTAGACGCCGCCCGCGTCCGGTTTGTGACGGGCGATGAAGTCGGCTGGCAATCCGTCGAGCTCCGCGCGTGTGGCTGTGACCTTGAGCGTGCCATCGGCGACGTTGCGCCCGAAAGTAAGCGTGAGATCCGAGATCTTGTCCTGCAGAGTGCGGATCTCTTTGCGTGTGGCATCGTCCTTGTCCACGCCTGCCAGCCGGTACTCCAGAAGAGCCCGCTCAAGATAGTGCCGGGTCGGTGGGTCCGTCGGCTGAGGAATGGCGGCCAATGCCGCGTAGACCTTCTGATTGAGGCCAAGGTCGGTCGCCGCTGAAGAGACTTTGCTGCTCAGTGCCTGCGACTTGTCGCGCAGGTTTGCCGTGTCGGCAAGAGAGTAGAGGAGGTAAGCATTGTTCCCGGCCAGTGTGAGTTCGTTGACCGCATCGTCATACGCACGAAGCGTGTTCTCAACCGTGTGTGCGCCGGAGACTGCAACCAGCTTGTCCACATCGGCCTTCTCGGCATCGAGGCGCTCATTGACCCACGCTTCCAGTGCCGCCGGGTCCTTGGCCTGGATCCAGGCATGGATCGGGTCCGCAACCTGAGCTGTAGGAATAGCTGGTGTGGCCTGCGCACTTGCGGCTAAAGCAGAGAGAGTAAAGACAAGCCCAAACAGGCTCGAACGCATCGAGATCATGGTTCAAGCATCATAGCCGAACGAGGCAAAGAAGAGCCTGCCCGACCGTGCTCTACGATGCACAAAGCCTGAACAAGGCGACCGCTTTACACTGTGGATTGCTCTGATGCCAATCTATTGCGAAGTCGCATTGCCGGTGCCGCTCGATCGCACCTTTACCTACGGTTTGCGGGATGAACAGAAGGTTCTGCGCGGCGCGCGAGTGATTGCGCCTTTTCGGAACGAGAAGCTCATTGGCGTCGTGACAGCCGTGACCGACGTGGCTCCGCATGAGTTCGAGGCGCGATCCATCCAAGCGGTTCTGGATGACGAGCCGTTGCTCAGCGAGCATCTCTTGCAACTGGCGGAATGGATCGCGCAATATTACCTTGCCCCGCTCGGCGAGGTGCTGCGTGGCATGCTGCCCCTCATGGCCGAGGTGCAGCGGGTCGTCTGCTACAGCATTACGGATCGTGGACGAGACATCCTTGCAGCACGACTCGACGGAGACGGCGTTCTCTCCACGCGCAAGACTCCAGGCAAAGACGGGACTGCTCCCAGGCAGGACACAGAACTGCAGGTTCTCGAGAAACTGGCCGAAGGAAAGCCAGTCAAGGTATCGACGCTCCGCACGTCGACTGCCGCCTCTCTGTCCATGCTCGCGGCGATGGCGCGCAAAAAGTGGATCGTACGCGAGACCAGGGCCTCTGAGCGAGACGCCCGGCGTATCGAGCGGTTCGCGGTACTCGTCCCGGAGACGCGCCTGCCCAGGCTCACCGAAAAGCAGCAGGCGATTCTCGCGGAGTTGGCTGCCTGCGACGGGAAGTTATCCCTGGTCGAATTAAGGCGCAAGGGCCTCCCGCACTCCAGGCTCCAAACCCTCGTTCAGCATGGATTGGTCCGCATCGAAGAGCGCGCTGCGGCGTTTCGTCTGGGAGGCCTGGGGTCGGCCAAGGAACCGGAGCGGCTGAATCCGCCGCAGTTGGATGCCCTCGCATCGATCGCCGGCTCGCTCGGCGCATTCCACGCGTACTTGCTCCATGGCGTCACCGGCTCGGGAAAGACCGCCGTTTATCTGGCGGCGATGCGCCGAGCGTTGGAGCAGGGCCTCTCTTCGATCCTCCTCGTGCCCGAGATCGGCCTGACCCCACAGATGGCCGGATTGCTGGATGCAGCTTTCGGTTCACGCGTGGCTCTCCTGCATTCCGCGCTCACACCCGAAGAGCGCACCGAGCAGTGGCGGCGCATTCATCGAGGCGAAGCGCCCATCGTTGTTGGCACACGCTCCGCAATCTTCGCGCCGGTACCGAACCTGGGGCTCATCTGCGTCGACGAGGAGCACGACCAAAGCTACAAACAGGAGGAGACACCGCGTTACAACGCACGCGACGTTGCCGTGATGCGCGCCAAGTTCGCCGATGCAGTCGTCGTTCTTGGTTCGGCGACACCGTCTCTGGAGACCTGGCAGAACTCGATTAAGGGCAAATACACTCCGATCACCATCGCCGAACGCGTGATGAACCGGCCGCTGCCCGAGATCCAGCTGGTCGACATGCGGCGTGAATTTCAAGAGACCGGGCAGGAGCAACTCTTCTCGCGCGCTCTTGTCGATGAGACACGCGCGACGCTGGAGCGTGGCGAGCAGGCGTTGATCCTGCTCAATCGTCGTGGCTATTCCTTCGCGGTCATCTGCAGAGCATGTGGAGAAAAGCTGGAGTGTCAGAACTGCGCGATCGCTCTTACGCATCACAAGCCGGCTATGGACGAGCTTGGCCTGGCACGCGCTGGACAGCGTCTGGAGTGCCACTACTGCGGCTACAAGCGCACTGTGCCGCAGCGCTGCCCCAAATGTGACAGCGAACACTTGTACTACCTCGGCGCCGGGTCACAGCAGGGCGAAGAGCGGCTCAGCGAAATCTTCCCCGGAGCGCGCATTGGCCGCATGGATCGCGACACGGTGCGTGGCAGGCACGACCTTGAAAGGCTCCTGGCGCGGCTCCACTCAGGCGAAATCAATCTGCTCGTCGGCACACAGATGATTGCCAAGGGACACGACATTCACGGTGTGACGCTCGTTGGCGTAGTGGGTTGCGATCACGCCCTCTCGATGCCCGACTTTCGCGCCGCCGAGCGCGTCTTCCAACTCATGACGCAGGTCAGCG
>CAZPEZ010000092.1:0-17173 GCA_964585715.1 uncultured Occallatibacter sp.
CAGGCTACAGGGTAATCGTTCCCTATCTGCGCGGCTACGGTACGACGCGCTTTCTTTCCGCTGACACGTTTCGGAACGCCCAGCAGTCGGCCGTCGCCCTCGACATCATCGCTTTGATGGATGCGCTCAAGATCCAGACAGCCACTGTCGCCGGCTTTGACTGGGGCGCGCGCACGGTGGACGTGATGGCAACACTCTGGCCAGAGCGCTGCAAGGCGATCGTTTCCGTCAGCGGCTATCTGATCAGCAGCCCGGAAGGCAACCAGGTGCCGTGGCCACCCCAACCCGCGTTCCTGTTCTGGTACCAGTACTATTTCGCCACCCCAGTCGGCAAGGCCGGCTATGCGAAATACCTCGACCAGTTCAATAAGTTCATCTGGCACCAGGCTTCGCCAAAGTGGAATTTCGACGATGCCACGTACGACCGCACAGCAGCGTCCTTCAACAACCCCGACCATGTTGACATCGTGATGCACGACTATCGCTGGCGGCTTGGCCTGGCCGACGGCGAGCGGAAATATGACGACCTGGAAAGACGGCTGGCCACACTTTCTCCCCTCGCCGTGCCCGCGATCACCATGGAAGGCGACGCCAACGGTGCAATCCACGCACCCAGTTCGGCCTATCGCGACAAGTTCTCGGGCAAATATGAGTACCGCCTCATCACCGGCGGCGTTGGTCACAACCTGCCGCAGGAAGCTCCGCGAGCCTTCGTTCAGGCGGTCGTCGACGTCAGCGGCTTTTGATCGGAAGCAGCGCTCCTCATGTGATTGGGTAACCTCACCCCAGGTGCCTGAGACACAAGTATCTTTTCTGACAACCGTTCTGTCCACGACCGGGTTTCCAGAAGCGGTGAAGCCAGACGACCATCGGGACGTTGGCTGCGCTTTCAGATTTGGCGAGGAACTTCGCCGAATTACACGGCGAAAAGAGGCGTCTACTTGCCAACCTTGCCGAATTCTCCAGACACTGGCTCCAGATCGAGGGTGCGCAAGTTCGCAGCATCTCCATTTCCTTAAGTCAAGGATCTGTCATTCGGTAGCCTCAAGAACCTAATTCAAATTGTCTTTGTGCCCAGATTGTGCCTGAAGATGTCGGTTGTGGCGATTTGAGCGATTCTGTCGATTGTCGAATCAATAACTTACGCGTTTCGAACACCGGTTAAGGTTCGACCCCCCCTCCCGGCACCAAAGCCAATATCGCACTCAAGTCAGACTGGCCTTGCAACGCTGCGCAAGATGAATTCAGTGGTGTGTCGACTGAGGCAGATCATCGGAGGATCGATGTGAGGGCGATCTTCCCATCTGCAGTTGGCGTCATGTCCATGACTTGCCTCCACGCTCTTTAGACCGACATTTACTCACTCCGTATTTCGGCGCTCGCTAGGCGAAGCTACAACTGATTTAATCAAACCATCAACGCGCCGCTCCCAAACCCTCCGGAGATTACGCAATGAAGAGGAATCCGGGTATCGATCGAACCATCGTTTTCGCTGCGGCGATGATGGCAGCGCTCATGCTCCCCGGGCGCGCTCAGGACTCGCACTTCGCCCCTTATATGTCGGCCGACCAGCTTCTCAAGTCGCCACCGTGTCTGACTCTCCGCGGCGCCTGGGAAGGGACGAGCCTGCCCTGCACGGCATTTGCTCATCGCGAGTGGTTGGCGGATCTCACGCACTGGCGCGCCGAGCGGCGCATCCGCATCGGCTATGATGACGCGCGTTACACCCAGCCCGCGCTGGAATGGACCCAATCGAGCTTCATTCAGCCGCAGATGATGGTCCATGATCGGTACCTCTACGATCCGGTGCAAGGCAAATACACGGTTGACCGCTATCTGGATGACCTCGAGACGCGCTATGGGGGAATTGACAGCGTCTTGATCTGGGCAACCTATCCGAACATGGGCATTGACAATCGTAATCAGCAGGACATGGTCCGTTCGTTGCCCGGCGGAGTCGAAGGCGTCCGCCAGATGGTTGCGGACTTTCATCGCCGTGATGTACGAGTCCTCTTTCCCATGATGATGTGGGACGAGGGAACGCGCGACCCCGGAAAGACGTGGCCCGATGCTGTCGCAGAGCTCATGAAAGAGATCGATGCCGACGGTATGAACGGCGATACCCAGGACGGTGTGCCGCTGGCTTTCTCTCTTGCTGCGGAGAAGATCGGTCACCCCCTCGCATTCGAACCGGAAGTCGGGCTGGCAGACGAAGCGCTGTCGTGGGATGTAATGTCGTGGGGCTATTACTCCGGGTTTCCCTTTGTTCCCCAGGTTGACCGCTTCCGCTGGCTCGAGCCTCGTCACATGGTCAACGTCTGCGATCGATGGAACCGAAGCAAATTCGACAACCTTCAGTTCGCATTCTTCAACGGCGAAGGATGGGAGAGTTGGGAGAACATCTGGGGTATCTGGAACGGGATAACACTGCGGGATAGCGAGGCCACGCGCCGTGTGGCAACCATCGAACGCGCTTTTGCTCCCTTTCTTACCAGCCAGGATTGGGAACCCTTCTATCCCACGCAGAGGTACGGCGTTTTTGCGAGCAGATGGCCCAGGAAAGAGGAAACTCTTTGGACCGTCGTGAACCGCAACGAGTACGACGTTGACGGACGCCAGATGACCGTCCCCTACACTCCTGGATTGCGTTACTTCGATGTTTACCACGGCATTGAACTCACGCCGGAGAAGGATGGCGATTCCGCTGTGTTGTCTCTTCCGATGGAGGCTCATGGGTATGGCGCGATCTTTGCGACTCCGACAGAACCGTCGGCGACAACGAAAGATCTGCTCACCGAGATGCGCACGATGACAGCGAGACCGCTTTCGAGTTACTCCAGCGAGTGGAACAAGGCCAATCAGGCCCTCGTCGCAATCCCTTCCACTCCGCCCGCGCACGCTGCGCCCGAGAGAATGATCCGCATCGAAGGTGCTAACTATCTCTTCGTTGTTCAGGGAATTGAGATCGAGGGCAGCAACGACATTGGTGTCGATGTGCAATACCCGTGGGAAGACAGCCCGCGCCGCTTTCACGAACACAGAACCGAGATCAAGCCTTTCTATATCGACAAGTTCCCTGTGACTAAGGCTGCATTCAAAACGTTCCTCGATTCCACTCACTATCACCCGCAGGACGATCTCAACTTCCTGAAAGATTGGAAGGATGGCGTCTATCCAGAGGGGTCCGCCAACAAGCCTGTCACCTGGGTTTCCATCGAGGACGCGCGCGCCTACGCACGGTGGGCGGGCAAGCGGCTGCCGCACGAATGGGAATGGCAATACGCCGCACAAGGAAACGACGGTCGGCGCTATCCGTGGGGCGATTGCGACTGGACCGCAGCTGTACCTGCAGCCGGATCGGTTGTATGTGACGGAGTGGCGCCGCTGCCAGACAAGGGACGCCTCATGCTCGCTGCCGCCGATGTGGACGCGCACCCCAAAGGCGCGAGTCCCTTCGGGGTCATGGATATGGTGGGGAACGTCTGGCAGTGGACCGACGAGTTCGTCGACGAACACACCCGCGCTGCCATCGTGCGCGGAGGAAGCCACTACCAGCCTCAAGGCTCGATCTGGTACTTCCCACAGGCCTACAGGAACAGCGAACACGGCAAGCTGCTCCTGATGGCGCCGAGCTATGATCGTTCCGGTGCGATCGGCTTTCGCTGTGTTAAGGATGCCGAATAGACGCCAGCCATTGCGTAAGCCGAAAGATCAAACCGCTCGATCATTCGTGACGAATGCCGTTTCCCTCGCTACGGGGAACAGCCTACACTGCTTCCTTCTCCGCCGCGGATACGGCGATCTCCACCGTCTGTGTTCCGAGCCGTGGGTGCTTTGCCGTGAGCCGCACCTTGCCTGCCTCCTCGCCGGCACGAACCCACACCGCGCCCGTTCCTCCAATCAGCGCGAACGGATTGTCTCCGATCAGCCGTCCCGGCCCTTCCATCGTGAATGAAATCGGATCGTTGGCATACGTCCGCACCTCTCCGGACTCATCCATCACCCGCATCACCACGCGCGTCGTGTCGGCGCCATCGGCCAGCAGTTCCACATCGTCGGGTGCCAGCGCAAACTTCGCATCGACCCCTTTGCCCGAGAGCGTCTTCGAGATCACCTGTTTGCCCGCGATGAATCCGTCTGCGCGCAAATCGCCCCACCCCGCGCCCAGCTTCTTCAGATCCAAAGTGCTCAGGTCCAGCACGAACGGCGCATACTTCAGATGCTCGAATTCCTTGCGGTCCGGATCGAGTTCGGTCAGAAGCACCCACGGATTCGTCTCAATGCAATCCGCGCGCCCGTAAATCTGAAGATGATCGCAGTTCGAGCAAAAGACCGCCTTCGTGAATCCCACCGACTCGTCGCCGCGCGCCCAGTGGAAAGCCGGCTCCAGCACAACCTCCTCGCTCGGATCGCACTGCGATTTGTAGAAGCCGGCCGCAGGCTTCGGCTCGCGAAAGATGTCGGTTACGCCGTGATAGCAGATACGGTCGCCCGACCCGAAGTTCGCATGTGTGTTGTAGTCGAAGGCGCACCAGCCGATCCCACCAGCGTACAGCGGGTCAGAGGCCAGCTGATTGTGGATGCGCGCGTGGCGCAACGTGTGCTCGCGCTGCCGCTCGTCGTCGTCGGTCGTTTTGGTAGGAAAGGTGTGCCCGACGAACTCTGTGTTGAGATAGCGCGGATGACACGGCGGTTTCAGCGGAAAGCCGAAATCGTTCATCGTGAACACATCCTCCAGAAACTCTGACTCCTGGAAGTAGCGGATCCCGCCCGTCTGTCTCGAATCGTCCAACGCATGAGCAAATGCATTGGTGCGCGTGTAGAAATCGTGATCGTCCAGCGACTCGTTGATGCGAACGCCCCACAAAACGATGGAAGGATGGTTCCAGTCACGGCGAATCATGCGCCCGACATTGTCCATCGCCACCACCTTCCATTTCTCATCGCCGATGTGCTGCCAGCCGGGAATCTCCTCCAGCACCAGCAGGCCAATCTCGTCGCACCGATCCAGAAAATGCCGCGACTGCGGATAGTGCGATGTACGCACAATATTGCAGTGCAGATTCTTGCGCAGAATGTCGGCGTCCTTGCGTTGCGCGCGACCGGCCATCGCCTGTCCAACAAACGGAAATGTCTGGTGCCGGTCGAGCCCGCGCAGCTTGATGATCTTGCCGTTCAGCGAGAACCCGTGGTCGGTGAAAGATGCCTCGCGGAATCCGATCCGGCGCATGTCCTCGTCGATTACGCGATCCGCTTGCAGCAACCGTGCTTGCACCGTGTAGAGATGGGGCTGGTTGAGGCTCCACAGCTTCACGCCTCCAAGCTGCGTAAGCGACACCAGGTGCCGAGCCGGATCCTTCATGGTCTCCGTGCTCGAATAGGCCGCCGCGCCCGTATTTGGATCGAGCGTGTCCGACGCCTTTCCCGCAACCGTGCCGGCGGTGTCGATCGCACGGCGTGCCTTGGCGATGGTCTGATCACCATCGCGCAGCTCGACTTCCACCGCCAGGCCTTTCTTCTGCGCTGTATCGCCCGCCACAAAGCAGCTCACCTCGAGCGATGGACTGTTGCCGAGCACGTCTTTGCACTGGGCAAAGACGTTGTCGAGATAGACGCTGGGGACCACGCGCAGCGACACCTCGCGATAAAGCCCGCCAAACGTCATGTAGTCAATCTCGTAGCCAAACGGCGGGATATCTGCGCGCTCAGTCGAGTCCAGCTGAAGCAGTAAAACGTTTTCACCGTCGCGATGCAGATGCGGCGTCAGCTCAAACGAAAATGGTGTGTACCCGCCCTTGTACTCACCCAGGCGAACGCCGTTGATCCAGACGGTCGACGCTGTCATCGCGCCTTCGAAATCGACGAAGACGCGTTTTCCTTCCGTGCCTTCCGGCAGCTTGAATCGCCGTCTGTAGGTCGAGATAAACTCGTAGGCCTTATCGTCGAAGTTGTGCCACGGCAACTCCACGTTCGTGTGGGGAATCACTACCCGCTCGAAACCCGCGTCGTCAAAACTCAGCAGCTCCGCGCCCTCAACCTTTGCCGGATGATAGCGCCAGTTGCGGTTCATCGGGAGAAACACTCTTCCCGCGGCAATCTGGTCTTCCCCCAGCAGCTGGGAATCCGGTAATGTCGCGGTAGCCAAGGCCGCAGCTCCTGCAGTTTTCAAAAAATCACGCCGCTTCATCGAGTTCTTCTCTCCAATTCTTTTTTGGGATCTATGCGACCCACTTGTTCAACGCTTCCTGCAAACGATCCAGAGAAACAGCGCCGTTCTCCGCCTGCAATTCGAACTCACTGGGAGCAATCACGTATACCTGCGCTATGCTCTCCGCCAGACAGAGGCAAACTGTCGAGCTTTGGTACTCGACATACCGAGCCGCAGAGAGCCACACATACCAGGCCAGCATCTCCGCGTCCTTTGCGCTCCCCGGCAAATCGTCAATCGAAGGCGCCGGGTTCACTTCGTCAGGGTTATCAAATACCGCGACGCCGGTAAACGCCTTGGGCTTGGCCCGTACTCCAAAGCGTGCTGCCAACACCCGCGGACGTGCCCGGCGAAACGCCTCAGAGGCGCCCCACTGCACAAACGAGTTGCTGAAGATCACCGCCCCGTTGCCGGACAAATACAACGCTCGCACAAACTCTCGCGTGGCTGCGTCTTCTGCAATCTCCGCCGGGCACCACGGCGTTACGTCGATCTTCCGCAGATGGTCGAAAACTGCGTCTGCGTCGGAAAGATCCTTGCGCATTGAGTTCATGGCGTGCGAAAAGTTCTCGCGAAACGCGTTCAGCCGCGGATAGCTCAGAAGAACGTTGGCTGCAGGTTGTGACGGCACCATCGAATCCGCCAGGTCGCTGCCCGCATCGAGTACCCACACATATCCGGGCGCGGCCTCGGCCGGGCCAGCCGGCGACTGCAGAACTCCGGGGTGGTTCTCCGCACCGTTGACGAGAAGCTCGATTGCCCCACGCAGGCTTTCCTGCGACGAAACATCGAGATCGACCGCCTTACCAATCCCCTGCCATCGCCGCCAGGTCGTCTCGCGCTGCAGCGGCAGCGCCGCTGGAAGATCAAGCAGGATCAACCGATGGCCCTCCCGATGCGCCGTGCTCAGAGCATCGCGATCCGCCGCGTCGAAGACTCCCTGTACAGCTTGGCGCCACTGTTGGAAATACGGCGACCGTGCCAGCTCCGACGAGTTCTGAATTGTCTGCTCGCTGGTTGACAGGTGCCAGCGCTTCACACCCATCTTCTCCTCGATCCGCGCTATGTCTCGGAACAGTGCGGCCGACTCAGCGGGACTGAGCCGGTGGACATAGAGCAAAAGCCGCTGAACCGACTGCTTCTCATTGCCAAACAGAAACTCCCATTGACGCAGCTGTTGGTTCACAAAAGGCAGAAAGGTCAACGGCAGTCTCTGCAGCACACCTGCATCCAGCGCCTCGCGAAGATCCAGCGGTAGAACCCCTGCGTCGTTCATGCCTTCCTTCTTACGTCCTTATGCCTGCAGCTCGCCGAGCTGGGTCCCCTGCATCTCCAGCGGCTTGCACCCGAGCAGCGTGGTCAGCGTCGGGCACACATCGACGTGACGAATTGGTCGCTCAATGACCTGCGGTGAGGACACAGCCGATCCCAAAGCCATCATCCATGTATCCCGCGTCGAGTCGTCGTTGGCCCGATGGTTAAAAAAGCCATTCGTCGACGAGCCATCTGGGTCCCGTCCGAACTCCGGCAAGATGCACATCGTCGTTCGTCCCTTGTACTCGGGATTAGTTTCTACCTCCTGCCATAGTTGATGCGCGAGGCGATCCGCCGTCTGGATGCCGGCAACATGCAGGGAATACGAGCCGAAGTGCGCTGCTTCCACATCTGAGAAGACCGTCACCAGGACCTTGGGTGCAAACTTACGCATGATCTCGCGCGTAACAAAGAATGTAAGCTCGTCGCCCGAAGTTGGGCCGCCGCTGCGCACAAAGTTGGCAATCGCCTCGCGAATGCTTGCTTGCGCATCCGCGTCCAGATGCTCGGCTGCATCGAAAACGTTCCAGCCCAATCCCTCGTAGTTGCTGCCTTCCAGAGCTCGCTCGAGCTCGGCCTCCACCTTGCTGCGGTCCGCCAGGTTCCCCGTCCTCCCGGCGCGCAGCGCATCCTCGATAGCCTGCAGCATTAGCTGCTTGGGAAAGACCACGTTGGCTCCATACGCTGGGCCGAAACTCGCATCCGAACTCGCTCCAATCAGGCTGGTGAGCGCCTTGTTGCTCGCAACAACCCACGTGTCTCTGCGATCGACATGCAGGCTCTTGCGGAACTGCTCGAAGAGGGTCGGTGTCGTCGGTGCAAGCTTGCCCCAGTCATCGACGCGCTGCCAGTTGCCCGTCAAAATGCTCGAAATCGCGTTGAAGTGCGCCGTCACGCCTTCGTTGCGGGCGTGGGCATAGAACAGCGACTTTGGAAACAGCTGAACAAGATGGGGGATGTTCTCGAGACCTTCGCGCGCAAACGTCTCTGCGCGTCGCACGCCCCCGACGATGACCAGCACAACCTTCTGCCCTGCATCTGCGCGCTTGCCGGTTTCCCCAGCCGCCGCTCCCAACTGGGGAAGCAACAGATTCGCGATCATCAATCCGGCCCCGCGAAGAAATGCGCGCTTGGTAGAATCGATGGCCCCATCCTCATCGCCCACGCCCATGTAATCGACGGCGGTGCCGATCAGATCACTTATCTCCATCTCGAACCCATCCTCAAGAAAGCTCCCTGAGAGTCGCGCGACCCGGGCGCAAAGCGGGAGTTTCGAGCACATGATAGGCGCGCAAAAGGCTTCCTCTCGGTGACCGCGCCCACACTGCTCAACCCAACGTCAGCGCGAGCAGGTGGCTCAAATCGACCTCGGAACTCGACGACGTCCCCCGCGGCAACGTCGGACCAATCGCCAGCGCTTCGCTCTGGCCCTCAAACCAGACGAGAAAAGCGGACCGGTCATAACCTGCCAGCCGTTGCTGATTGATCCAGTGGTAGTAAGCCGCCATGTCCGCGTCCACCAGTGACCCGACTGGATCTACCTCGACACCGGAGCGCGTGTCGGAGAGAAGTTCGTTCATCGGTCGCTGCCGTTGCCGTGGCGCAAACCGTACCATCAGCGTCAACGGTTCAGCTCGCCGCAGAGCCTCGCGCGCCGTCCACTGCGCAAAGCTGGTACTGAAGATTTGAGTACCAGATCCTTCAGTCAAAACCTTCAGTTGGAAACGGCTCAGTACCTGATCGGCCGCGTCCTTCATGCCCAGATCGGACGGCGTCAGCCGCGCCAGATGTGTACGTAGCTCCTCGGGCCCCATGCCCGGCTGCTGAATCTGCGCCTGCATATTCTTCAGCAGGGCTTCGCGTACCCGCTCCATCGCTCCGTACGAGACGCAAGTGAGGGCGGCACTGTGCTCCGCCTCCTTCCCGCCGTCTACATACCAATGGCGGTAGGGCTGCGGGTACTTCTGCGCGCGAGCGGCTATGGCAGCCAACAGCATCTCCAGTCCGTTCTCTGGCTTCACTTGATTGAAGTGCGTCCCACGCTTGCGTAAATTCATGAACAGTGCCCTGTCGTAGGTCGTCACTCCCTGGCCAATCACAGCAATGCCCAACCTCGGCATCGGCAGGGGCTCAGGCACAACGCTCGACTGGATGCGTACACCATACGCAGATGCTGTGTGACGGTAGGCGTCGAGTTGATGCGTGCTCCACAAATAGGCCGAGAGCTGTTCAGTGAACTGTGCCGGCAGATTGACCCAATCGAAGCGCTCCAACTGCGGCGATAGCGAGAACTCATTGAAGCTCTGAAACCATTCCCGCCTCTGCTCCGGCGAAAGCTCGCTCAGCGTCTTCAGCTCCCTCTCAATCGCTCCGCGTTCCACTGGGAACTTGAAATCGTATTCGATCGCTTCGCGCAGTAAGCCCGGAACAAAGCTCAAGGGAAGCTCCCGCAAGGCGTCGAGATGATCGGCAACCAACTGGCGAGCCTCCGGCGGGTAGCCGGAGAATTGTTCGGATTTGAGGTCGCGCGGCTGCATCGCAGTTACAGAAACTCCTTCACCGGCTTGCCCTGAGATTGCGCGGCCGTAAAGCCGAGCATCGCTCCGAGGCTCGGCACAAGATCGATCGACTGCATCGGCTCGTCGTAGACCACGCCCTGCCGTACGCCCGCGCCCAAAGCCATCATCCACGTCGTTCGGCTCGCGGCGTCGCCGGTGCGGTGGTGTTGGAATCCATTCCCGCCTGCGTCGTAGTCGGAATCGCGACCGAAGTCCGGCAAAATGAACATCGTCGTATTTCCCGCGTAGTCCGGCTCGTTCTGCACGGTATTCCAGAGCTCTGCGCAGAGCCGGTCGGTCCGCCGGATTCCATCTATATAGAGCGAGTAAGCGCCCGAATGCGCCACGTCAATATCGTGCATCGTGATCCACAGCAGGCTAGGCGACTCCTGCTGCATTAGGCGCTTGGCGATATAGACCGAAAGCTCGTCGGGACTCGAAAGCGTGCGCGCGTGCGCCACAAAGTCCTCGACCGACAGCCGGAGAATCATTTCAAGCTGCTGGATCTCGAACTCATTTCCCGCCAGCTGCGGCGTGTACATCGGATTCTCGTAGTTGTCCCGCAGCAGATGATCCAAATCGTTCAACGCTCCCGGCTTGGTCGCACTCAACAAATGCTTGGGCAAGATCACCGCTGCGCCCGTGCCCGGCCCATAAAAGCGCGAATTGCTCTCTCCGATCCGATTGAACCCGTTGCTCGGCGCGACTACCCATGCGTCCGAAGCAGGCCGACGCAGATCTTTGCGGAAGTACTCGAAGACCGTCGGATGGTCCGGAGGCACCGCCGAAAAGTTATTCAGTGTCTCATACACGCCGGTAGTCAGGCTGGCCGTTGCAACATAGTGTCCCAGAATCCCCTGGTTCGTCACATGGGTAAAGAAGCTCGACTGCGGCGCCAGCTCACTGATCAGATGTGGAATGTTCTCCTGGCCTTCGGGGGCGAACGTCTCCTGGTCGCGCGCTCCGCCACCAAACGTGATTACGATGACTTTGCGCCTCTTCCTTGCCGATTCGGCACGCACAAATGGGCTCGCACTCACCAGGGCAGTGCCCAGCGCCATCCCCAACGCTCCGCGCAGAAAGTCGCGGCGGCTCCGACTCAGCCCCGACGCAATCTCGCGGGCCGAGAATGCACCTTCGGAAAGTACCCCGTTCTTGAACGCCTGCATCATCGACTCAACTCAATCCCACAATTTCGTGCCTTATTGCCTCGCCGCCCCATTGCCCTTCTCGGAATACACAAACTGCTGCACCTCGGCGCGCTCCCTGTCCACTTCGGCAAGGTGTTCTGCACGCAGTTTCTGATAGATAGCGAACTCCTGCTGCGCTTCGTCTTTCTTGCCCACGTGCACGTAATCTGTTCCTAGCCGGTAGTGCGCATCCGAAAGATTCGGATTTAGGGCAAGGGCGCGCGCATACTCCGGAATCGCCTTCTCGTATTCATGCTGTCCCGAATACAAATCGCCGAGTTGCACGTGCGGCTCGGGAATCGCCCCATCCAGTGCGATCGATTTCTGCAGCAGCGACTCCACAGCCTGCAAGTCGTGCGTCGACCCCTCGGCACGATTCCCCTTCCACAGGCAGATTGCCAGGTAGTATTCGGCTCGAGCATCGCTCGGCCGAAGCTCGGCAAAGCGCCGAAACGCCTGTATTACCTCATCCGCCTGCTTTGGAGAACTATCATAGGCCTTCGACAAGAACACGTAGGCGCGCGCATCACTCGGGTTCAGATCTGCGGCCTTCAATAGCGCCTGCACCGCGTCGTCGTACTTTCCGCGCGAGTACAACGCCAATCCGTAGCCAATGAACAGCCGCGGCGATTTCGGATATTTTGCTGTCGCCTCTTGAAAAATCGCGATCGCCGGTTCGTAGGTCCGGTGGAGAAGCATCTCGCTTCCCCAATCGAACAGATTGTCCTCGCTCGGATCGAGATGAGCTGCCGTCTCGTACTCGTTCGCAGCGTCGACAAACTTCCCTCCCTTCTCGTCAATCTCAGCGAGCAGATTGTGTACTTCGCCAGTGTTCTGCTTTTGCGCAATTGCCGTCGCCGTCCGCCGTGCTTCCTCCAGTTGTCCAAGCTGGAAGTCGGCCATCGCCAGATCGTATCCGTTGTCGTACGAATCAGGACGAGCCTCCTGCGCGGTCAGCAAAAACGGCCGCGCTTCAGCCACCTTGCCAGTCCCGACCAGAAACTCGGCAAGGTTGTGGTTGGCATCGTAGTCGCGGGGCTCAAGCTGCTGCGCTTTGCGAAATTGCTCGCCCGCCAGCGATGCCTTGCCAGAGTGCAGAAGAATGGTCCCGAAGTTGATTCTCGTTGTGGCAGAGCTGGGGTTCAATTGGACGGCGAGCTTGAGCTCGGGTTCGGCTTTGGCGTTCTCCGCGAGCGATGCGTAGACCATGCCCAGCAACTCGTGCACCTCGTAGCTGCGGGTGGCGTAGGGAAGGACGCGTTCCAGTTCATCGGCTGCGTGCGCGTAGCGGCCCGCATCGTAGTCAGCAGCTGCTGTCTGGTAGATCCGATCCAGATCTTGTGCGGTGGGTTCCTCGGCAGGCAGAAGAGAGGCAAAAAACCCAAGCAGAAGGAGGGGGGTCATCCATTGCCGAGGTCTCTTGCTCACCTACCGCCTCCTCGATTGCGGCCTTTGTACAGTGTCCGCACAGAAGAACACCCCGGAAGACCGCCTTCTTGCGACGGCCTTCCGGGGTGCAAGCAGTTTAACTCAGTAGTAGACCTTCATGGCAAATTGGATTTGCCGTGGATCGAATGGAGCATCACGGGTCGACCCGATCGCTCCAAAGGTCGAACTCGTGTAGTCGCCCGAGCCGCCAACCGAGTTCACTCCGTTGCCTCCGAAGTTTGGTGCGTTGAAGTTCGGATGGTTCAGGATGTTGAAGAACTCCGACCGGAACTGTAGCGAGAACCGCTCGTTGATCTGGAAGTTCTTGAACAGCGAGAAGTCGAATCGGTGGAAGCCCGGTCCGGAGACCTGGCCCGGCGTGCTGCCCAGAGCCGCTGCGCCATTCAAGGCCACGCAGTTCTGTACCGAACCGGCGATTGGAGTGAGCCCGGCGCCCAGCTGGCAGCCCTGAGAAAATGCCGCCGGGTTTCCAATCCAGAACGGCCCGTGGTACCCGCCCTGGGTCGTGACCTTCACCCCAAGTTTCGGAGACGCACCCGGCAGGAGAATGTCGTTGCACTGCCCCGCTCCGGAGGTGGTTGATGAGTGGCACGTGAAGTTGATGGGTTGGCCGCCCTGCAGCGTGACGATCCAGTTAGTCGCCCACCCACCCAGGATCGCGTTGGCCACGCCACCCTGGTTCATGTACATCTTGCCTTTGCCGAACGGCAGTTCATATCCGCCGCTGAAGTGGATCACGTTCCGGAGGTGGAAGTCGGCGCGCGCGTAGTAGAAATGTGGCCCAAGTCCTGGAACATTGTATGCGCGAAGACCGCCCGTGCTGCCTCCGTTCAACAGATCGCCCGCGTCAGACAAGGCCTTTGCCCAAGTGTAGGTCAGCAACCAGGTGATGCCATTGGAATACTGCTGTTCCAGCTTGGTTTGCAGGCCGTGATACGAGCTCACGCCATAGGTCGCCTGGTAACTGCCGCCGCCGAAGTCGACAAACGGAACACAGCTGTTCTCAGCAAAGGTCGCGTAGGGGCAACCCTTCCCAGTGCTGACACCGGCAGGCAGGATCTGCGTCACGTTCTGATAGCCGACGCCTCCCTGCAGATTCGCGCCATGGGTGTACACATACGACGCCGTTGCCGAGAGCGTATGCGTGACCGAATACTGCAGCGTCCCGTTCGCACTATACGTCTTCGGAGTTCCATAGTCGAACTGCAGGCCTTGCAGACCGAGGCCCAAAGCATTCACTGCAGTGGGTGTAAGCGGGATGCAAGAGAAGCCGGATTCGAGCGATGCCGTCCCACCCGGACCCGCCGTCGTGCAACCCGCGAACGGTGTGTTGTAGCTGGCCGGAGCTACTTGGGAGTCGATGCTGCGTCCAGCCGGGTTGGCATGAATGCCGTAGTTGAGGTTGAACACAAACGGATAGTTCTCGCCGATGTTCGGGCCGTAACCCTGGTTCTCGAACGAGTTGTAGAACAGGCCGAACCCGCCACGGGCGACTAACTTGTGGCTGATCTCATATGCGGCGCCGATACGCGGAGCAAAGTTGGTCGTCTGCGTCTTGAGAAGCCCCTGACCGTAGCGATCGGTTTCGTCCAGCGTGATCCCGTCTTGCGCGAGTAGATCGACGAAGCCGGCGCACCCCACCCCCGAACACGTCGAGGTCGTCGAGAGTGCTCGATTATCCTTTCCGCTTGCCGGAACAATGAACGTCGGCGCACCTATGCCCTTCGCCGGTACAGGATCCGGGACGAAGTTCGCCTGGCCACCGTTTTGCTCGTTGATCGGGCCAAACAAATCCCAACGCAGGCCAAGGTTGAGGGTCAGCTTCGGGTTGACTTTCCAGTCGTCCTGGAAGTACCCAGCAAAGTACATCTTCTCGTCGTAGGTTTTGTTGATGTTGGAGGCATACACGTTGTCAGCGCCGCCCGAATAGCTGAAGCCGTTCGGGTTCGCCTTGCCGGCGATGGTTGCCGGAGCCGCAACGGGCGGCAACAGCATCTGCGCCATGCCCCCGTTGGTGCCGCCCTGGTTCGGAATATCAGTGAAATTGCTTGTGTAGTCCCACGCGCCGCGCGACCACGCCGGCTGCAGGGTCGAGAACTTCACGTGCTGATACTCGAAACCCATCTTGAAGCTGTGCTTGCCGTAAATCCGCGTGAAGTCGTCGGTGACCTGGAGTGTGGCGCTGACCTCGTCCGAAGGCAGGAAGTTGTTGCTGCCCAGATTGGTCAGGTTGCTGATATAGAAGTTCGGCAAACCGCCGTTTTCCGCCACCTGCGGGATGTCCGCGATCCCATACTGTCCCGGGATGCCCATCTGGCTGCCGACTGGTCCGTAGCGCGTCGTGTGCAGATGCGCAAATCCGGCGCGCGCCTGGTTAATCGTGTTCGGGTTGAACACATAGGTGTAGGCCGCTACCATCTGCGCGGACTTCGCTGTCTGGAGGCCCTGCTGGAAGGCGCCGCCGTCCGCCACACCCGCAAAGGGACCCGGAATGAACTGCGGATCGTCCGCATAACTGAAACGCGCGAAAATCTGGTTTTTCTCGTTCGGGTTGAAGTCTTCGCGCGTGTCGAACGTGTTCGAGTGTTCGTACAGTCCGGGGCTATCCTGGTACGTGCCAATCCCCGCATTCGGAGCCGGATAGAGGCTCAAAAGCTTGGCTGCATCGGCATCGACGCGGTTCGCGGGAAGAATGTTCAAGTCAGAGCAATTCGAGGTATTGACGATCATGGTTCCGGGTCCGCAAACAGAGCTAAACGCATCGCGCACGTAAGCGTCCGCACCCGAAGTATTCGTTAGACCGGAAACCGGATCGACGGCCCCGTTTGCCACAAAGCGCGTGGTCCCCGGATCGAGGATTACGGCCCTCTGAAACGAACGTCCCAACGCATCGGTCCTAGCAGCGCCGGATTGCTGCGAAAGGATATCGGTGAGGTTCGTAAAGCCACTGCTGCGTTCCAGGTTTGTCGGAACCTGGCTGGTGGACGACGTGCCCTGCACGCGGCGCTTACCTTCGTAGTCGCCGAAGAAGAAGAACTTGTTCTTGATGATCGGGCCCCCGATCATCGCGCCGAACTGATTCAGGCGAAGTTCGCCCTTGGTCGGCGTCGTGGAGTTGTCTTCAAACCAGTCCGCCGCATCGAGCTTGTCGTTGCGGAAGAACTCCCACGCTGCTCCGTGAATGCTGTTTGTTCCAGACTTGATCGTCGCATTCATCACGGCGCCCGCCGCACGGCCCAGCTCTGCGCTGAAGTCAGCGGTCTGAACTTTGAACTCCTGAATCGCGTCCACCGGAGGCAGAATCACGAAGTTGGTTCCGTTCAGGAAGTCGACTGCGTTCGAGTTGTTGTCGATGCCGTCGAGCAGGTAGTTGTTCTGCGCAGGACGCAGTCCGTTGGCCGAGAACGCGCCCGATGCCGCGTTGCCGCGCGTATCAGCCTGGGGCGTCTGCATGCCGGCGCCGAGCTGCGCGAGGAACGTGAAGTTTCGGCCATTCAGTGGCAGAGAATTCACTTCCTGTTGGCCTATCACCTGGCCGACCGACGCTTCTTCCGTCTGCATCAACGGAGGCGCCGTACTGACTTGCACTGTTTCGGTCGCCGCGCCAAGCTTCAACTGGACGTTGATTTCAAGCCGTTGTGCAACGTTTACAGTCAAGTTCGTTTGCGTGGTTTTCGCGAACCCCTGCGCCGTCACCGTCAGGGAATAGTGGCCGATCCTGACCGGGTTGAATGAGTAGAAACCGCCGTTGTCTGATTTCGCCTCGAGAGTGATTCCCTGGTCGGTGTTGAGCAGGGTCAGCTTCGCGCCGGGCACAACTGCCCCGGTTGTATCCTGCACAGTCCCGGCAATCGCGCCTTCATCGACCTGGGCGAACGCATATTGCCGCTGGAGCAGGAGGAAACACAGACAGGTCAAAGTTGCGTAGCCAAGCACACTCCAGAACTTCGAGGTTTCACGCGCACGGCCCATACCAGATACCTCCACTTTCATCGTTACTTGCTTCGCTTTTTCCCTAAGTTGGGTGTCGAAGTCGCCTCTGTAGACCGCCAATGTAAACGGTTTCATTAGCGTGCGCCGAAGCGTAGTTGATTCGTAGTATTTTTGTCAATCGAAAGTTGGAGAGCCTGTTGAAGATCATGATGACCGTCCGCCGGAGCCGAGGCCAAAGAACACCCCCCTGAGGCCGAATTCTCCTTTGTTTATCGACGGATCGGGCCTTCTCGCGCCCATCCGCCCGGATCGCGCGCATTCTTCTTCATCACCCTAGAACCTGGGCGGGATTCAAGGCTTTGGTTCCCAATTCGATGAAATGGCCGCTTCGATGAGAGGGTTTTCCACAGGACAAAACAACCCTGATTTTGGCCCTGCGGCAGGGACGTGCTCCTCTTCAAGCTGAGTGCTATGATTCGGTAATCTTGCCTGCCCCGGATCCCCAAGATGACGCGACGTAA
>CAZPEZ010000093.1:0-16957 GCA_964585715.1 uncultured Occallatibacter sp.
ACGATCTCGATGTGAACGTGGTGCGCGAAAAGAAGATGACCAACATGCGCGCGTCGACGGCTGACGAAGCGATTCGCCTGGTTCCCTACAAGACGCTGAACCTCGAGCAAGCCATCGAGTTCATCGCCGATGACGAGCTGGTCGAGGTCACGCCCAAGTCGCTGCGCCTGCGCAAGAAGGTTCTGCAGGCTAATCGCAGACCCAAGCGGTGGGAGAAGGCGCTGGCCGAATAGCTCAGCAAATTGCTCCGGAACAAACCACCCCTGAGAGGTTCACGCCATGCCCTACGCCGCGTCAGTCTCGCCAGGAAGTTCTCTCTTTTTACCGAGCGGTGGCAGCCCAAGGTCATTGCAGAGATGAACGACTACCAGTTCAAGATCTCGAGGCTCCAGGGCGACTTTGTCTGGCACGACCACAAAGACACCGACGAGACCTTCTTCGTGATCGAGGGCAACCTGCGCATTGATTTTCGCGACGGCGCGGTGCACATCGGGCCCGGCGAGATGTTCGTTGTGCCCAAGGGCGTAGAGCACAAGCCCTGCGCTGAGCGCGAAGTCAAGCTCATGATCATCGAGCCGCGGGGCGTGAAGAACACCGGCAGCGAGGGCGGCGAACGAACCGCGCCGAACGATACCTGGATCTAATCCCAGTTCTTCACCTTCGGCCACAGCTCGGCGAGCGGCATCTTCAGTCCGCGGCAATAGTAGATATCGATATGGTTGTAGGGCATGGAGTATGGGTTGCTCACGTGCGCCTTCCACTCCACTGAGGTGAAGAGCTGTTCCAGGCGCGCGCGCCGGTCGCCCATCACAATCATGCTCTCGCCTGTATACCCGCGCGGCCCCCACAAAAAGTAGCTTTGATGCCCGCTGAGTGCCTGCGGCAAGCCGTAGCGCGGGCCAAACAGGTCAACCGCGCCGGCCTGCCCGTAGCTCTGGGCGAAGATCGCGGTGCGCACGCGAATTTCAGGAGGCAGACTGTTGTAGACGCGAGCGACCTCTTCGGCCATCTCGGGCCAGCCGAACTGGTCGGCAAACAACTGCGGCAACGGGCCCAGCTTGTGATTCTCGATGGCCGGCTGCTTAAGGTGCAATGCGGTTGTGTAGCGAACGTAGGTTTCGGGCGATAACAACGGAATCGCCAGCGGGGCCAGGAGCGCGCCCAGTAGGACCATAGACGCGCACCATCCCCAACGCAGCCAGGCTAGGCCCGGCCGACCGATCCATTTCTCCCATAGCACCGCACCACCGGCGAAGAGCACGGGAAACGCCGGAAAGAGATAGTAGATGCGCGGACTCATCGTCAGGATGACCAGCGCAGTAACAATCCACGCCCAGCCGAGAAAGCGGAACGGACGGCCTTCGCGCCGAAAAAAGAAGAACCAGAGCCCGCCCAGCCAGATGGCGAGGCTGAAGTGCAGCATCGCCTCGATCTCCTGGCCGAAGAAAAGGAGCGGCGAGAGTGCGACATTGCGGCCGCTCTCGCGGATATTTTGTTGTAGCTCGAGAAACGGGAAGTGGTAGTGGATGTTCCAGAGGAGGTTGGGAAGAAAGATGAGGAAGGCGATCGCACCGCCGATCCAGAACCGCTTGCTCGCCAGCAGGCGGCGCTGCGGGGTCAGCAGCAGACCGGCAACCAGTCCAAAGCCGAAGATGCCCATCGAATACTTGTTCTCGAGACCGAAACCGGCGAGCACGCCAAACCAAAGCCACAAGCGCTCGTTTCCGGTGCGGACGATGCGCACAATCAGCCATGCGCAGCCGATCCAGAAGAGCGGCTCCATGCAGTTCATGCTGAGAAAGTGATCGACACCCAGCAGCCCGGGAGCAAGCAGGACGCAGAGTGTCGCAAACGTCTGCGCAAAGTGTCCGCCGCCCAGTTCGCGTGTCAGCAGGCCGGTCAGTATCACCATCGCCCCTCCGCAGAATGCCGGCAGCAACCGAATGGCTGAGAGCGAATCACCTAGAGTCGCACGGATCAGCCAGGTCACCCCGGCGATCAAAGGCGGCTGATCGACATAGCCCCAATCGAGGTGCCGCGCGCATTCGAGATAATAGAGCTCGTCGACAAAGTAGCCGTAGCTGCGTCCGGCATAGAGAAGCACAGCGAGCTTGATAAGCGCGATGACGGCGACGGCAAGTCCGGAGCCCAGCAGCCATTGCTTGGCGGCGCGGCTTGAAGGGGTAGCGGCTATCTCTACGGCGCGGTCATGCACAGAAAGTTCTCCCGGCTTGGAGTGTATCTGAGCAGGAATATACGGAAATGAGATGCGAATTGTTCAGGAGAGCAGCTTCCTCGCCTCCAACACGCGATCGAGCGCTTCATGGGCTGTCGCGCCCACCGACGAGAGATGCCCCATCTTCCGTCCTTTGCGTGGTGTGTGCTTTTCGTAGAGGTGCAGCCGCACACCGGGCACTGCCAGCGCCGCAGCAAAATTGGGCTCGTCTTCGCGATCGATCCATACATCGCCCAGCAGGTTTGCGATGGCGCACGGCGTGATCAGGCTCGTGTCCCCAAGGGGCAAGCTGCAGGCCGTGCGCACCAGCTGCTCAAACTGACTTGTCACGCAGCCGCGTTCGCTCTGGTGATAGCTGTTGTGAGGCCGCGGAGCTAGTTCGTTCACCAGCAGCTCACCCGATGTAGTGACAAACAGCTCGGCGCACAGCAGGCCTTCGATGCCGAGTTTGGCAATCATGGCCTCGGCCAGCGCCTCCGCGTGCAGTTCGAGACGCGAAGAAAGCTCCGCCGGAAGGACGCTCCACGTGAGAATCTGATTCTCGTGATGATTGCGCGCCGCGGGGTAGCTAACAACCTCTCCGCGGGCGTTGCGCGCCGCCATCACGCTGATCTCGCACTCCAGCTCCAGCGCCTGCTCCACCACACAGGGCCGCTCGCCCAATTCGCGCCACACCTGTCCAAGATCCGGCGCCGAGCCGGCTCTGACGCGCGCCTGCCCTCGGCCGTCATATCCGCCACGTCCGATCTTGACAAACACATTGCCGCCCAGCGCGATCACCGCATCGCGCAGCTCCGCTTCACTCGTAGCCACGCGAAACGCACCGACAGGAAACCCGTTCTGTGCCAGCCATGTCTTCTGCAGCGTCTTGTTCTGGATAATCCGCACGGGCTCAACCCCCGGCCGTAGCGGCGCAATTGCAGCGACATTCTGCAACGCATCCACGCCGATCTGTTCGATCTCGAGTGTGACGACATCGGCGCCTGTCGCCAGCCGGCGTGCTGCATCGGCATCGTCCCAGCGGCCCACAATCGTCTCGTCCACGACGAAACTCGCCGGACACTTCTCCTCGGGATCCATCACGCGCACGCGATAGCCCATGGTGCGTGCGGCCATCGCCGTCATGCGGCCCAGCTGTCCGCCGCCGAGGATCGCGAGCAGTGCGCCCGGTTGTACTACTTGGGAAGAACGTTCCAGGAACGTCAATCGCGCGACTCCTGCTCCAGGGTCTGCGCAAGCACCTCATCGGTGCGCGCCTTGCGCCACGTCATCAAACGGCTGTAGAGAGCTTCGTCAGTGGTCGCCAGCATCTCTGCTGCGAGCAGAGCCGCATTGGCAGCGCCCGGCTTGCCGATCGCGAGCGTTCCCACCGGTACGCCCTTCGGCATCTGCACAATCGAAAGCAGCGAGTCCATTCCATTCAGCGCCGTCGCCGGCACAGGCACGCCCAGCACAGGAACCAGCGTCTTCGCTGCCAGCATCCCTGGCAGGTGCGCCGCGCCGCCTGCACCCGCAATAATCGCGCGCAGCCCGCGCTCCTTCGCCGTCTCCGCGTACTCGAAGAGCCAGTCCGGCGTGCGATGCGCGCTCACAATCCTGGCTTCATACGGAATCTCGAGCATGCGCAAGATTTCCACCGCCGCCGAAAGTACCTCGTAATCGTTCTTGGAGCCCATCACCACGCCCACCAGCGGCTTCTCGCTCATGCGCCGATTATACGGGGCAGCACATCAAGGAATGCCACCCTACTTCCGGAACCATGCCTCCACCGCAAACTGCAGCACTGCCAGCGCCACGCCGGCTGCTGCCAGAAATCCCTTCGCGCACTGCCAGTTCTGTTCGTGCCGCTCCATGCGCCCTTCCAGTTCGGCAATGCGTCCCCCGTTGCCGTCTCCCATGAGCGCATTCATCTTCGTTTTCAGCACGCTCAGATCGCTCAGCACCCGCGCTTCAAATTCATTCATCATCCGCATCGCCCGCACTCCATCGGTTGCCACTCTCTCCCGCGACAGTTCCTGACTATCCTTTGGTTATGAAGCAAGCGGCAGGTTCAAGGTCAGCGCCGCCGAAAACTCCGAGTAGTTCGTCGCGCCGTCGAACATCCTTATATAGAAGCGATCGCTTGCCGAGACCCGCGTAAATGTCATCGCGGGCTGCGATCCGCGCATCACCAGATCCGGATCCTCTCCCGGTCCGAAGTCGAAGTCGCGTCGCCGAATCTCAAAACCACCTCCCGCAGGTGCCGTCGCTCCGGTATTAATCGTCACCGTGTCTCCACTTAGGGCCGTAATAACCAACCCGTTCAGGTTGGCCAGTGGTGTCGCATTCGCCGTTGCCGGCAGCCATGTATCCGCAGGCACGGTTGCACTCGTCTTAATAGCCGGGTCAACGGCCCAGTCGTTCGCAAACGCGATCGCATACTCCACGAGGTCCGGATAGCTTGCGCTGTAACTCAGCTTGACTGTGCGAACGACCACCTGCGTGTTGATGCTCACTGCGGGCGAGTTCAAATGCAAGTGCATCACCCGGCCATACGTCACCGGCCAGAGTCACATTGTTCCCTTTATAAGTTCCTCCCCACAGTGCGCTCGCACTACTGGCCGCCTGCACCAGCACCTGCTCTGCGGCAGTTGGGTCAAGTCGATCGCTGCGGCATTCCCGTCGCTCGGAGGCGTCGCACCCACCACCGGCACAGTAACAATCGCCGCCGAAGGAATGCTTGCTCCAATGAAGATCACAGTCACCGAGAACGACGACGTACTCGACACGTACACGTCCACATACTGATCGAGCCCGCTCTTCGAGACCTCGACCTTGGTCACCGATCCCCAGCTTCCGTACCGATACAGCGCTCTCCTCACCGACAACGACGCGTGCTGCGCATAAGTCCCATCCGTGAAATCCCATAGCGAATCCGCACCCTGGAACTGGCTCATGATGTATGAAAATGACGACTCGTCGAACATCTCCTGCACGTGGACCGCGCCGTTAGCAAACGTCCCCGTCCCTGTTCCTCCATACGAGGCAAACGCAGCGAATCCCTGCGCCCGCACATAGTTCCCTCCGCCTGCGCCCGTCGGGTTCGGATTGGTGCAGTACAGGCTGTCCATGTTCGTCGTACCGCTATAAGGCGGCAGAATCATCCGCGCCGCGCCGCCTGTCGAGCTCTCGCCGACAAGACTGTTATTCGAAAGCTAATTGATCCCGCACGACGTACCATCCGTCATGCTGAACTCCCACAGCGCCGACACCCAATGACTCCTACACACCCACTCCCTCTGAGAGTTACCTTGTCTTCACACCACCGCCATCCTTGACAATCTTTCATCGCATCGAATCGCCCTCCCGCCAATGCACTACCATGTCTGAGTGATGACCCAGTCCCCCACCCACGACCCCACTCTCCTCGTCCACGGCGGAGCATGGGCCATCCCCGCCGACGCCGCTGCCGCCCATGAAGCGGGCGTACGTCACGCCCTCGAAATCGGCCACGAAATCCTTGCGCGCGGCGGCGCGGCTATCGACGCCGTCGAAGCCGCAGTCGCCATCCTCGAAGACGATCCCACCTTCGACGCCGGCCGCGGCAGCTTCCTCACCGCTGACGGCCGCGTCCAGCTCGACGCGCTCCTCATGGACGGCGGTCGCATGAAAGCCGGCGGAGTCGCCTGCGTCGAGCGCCTCCGCAATCCCATCCACGCCGCCCGCCTGGTCCTCGAGCAAAGCCCGCATGTCTACTTCGTTGGCGAAGGCGCCGAACGCTTCGCCCAGTCCCACGGCATGGAACTCATAGATAACAGTGAGCTCGTCCTCGATCGCGAACGTCAACGACTCGCCGAGGCACAGGCCCGTTCCGCCGCCGGCCTCGCCGACGCCACCTTCTCCGGCCACCGCGACGACAAGGACCCCGCCACTGCGTTCGATTCCGCTGGACCATCCACCACACTCATCCGAGACAAGGACAGCCCGAAGGGCCACGATACCGTGGGTGCCGTCGCCCTCGATGCCCGCGGCAATCTCGCCGCCGCCACCTCCACCGGAGGCACCCTCAACAAGACCCCGGGCCGCGTCGGCGACTCGTCCCTCATCGGTTGCGGCTGCTACGCCGACAACCTCGCCGCAGCCGTCTCCCTCACCGGCTGGGGCGAACCCATAATGAAATTGGTCCTCGGCAAGTGGGCCACCGATCGCGTCGCCGCAGGCTCAGCCCCCGAAATCGCCGCCCGCGAAGCCATCTCCTACCTCTACAACCGCCTCGGCGGACACGGCGGCATCATCCTGCTCGGCCCCGACGGCCGTTTCGGCCTCGCCCACAATACACCCGCTATGGCCTGGGGCGTCGGCACCCCAGGTGGCCTCCAAACCGGCCTCACCATCTAAGAGATGAATCTCAAATCGCAACGAGTTCGATTCGAAATTGGGCCCTACTGGTTGCTGCGGCCTCAAAGCGCGCGTATATCGGCGGATATCAGGAAGCCGATTGCCGATACGTACCAGACAGCCTGGACCAACCGGACCGTAGCGCTCGGACGGTGCTCTTCATTCACCTCGACCCGATAAATGATCTGACCCATCTAAAGTCATTCATTGACCACACCACCAAGAGCTACGTGGTCACGCCATCGATCCAAGTGAGCGAGATTGAAGGGGTGACCTACGGCGATTACGGCCCACCGAGGACATGGATCGATTGGTGGTTCAAGGAGGGCGATACGATGATCTGCCTTTACTTGCAGTCGAAATCGTTCCCTTTTACTGAACCAAGCGAAGCAGAAATTGCCGAACATCGCACGATCATCGAATCAATCAGATACTGTCCAGACTTCCCATCCGAACTGCCGCCACTCCCCGCGTGAAGTGGTCGCCTTTACTCGGCGTCTATAGGCAATACACCTGATTCGGATCCTTTGCTATTTCTCCCTCTTCCATTTCACCCTCGTATACGCCACCCTGAACCCCTGCCGCTCCGCGTTCCTCTGCGACTCACTCCCCGCCTCCGCCACCATCATCGCCAGATCGCATCCATGCTCGTGCGCATACCTCATCCGCGCTTCCAACAGCGCCGCCTGCATTCCCCGCCGTCGCATCTCGGGAACCGTCGCCGCCCCCGCAAAAAGCGCCACACCCTCGTGCAGACACAGCCCGCCCGCCGCGCCCGGCATGCCATCCAGCTCCGCCAGAAAGCAGGGACTCTGCTCCCGTGCTACCAGAATCGCACCAACCCGGTCCATGAACTCCTCCAGCTCCGGATGCTCATGCGTCCATCCGCGCGCACTCACGGCAGTCCATCGCTCCGTCTCATCCGCCGCAATCACGCGCACAGAAATTCCGCCGCCCGTGCTTTCCCGCGTCTCCACCGTCCGATACAGCACGTTGCTGATCTCGAACGGCCGATAGCCCCGTGCACACAGAAGATCCAGCGTCGCCACACCTGCCAGCGGACACACCTCGTGCATCGTCGCCGTGCCCCGCTCCGTGAAGAACCGCTCGATCTCGCCAAGCGTCGCTTCCGTCGGCTCCTCGAACATCCCCAGTCCGAACGTCTGCGTCGTCGGTGCATCCACGCCATCGAACACCACATCCGCTCCGGCACATCGCATCCACGCCGAACCGCACTCCGGAAAGACCTTCTTCCGCGCCGCGGCAAACTGGACGCAGGCAAATCCCTCCGCAGGCTCCAGCCGTTGCGCCAGCTCCCGATTCGCAAAGATCATCCGGCCATCCTACACCGGCCGCCTGTCTGCTCTTCGTCCAAAGACGCGCGCTACTCTAAAGGAACGACATGACCCTCGTCCTCGCCTCTGCCTCGCCGCGCCGCCGTGAGCTGTTGACTCAGGCCGGATACACCTTCACCGTGCACCCGGCGCACATCCCTGAAGATCCGCTCCCCAACGAAGATCCCATCGCCTACGTCGTCCGCCTCGCCCGCCAAAAGGCCGAACTAGTCTTCGCAGAGGTGAGCCAAGCGCGGATCTACTCCGAGAAGTCAGACCCACCGGAGGTGGCCGCACCGCAGTGGGTGGTGGGGGCTGATACCACCGTCGTCATCGACAACCAGATTCTCGCCAAGCCCATCGACGCTGCCGACGCCGCCCGCATGTTGCGACTGCTCTCCGGCCGCACCCATCGCGTGATCACTGGAGTCGCTGTCGTCACCGCGCAGCACACCGAGGTCGCCGCCGAAGTCACCGGCGTCCGCTTTCTCACCTTGTCAGAAGAAGAGATCGCTGCCTACATCGCCACCGGCGAGCCCATGGACAAAGCCGGTGCCTACGCCATCCAGGGCCGCGCGGCACTCTGGATTCCCCGCATCGCCGGGGATTACTTCAACGTAGTCGGCCTTCCACTAGCCCTCGTCTCCACCATGCTCGAATCGGTCGGAATGAACCCAAATCGACTGTCATCCTGAGCCAAGACCTGCATAAGTTGTTGATGTTTGTCATCCTGAGCTTCCGCGAGTTTGGGGCCCTGCAGACGATTTGATCATCTGCGGGGTAAGCAGAGCGAAAGCCTGCCCTGAGCGGAGTCGAAGGGGATCTGCTTCCGCTTTTACGGATCAATCGGAGGCCAATCGTCGAAAGCTAGAAGCTCACCGCAGTTTTCGTCCCCTCGTACATCACCGTCTTATCCGCAGTCGCCGTCTCCGCGATCCCCACACCGTGCGCCTTGCTCACGACCACCACCTTCAGCGTCCGCTTCGTCAGCATCCCCGGAAAGCTTCCCTCCCGCGCGCCCACCGTCAGCGTCTTTGCCGCATCGTCCCAGTGCAGCGCAATCGTCGCATGCGCGCCCTTGGTGTAGTCATATCCGTCGTTCTCATCTTCATAGAGCGTGAAATCCCCATCCGCACCCGGATACACACGCACTTCCAGCGGGTCGGCCGGTTTCTCGGTTGCCCACTCCATTGCCGGACCGAACGGCACAATCGATCCCGCCCTCACAAACAGCGGCAGCTTGCTCAGCGGCGCATCCGCCTCAATTCGCCTGCCACCCTCCGCCTTCTCGCCCGTCCAGAAGTCCCACCACGTCGCCTTCGGCAGATACACCGTCCGCGTCGTGGCGCCCTCGGTCGTCACCGGACTCACCAAAATCGCCGGCCCAAACAGATACTCGTCGCCGATGTTCTGCGCCTCTACATCCTCGCGCCAATCCATCGCCAGCGGCCGCATCAGCGTGCCATGATGGTTGGTCACCTGCCACGCTTCCGAATAAACGTAGGGCAACAATCTGTAGCGCAAGGTATCGTAGTCCACCAGAATCTTCTCTGCCTCAGGCCCGTACGACCACAGCTCGTTCTCATCCGGCCATCGCGTCCCATGCACGCGAAACACCGGCGAAAACGCACCGAACTGGAACCAACGCACAAACAGCTCCCTGAACTTCGGATCGTTCAGATTCCCGCCCGAGATAAACCCGCCAATATCCGTCGTCCAGTAAGGCATTCCCGAGATCGCATAGTTCAGGCCCGCGGGAATCTGCCGCCGGAACGTCAGCCAGTCGCTCAGTACATCGCCCGACCATGCCGTCACTCCATATCTCTGTGACCCCGCATACGCTGACCGCGACAGAATGAACACCCGCTTCTTGTCCGACGCCCCCTGCTGCCCTTCGCTCACTCCGCCCGCATGGAACAGCGGATAAACATTCGCGTACCGCGCGCCCGATCCCACCGCCAGCGTGTGATTCACCAACAGATTGTCCCGCTTCGCTTCTGTTTCGGGCTCATCGGTGTCCAGCCACCACGCATCCACGCCCTTGCTGAACAGTGCAGTATTGATGTTGTCCCAGTACTGCTTGCGCGCCGCATCGTTCGTCGCGTCATACAGCGCCTGTCCTACTGGATGAAAACTCGGCGCCACCGTCTTTTCGACGAACCACCCGTTCTTCTCGAACTGGTCATACACCGCGCTGCCCGGCCTGAAGTATGGCCACACCGACACCATTAGATGGAAGTGTTCCTTGTGCAGCGTATCGATCATGCCTTGCGGATCTGGATAGTTCGGGTTCCACTTCATCTCCCCCATCGTCACCCACCAGAACCAGTCCTGCACGATGTTGTCCACCGGGATGTGCAGCTCGCGATACTTCGCCGCAATCCCTTCCACTTCCCTCTGCGATTGATACTTGTTCTTGCACTGCCAGAACCCATAGGCCCACCGCCCGAACAGCGGGACCTCACCTGTCAGCTCGCGATAGTGCCCGATGATGTCGTCCGCCTCCGGCCCGTACAGGAAGTAGTAGTCCACCTGGTCCGCCACCTCCGCCGTTAGATACAGCGAATGCACAAACCGGTTGTTCACCTCGCTCCGCGACGGATTGTTCCAGAAGATCCCGTACCCATTCGTCGACACCAGCAGCGGGACCGCAATCTCCGTGTTCTCCTGCTCCAGCTGCACCGTCTCACCGCGATAATTCCATACGCCCGCCTGGTGCTGCCCCAGCCCATACAGCCCCTCATGCGAACCGTAGATGCCGAAAAAAACCTCCGCATGAAATGTCTTTTCGCCATTCACCTCCGCCGGATGCAGCGAACGATACGAGTCCGTGGTCAGCGCCTTCCCGTCCGCGCTCTGATAATGAATGGCCCCTGTCTCGCGCTCGATCTGCACCTTCAGCTTTGCCGTCGTTAGCGTCACCGCCTTCTCACCTGCGCTCATGCCAAAATCCGTGCCCCAGCCCCGCTTCACAAGCACGTGATCCCATGTCCGCTGCGGCACCGTCGCGTCCAGCGGTGCATACGTCACGTGCAGCACCTCCGGCGCATCCACTTCGATGCGCAGCAGCCCATCCTTCTGCCGCACCTCCAGTGCGTTGCCCTTCTTCTCAAAGCTCATCACCTGGTTCGGTGGATTCCACTGCGCCCACGCGCCGGTCACCGCGCCCAATCCCACCAGCCATCCCAGACACAACACCGCAAACCGCGAGCCCTTCATGCCAGCGCTTCCTTCGCTCATTTGATTTGTTCGCTTGAATTGCAAAACAAACCAGTCTACGCCGATCCTTGCGCCGCGCGCTCTCTTCTCAAGCGCCACACCACGTAGGGCACCACCGCAGCCACAAACAACGAAACGGCATAGGCAAGCTGCCCAAGGATCGCGGCCTGCGTCGTCCCCACCGTTAACCCCAGGCTCACATGCCCCCACGCACTGCCCGCATCCGCCCGCTGTGCGTGCACCTGCACCATGCCAGCGATCGACGCGACCACTGCCATTCCAACTGCCGGCCACATCCAGCGGATCCGTTGCCGCGCCGCCAGCACGCACATCGACCACCCGACCAGCACAGGCGCGCCAAAATAGAGCATTCGCCCCAAGCCAAAATAAGCGACCGCCAGACCGTCGTCGACTGGCACAAACGGCGATTCGTTTCCAGGCAGGAAAACCTTCCAGCCGATCCACAGAATCGTGCACGCCGCCGTATACGCCACGGCAAGGCCCACAACTGACCCAATACCAAACACTGCCCACGGTGCCCGTGCGCTCCATCCGTGCAGCTCTGGCTTCGCGATCATCGCCTGCGCCAGCTCCTCAACACACCCCAGCCGCTCCAGCGCCGCTGCCTCCGCCTCCGCGAGACTCCGCCCCGATCGCCGCTCTTCCACGCGCAGATCTGCAAGATGATCCGCAAGCTCACTCAGATACCGCCGTACATGTCTCGGCGCCACACCCGCCCGCAACAGCCGCTCGCGCAACTCAACCAATCGCTTCTGCATGTCGTCCCTCCAGCACGTTACCGATCGCCCCCGCCAGGCTCGTCCACGTCGCCGTCATCTTTGCCAGGCGCCTCTTTCCTGTCGCCGTCAGCGAATAGTAGATTCGGCTCCGCCCTTGCACCGTCTTCCGTCTTGATTTCAACGCCCCAACTTGCTCCAGCCCGTGCAGCTCTGGATACACCACGCCTTCGCCCACCGCCACCACATCGCTCGTGCGCGCGCGGATCGTCTGCACGATCTCGTAGCCGTACATCTCCTGCTCCGCGAGCAGTCGCAGAATCAGCAGCTCCGGCACACCATTCATGAAATTCGGATTCGTCTCTCGTTCTGCCATCGCCTGCCATCATACCTTTCAGTTCAAGGCATGGCAAGCACAAAAATCCCCGCCCCGGCGCAATCCCCCCCCCGGAATTGCTCGAATCTTGAACCCTCAGTCTCTTGTTATGGTTTCTCTTCGGTCGCGGCTGCTTCGTCCCCGCGCTGCCTGAACTTGAAGCACAGCACCCACTCGCTCTTCACCGGCTCCCCATTTTTCTCCGCCGGCTTGAACGTCCATCCGCGCGCCGCCTCAAGAGCAGCCTTTGCGAAATACTTGCTCGGCCCTTCCGACTTGAAAGACACATCCGAGACCGTGCCCTGTGCATCGACCGCTGCACGCACCGCCACCGTCACCGTCCCGTGAATCGTTCTGCGCGCTTGAGGCGTGATCACAGGCATCTTCCGTTCAATCGCATCGCCCTTCACGCGAGAAGCCCCTCGGTCTGGACTTGATGCCGGATCGCTCGGCGACGCCGCGGGCACACTCACCGCCGAAGCTCGCTCTGCAGTATTGGACGCCGGCCCTGTCCCCGGTCCAGATCCCGGAGCTGTCGCGGTCGGCCCCGGTTCGCTCTGCGGCGCGCTTGGCTTCCAAGAGCTTCGCAACAACAACACAAGCGCGATGACGACCACAGCGATCAGCCCCAACACCAGCGGCAAGATCCCTATCCTCGGCCTCGGCAATTCGCTCTCGTCAATCGCCGTCCTCTCGACTGGCGCCATCTCCGCCGCAGTCGATGCCTTCTCCACCTTCGCCGGAAACACAATCGGCTTGTTCGGCTCAAGCCGTGCCTTAATCTCCTCCAGACTGCACCGCTCATCCGGATTACGCCGCAGACACTCGCGCACAATCTCCGCAAACGTCCGCGGCATCTCCTCCGGCGGCGCCAGATCCCGGCTCGAAGTCCTGTCCCACGCCAATGTTCGCTGCGTCAGCGTCTCAACCAGCGTGATACCCAGCGACCACACATCCGACGCCGGAGTCAGCACGCCTGTTCCAACTTCCGGAGCATCGTACGGGCTCGGGGGTTCAAAGCGATTCCGCATTCCGCCCGCAGTGATGTTGTCTCCCGAAATCTTGACCTGATCGTTGACCACCAGAATATTCGCCGGCTTAAGATGCCCGTGGACAAACCCCTTCTCGTGCAGGTATCCAAGGGCCTCAACCACTGGTCCCAGCATCTCGCGCGTCTCGTCGCTCGTCAGTGCCCGCATCGGCAGGATCTGGGAGAGCACCTCGTCGGCACACTCCACCACCACATAGGCCAGTCCAATCGACCCGAACTGATATCGCCCCGAGCGAAACACTCGCATCAGGTGCGGATTCGACAGAGTCGCTGCCTTCGCCCACCCTGACACATAGGCATCCGCTTCAGCGCCCTCCGTCGGAATCAGCTTGATCGCCGCCTTCTTGGCGACAGGTTGGGGCAAGTCCGTACGGAACACCCCGCTCGTTGCCGACCCGCCCAGCCACTCATGCAGAGCAAACCGTCCATCGATCACGCGTCCTTCCCAACCAGCCGAGATGATCGGTCCACTCATGGCCCCTCATTGTATCCAAGCGCCGATCGAATTCCTCACTTTCTTTGCCGGTTTCCCCTTTGCTGTCCATTACTTAAGCCACAAGGTGTATCCTGCGTCTTCGCCTTTGCATCTCTTCCGCCGCCAACGCATCCGTTCACTGACGGCCCAACCCTCAGCACAGGCCCCAATTCATGAGCTATCCTCTGTTTTCTCCATTTCAGCTCCGTTCTGTCACCTTTGCCAACCGCATTGGTGTCTCGCCCATGTGCCAATACTCTGCCAGCGACGGTTTTGCCAACGACTGGCACATGGTCCACCTCGGCAGTCGGGCCCAGGGTGGTGCAGGCCTGGTCATGCTTGAAGCCTCAGCCGTCGTTCCCGAAGGCCGCATTACGCCGGACGACCTGGGCATCTACAAGAACGACCACATCCCCGGCCTGCAGCGCATCGTCGACTTCATCCATTCCCAGGGAGTTCGCGCCGGCATCCAGCTGGCCCACGCCGGACGCAAAGCCTCCATGTCCTCGCCCTTCGCAGGCGCTGAACATGCTGTCCCACCTTCTGAAGGTGGCTGGCAGCCCGCCGCCCCAAGCGCAATCCCCTTTGCTCCTCACTACGGAGTCCCGCAGGCGCTCGACCAGCCCGGCATCGACACCGTGATCGCGGCCTTCGCGCAGGCGGCAGAGCGGGCCCTCGCCGCTGGCTTCGACTTCGTTGAGATCCATTCCGCTCACGGCTATCTGCTGCATGAGTTCCTCTCGCCGCTCTCCAATCAACGCACCGATGCTTACGGCGGCAGCTTCGAAAGCCGCGCACGCCTCCTCCTGCAGGTCGTCGATGCCGTCCGAGCCACATGGCCGGCCCACCTCCCCCTCTTTGTCCGCATCTCTGCCACCGACTGGGTTGAAGGCGGCTGGTCCGCCGATGAGTCCGTCGCTCTCGCTGGCCATCTTCGCGCTCACGGCGTCGACCTCGTCGACGTCTCCTCGGGCGGCTTGGCTCCGCACGCAAGAATCCCCGTCGGTCCCGGTTTCCAGACTCCCTTTGCCGCGCGCATCCGCGCCGAAGCTGCCGTTCCCACTGCCGCAGTTGGCATGATCACCGACCCGCATCAAGCCAACGCAATCGTCGCCGAGGGCTGGGCCGATCTCGTCTTCCTCGCTCGCGAGATGCTCCGTGATCCCTACTGGCCCCTTCACGCCGCAGCCGCTCTTGGCGATTCTTCAAGCTGGCCCGTGCAGTATCTCCGCGCCGCGCCTCCTCACTCTCTCGCTCGTGTCCCCGTGGTGCGTTCGGAGTCAAGCCCACAATCAACCCCATAATCAGCCTGGGATTCGCACAGCCCACGCTCGCCTCTTGAGATTTTCGTGCTCCCATTCGCGCTGCATTGGCCTATACTGCGTTTAACGAACGGCGCGTTCCACTGCGCCCTGATCGCATTATGGCCACGCAACTGTCCCCCAAGCGCGTCCAAGAAGAACCCATCATCCCCGACCGTCTCTATTTCAAAATTGGCGACGTCGCGCGCATCTGCAGAGTCGAAACCTACGTCCTGCGTTTCTGGGAATCGCAGTTTCCTCAACTCAAGCCAGGCAAGAGCGGAACCGGCCAGCGCCTCTATCGCAGACGCGATGTCGAGATGGTTCTCGAGATCAAGCGCCTCGTGCACAACCAAGGCTACACCCTGTCCGGCGCGCGTCAGGCGATGGGTGCGATGCGCCGCTCCGGGCAACAACCACGTCTGCCCCTGCCGCCTGGTGAGTCGGCAAAGCGGCTTGATCAGGCTGCAGCCATCATCGGCTCTGCACGTGCCGAACTCCGTGAGATCGCTGGCCTCCTCGCCGCACCCGAGCCACAGGCTCCACGCCGCCGTCCTCGCTTGACCTCCCTGCAGGCCTCCACCGAATCCCTCTTTCCCTCCTGACTCCGATTGGGCCCTGCTCCGCCCTTGGCCCTGATTCCCTGATCCGCAGGCCGAAACGTCTTGCTTCTCTCCACACGCCCATGTGGAAAGCTCTTCGTACCTCTCTGATCAATAGCGGCTCGGTTACATCCCCATCGACACTGCAGTGCGGTTACGCCAGAATTGAACTGGCAACAGCGTTCCATCCGCTCCACAATTCGTGTCCTTTTCGCATCAACCGACTGAACCAAAACCAGCGTAATTCGCGCATTTGCACGTGAACCAAGGCAGAACACGCTTCTGCCTCTCACGGCCTCGGCACCACAGGTTACCCCTTGCTCTCCAGTAACTGGTTTTCATTACTCTCTAGCGATTTCTCAGGTATCGAAGGCGGCACCGAATGTGCCTATTTTCTACACTTTTGCGCCATTGTTCCCGCAATGCAATGGGGCTACGTTTTAACCATCAGGCCTTGGTGTCACAAGCAGCATCCAACAAAACAATAAGAGGAAACAATGTCCACTTCTGAGCAGTACTTCAGCCTTGTCAGGACCAGTAAGAGTAGTTGGATTGCAGTACCGGCACATCAAACAGCGCAAGCCGCGGACGGCACCATTTACGTTCGGGAACCCGACGCCGCCATCCTGCGCAACTCCGCCCCGATCCCCGAACGCCTCTTCGCACAGGCCGCGGGTGCACGCGCCAAGTTCGCAGAGCGGTTTCCGCGACTCACCATCGCGATGATCGCCTTCGCCATCTTCACCATCAGCGTCACCGCCGAGGTCGAGGTACTACGCCACGCCGGCTACTTCTGGCGCTAACGTTTCGCACACTTACCTCCGCTCAACGGAGCCGGTCAGGTCAGCACTCCGTTGACAGACTGATTGGAGCACGGAAGACGCGGCGGGATTATCCCGCCGCTTTTTGTTGCCCGCAAAAGTACCGACTGAGACGCCGCCAGCGCGCCGTCCACTTCACACTGTGCGTGTTGTGAAAGAGAACTGATTTGAACTTGAGCCGTTTTGCCGGCGTGAGCGCAAGCGCGTGCCCGCAGGCGAAATCCCGAGCGTAGCGAAGGATCTCATCCGCCCGCACCCCTCGCAGCCCGGACTCGTGCGCTTCCGCTACACTCCAGCGCAAGATTGGGGCGCTTCGTTGGTCGGCCCACAAAAGAGAAATGCGGCCGTAAGGCCGCGCCTGTTGCATGCAATGCAATGGTCGGGACGGGCAGATTTGAACTGCCGACCCCTCGCACCCCAAGCGAGTG
>CAZPEZ010000094.1:0-16617 GCA_964585715.1 uncultured Occallatibacter sp.
CGCCGCGATAAACCCGCTGCCCGATCGTGACAACCCTGCCGTCTCCACTCACATGCCGGCGCTGCAGTCCAAGAATTTCTCCCGGCCGCAACCCCGCGAAGATGGCGAGATGGGCGATCACGCGCTCCCGCAAAGCGAGTGCGCCGATATACTGCTCGACCTCCTTTCCTGTCATGGCGCGAACCGGTTCGGTTTCCGCTCCCCTCGGGGTATAAAGAGACGCGGTCGGATCGCGCTGAATACAGCCTTCCGCCAATGCCAGCTTGAACACGGAACGCAGATCGAAGCGAAGATGCGCCACCATGCTACGCGACAAGCCGCCGGCCTTGCGGCCCAGAAAGGCCTGAAGGGTTTTCAGTGTGATTGCCTGCAACCGGGTTTCGCGGAACTCCGCCAGGTGATGCGTGATGCGGTCTACGGTGGTCATCGCCGTCGACTTCTTCCATTTCCTTCGCAGGAAGGGGAGGGCCACGCCGTCCAAAAACTCGCCAAACGTGATGTGGGGATCGAGGGCAACCGCTTCTTTCGCGTTGACCTCGGCCATGAACTTCGCCTGAGCATCTTGCGCGTCGCTCTTGGTCAGCTTCGAGTAGAGGCCGAGCGTGTGATACTTCCTGACGCCGCCTTCCCGATAGAGAACCACCCACATCTTCTTTTTCTTGCCGTGTTTCCTGATCTGTAAACTACCGTCTTGATATCGCTTTCGTCGCACGTTGTTATCCTTTCGTGCGTCCGCAGCGATGAATCCAGGTTCGATTCGGATCATAGCATCACCGCCGGCACCCGGAGATCGTGTGCTCGTTCGCGCGCAGCCACTGGTTCAGGCTCGCCCGGCGGATCAGGCGGCGCCGGCCAAGCGTGATCGAGGGCAGGGGCAGGGCGCCCGGCACCTTGCCGTTAATAAGGTTGTGAACAAAAGCTTTCGAAACCCGCAGCTCGCGCGCCGTCTCGGCAGCGGTCAGGATTTCCGCCCTGTGCTGGGTGTTCAATTCGAGCCGGTCTGGCGTCTCGATAGGCATAAAGCTTCGCGTCGCGCAAAATCAAAAAGCGCCGATACGCAAGGCGCGCCGTGATATTGCTTGCGTAGGTCCTGCACCCTCCCCGTTGCGGTTTTACTTCAGCCGGAACACCATCTCAGCCGGCGGAATCCGCTGCCCCAGTCTTGTCTGAAGTACACGTTCCCGCTCAATTGTCGGCATCGCGAAGCATTCATGGCGGCTCACGATCCATCCGGCCTCGACGACATCTTTACTTTGCCGGCGCGGGTCAACCGTTTCTGGTTCCACCTCCATCACCGGTTCAGTCACCATCGGAACGGTTTTTTCGGCCCTCTGCGGGAAGCGACTCGACCACCCGCCCAGTTCCTCGCAGCAGCGGTGCCAGAGGATCATACTGTCACTTGCCGCGTCGAATTCCTTGTCCAGAACCCTGTAATGCACCCGATGCGTCACCGCGAACTCGGCCTCGATAGCCCACCGCGCCGTGTAATGGAATTCATCAACGAACGCCTTGGCCTCGATCAGAATGCCCTCCATGGCCTTATGCCCTTGCTTCCGGCAGGCCACCGCATAGTATTTGTTCCGGTAAGGCCGTCCCGTTCTCAAATCCCTCCCGCCGACCAGGTGAATATCCAAAGGCTCAATATCCAGATCGATCAGCGTCACGTTCCTGAACGGAGAAAGCAGTTGCGGTCTGATATGGAGCAACATCACCATTTCCCCCTTAGGGCGACATGCGGCCGCCCACCCGTTTCGGACCGCAGTTAGGACAATCGTGGCAGCGTTCGTAAATCTTCCACCACGCCCGTTCCCACGCCTTTGCCGTTCGCCTTTCCCACCAGAACCCTACGCCGAGTCCAGCAACCGCACCCAAGATTAGCTGCAGCGGAATTGTCATATGTCCCCCCTGAATCTCATCCGTTCTTAAATTGGTTCCGCCCCGTGTAACACGCGACGGCTTCGCAGCGCGTCATTCCAGTCCTTGACTTCTTGCGGCTCGACGATTTCAAACCGCAAATCAGAACGTCCTGTAAGCCTCACGGCCTCGCGCACGATCTCGCCGATCTCACGGCCGGCCGTGTCGGAGTCCATCGCCGAAATCACCGTGCTCGACGGCGGCATCACCGCCCCAGCCGCCCGGATCAGATCCCGCTGCGCTGGGCTGGGCCGGCCACCGAGTGACGCATAGCGCGTTTGCGCATCCGGGAACAATGCCGCGTAGCTCAGCGCGTCGACCGCGCTCTCGCAGAAGACAATCCGGTTATCCTGATTTTGCACGTGGCTCATGAAGAGCCCTTTTGTTCCGCCGGTGCTGAAACCGGTAAAGCCGCGGTTCTTGATCTCGAAACCACAGAGTCCGTCGCCATCGAAATGACCGAAAACCGCGTTACCGTGCGGTGAGTCGATGCGTATGCGGTCGGCGAACCGTCGGCTTTCCAGGACCTGGCGAGGAATGCACCGTTCGCGTTCCAAATAGGGGTGGGTCAGAGCGATCCGCATCCGTGCATAGGCGCGCGCCACCCGGATGCGGTCCTTTGCGACTCTCTGAAGAGGAGGGTAGGGGGCTAATAGGGGCGGCGGGAGCTCCATAAAGCTTCGAAGTTCCTTCTGAGCCGCGGATATGGAGAGGCCGAGCCTGTACTTCGCGAAGTCCAGAATCGATCCGCCCGCGTCATCCCTGAAGGAGTAAAAAACAAAGTGGCCATCAGTGTCTTTTGTGATCGCGATCTTGTCGCCGTTGGGATGCCGCATGACCGCCGATCCAGCCCATGACTCCTTGCGGTCGATCTGATAATTCTGCGCCGCCGCGAAGACCCTCAGATCGATCTCGGTCTTGAACCGCTCCCATTCCAGTTTCGAGTCCATCCTGACATCCCTTCTTCCGGCTGCCCGCACGGCAGTGCATCCTAAAGCCCCGCGGCGTCGCGGCCAACCCTTTTGCGCCGCCGCGAAGACCCTCAGATCGATCTCGGTCTTGAACCGCTCCCATTCCAGTTTCGAGTCCATCCTGACATCCCTTCTTCCGGCTGCCCGCACGGCAGTGCATCCTAAAGCCCCGCGGCGTCGCGGCCAACCCTTTTGCGCCGCCGCCCGAGTCGCCTTTTTGACGGCGCTATAGGCCTCGCGCCGTCCTCCGCCCGCGGAGCCTTCAGGGATGCCGCCATTCTCCGTATCTTTGGGATAAAGTTTTTCCATATCCGCCTCCCGCCGGGCGTTACTCACTTAGGGCGTTGACTGCGCCTCGGCCGACCGGTCACAGCGCGACCACGCCTAGCGCAGCAAGCGCCAAATCCTAGACACCAACAAATACAACGCGAGCAGCAGAAGGATGTTCGCGAAGCAACCACCACCCTTCTTCTCGAACGCCACATAACTCAGCGCCGGGCCCATGATTGCGCTCGACCGGCCGGGATCAAACACTATCTCTCCTCGGCGCATCACAACTGCGTGTGCGCCGCCTCCTTCCACCGGCCAATTCCCCATGTAATACGTCCCCGATTTCTCCAGCCGCCGCACTTCCACGCGCTTCCTTGGGTCGATCCAAACAGCCTTGTATCCACGGCGTGACGCCCACTTGAACAACTTCGGCCACCCCCCCGTATCGCGGCCCATGGACACGCCGGCGAACACATGCGGTACCTCCCGAAGCGGAAGGTCGAGTATCGACGCCACGCAGGCTTGCACGCAGTTATCTTCGAGTGTTTGATACTGGGCGGTCATAACGAATGCGCCTTCACAAGCGTTCGATGGCCGCGCGGCCGGCGATCCAAAGCAGAACAACTGCGATAGGAGCGAGCAGCCATAACAGCACCGAGGGCGCGTGCTCGCCGTTTTCAGCCGGTGTATCTTCCGGTTCGTATTTCGCGGCTCTTACCACCGCGCGGTGTTCGGCGATGGTCGGTCTGGATAGGGCGTGCCTCCTCTTCGGCGGGGCGGGTTCTGGCTCGGGCAGCGGCTCCGGCGTGCTTGGGGCGGATACGACGCGCTGGGGTTCCGGTTGCTGGGATTGTTGCCGTACCTCGGGCCGTAGTGGCGGGGCCGGCGGCGGCGGCTCCGGCGCTACATCGTCCGGGTATGTTCGGATGAGCGACGCCACCTTAACGTGGCTTTTCCGGGCCGCGCAGCCGGGGAGAAATACGACTGCGAGCAGCACGGCGGGCGCTTTGTAGAGTTTCATAGTGGTCCTTAGCGGAAACCTTGTTTCTTGAGGTAGTCTTTTGCGAGTTGGCCTTCGTGCCCGCACTGGCAAATGAAATATCCTTGCGGCGAAGTCAGGCCGTAACAGACCCACATCCGGCAGCCCTCACACCACACCGCGCCGGTTGAGCCGTCCATTGTGTATGCGCCGCAGTGCGGGCAGAGCTCAATTCCCGTGCTGAAATCCGGCGGCACTGCCCCCCATTTATCCGGCGTGGCGTAGGTTGTTAACCGCCAGCTTTCGCCCACGTTGGAGCGCAGATACGCATGGTGGCTCTGGCCGGGAGCCCGCCGGTAAACGGCCGTCCACAATTTTTTGTGCCGGGCGCAGATGCGCGGTAATTCGATCAGGTTGCTTGTGAGCGGCGGGAGGTTGTCGGGCGGTGCCCATGTTATTACCGTCTCGGTGTGCCGGGGCGCGTATGGCGCGATCGGCGCGGGGCGCGACGGAACCGCGGCCACGCCCCCCCTCCATCGTGCAATGGTCACTGCGACGCTTTCGCGTTTCGGCGGGTCCTTCCGGCCGGGGGTGCTGCCGTTCCACTTCACGATTTCATTGCTCATTTGCGCCCCAATACTTTCTTGAATGCGGTCCACAGCTCGGCGATCCCGTGGAACACCCCGCCGTGGCCGGCGCGGTATAGCTTCCATTTCCACTCAATAAACGTGGTTGACACCGGCGCCAGCGCCGTTACAGCGGAGATGACCATTGCGACTGTTTTGGCGTTGTCTTGTGCGTCGGTGATGCGTTCGGCCAGAGCTTGCGCCGCGTTGTAGTGCGCGGCGAGCATCCTTAAGGTGAACAGGCCGGCGGCTGTGCCTGTGATGACGGCCATCAACAGCCGCCAGCGGTAACATCCGACACAAAGGGGGTTGTTGTCGATGCCGCCCTTATGGCGGCCGCCTCCTTGGCGGTTTCCGAGCTCCTCGATTTCCTCTTCCAGCGCGTCGATTCGGTCCCGGAGCTGGTGGTTTTCGTTCGCGGCGTTTTCAAGGGCGCGGGTCAATTCGCGGGTATCGTTTTCGCTGTTCGTCATGGAGCGCTACCTTTCTTGCGCTGCCTTCCAGCGCCGGATTGTCGCTTCCGCGCTTTCGCGCGGGGCTTGCGTGCGTCTCCTCTGCCGCTTTTTCAGCGGTTCGTGATACGGGTCGGTCCCGATGATCGCCCGGCGCTTTAATTCGTCGTCGTCGAAATAGGGGCGGCGCAGGCACAGCATCACATTGCTGACCTTGCCCCACGCGAACATCAACAGGGTGTTGCGGGGTAGTCCTTGGACTTCGTGCGGCGTGAACACGGGGCGGGCGTGCTCGCCCCAACCGACGCTTTCGCGCTTGCCTGAGTAGGAATACTGCGGCAGCACCACAGTTTGATTGCCAGCCATCGAACTGACGAACTGCGCCGTTTCCGGCTCTCGGATACTGCTGAGGTACATCTGGACATCGACCCCGCTCAAAAACGATTTCCACGCTTTTTCGCCGTACAATTTCGGGCTAGAAATTTGGGGCACGTTTTGCACGAAGACCCATAGCTGCACCCCGAACCCTCGGGCGAGTGTAAAGGCCGTCTCGAACACCGGGATTCTTCCCAAATTTGCGAATTCATCGATGATGAAAGTGACCGGCAGCGGCCCGCGCGTGGAGCTTAGTAGCTCCTGCATCGCAGCACCCGAGAAGATGCGCAGCAGCGCCGACGATTGTGTAAATTTGGCCGATACCGCGATGAATACGGTGGTGGGCGTGGTTTCTTTTTTCAGTGCGGCGAAGCACCAGCCCGAAGTGCCGCCGAGCAGATGCGACACGCTTTCGTTGCACAAAAAGGCAACCGCGTTGTCCGCCGTGTCGAGCACCGCATTGACGGTTTTATCCGCCGCCGCACCGGGTGTCGTCAAGAATCCAAGGCGCTCCATGATGCGTTCGGAGCCGGGTTTTGTTCTCCACTCCAAGACGCGTTCAAAGATCTCGCGCGTCGTGATGAGGCGGGCCGCTTCGCCGAGGTTTTGTTTTTCGGGCGGTGCGTACAGCATCAACCCTTGCATCACTCCGGATAGCAACCGCGTCGCGCCCTTGCTAAAAAATCCGCCGTCACTTCCGGCAGTTTCTTCGGGCACAACCGTCGAGGCCAAAGCATCGGCGTTTTCGGGCCGCGTTTTCGGGTTGCCCTTCAACAGCGCCCACATGGGGTTGTACTGGTCGGTCGGGCCGAGCAACTCGGCCACACCTTCCGGCAAACCTTCGGCGCTTGGGTAAAACACTTTGACCTTGCCGCCTTTGCGGGCTTGCTCGATGCACATCGGCGCGACTTGGCCTTTCGGGCAAACCGAGATGATATGGCGGTCGCCGCCGCCGGGGCCGGAGCGGTTTTCCCAGATCGCGGGCGCGATTTGGTCCGTCATCTTCCCCGTGCCGGGGTCGCCCACGGTGATGAGCGAATTCTCGCCGGTGTAGCGCATGATCAAGTCGGAGCGGTATTTCTTGTCGTCCGACGCATAGGCCAGGCGAAGTCCGGTGCCCCATTTGTGGCCGAGAAAGCCACCGGCGGCGATGTCGTTTCGTGAGGCCAGGCGGGCCGTGCCGTGGACCCCGCTCGGCACGATCACGCGGGGTTTATTAAACAGCGCCGATGCAATCGTTATCACCAACACCAGCACTGTCATCAATCCCAACACCCCCGCTGCGCCGAATAAGATCTGGGGGAAATGCGTCACCAGAAAAAACAGCCAGTCGTGTTCCATAGGCCCGCCCTGGTTCCATGAATTGTTTCTGGATTCTCTCGTCAAGAAAATGGCTGCCCGATTACCGGCGCGTGTCGTAGGAAAGCTCTTCGTTTCAGCAGTATGGGTGCGGGCGTGCAGCGATCCATCCCTGCGAGAAGCGAAATCTGCGATGAGCTCCCTGGTGAGCTTCACAATGCCCCTTGTGCCGCCCCGGCCGGCACTGCTTCGAAGAAGCGATCCAGGCCGGTAATGTGGAACATTTCGCGCATGACCCGCGATGGGTTCTCGACCGTGAATTGCATCCCCGCGGAACGCGCCTCGGCGTACATGTATGCGAGGACTCCAAGGCCAGCGGCATCCATCTGCTCGACCCTGCCGAGGTCGACGACGATCGCCTCAGTGTCGCGGTAGGTGCAGCGCGCCATGGCCTCCACCAGCAACCCCTCCGAGGCCGGTCCATGAACGACACACCCGCCGACGGCGACGGTCGCCGTGCTCCCGCAAACCGAAATCGCGATGCAGATGCAGCGCCGGCGTCCGGTGGTCGTCGGGGTCATAGCAAGTTCCTCGATGTCAAGAACTTTGCTTCGCTTTCAACCGTGACGGTCGTGCGCAGTACACCGATCAGAAATTGCTTGAATTCGGGCGATTGCTCGGCGTTGGCCAGGACCGCGCGCCCGACGATGCGGATCAGGCGTTCTTGCATTTTTTCCTCGATCTCTTTTTGCTTTTCGCGCTCTGCCCGCAGCGCGGCTGAGAGTGCAGCCTGGCGCTTCATCAGTGCATCGAGTTTTCGTGTCGCTTCATTCATCGGTGTCCGCCCCCAACGCCGGTGCTCGACTGCGGCAACAAAATCGCTCGCAACCGGATTGCCGCAGGAAGATGTTTGATACGTGCCCGACCGTCCGATGGCTGCGCTTGCTTCATCACGATGCACCACGCCCGCAACTTGTGATGCGGGCGATTTCGTCCAAAACCTGCCCTTTGATGGTCGTCATCAGTGTTCGTGCGAGGACGCGGCTTCTGCCTCAGCTCGATACTAGCGGCGAACTTACCCGCAGTCACAAATAGACACTCGTGCAACACCATTTCTGGCCAATTTCGGTCCACACTCGTAGGCTCCCCGTTATCATCTTGAAATCTGTCCCTGAATGTTGTTGTCTATCCGGATGAAACTCACTCCCACAGCCTCGCGAGCGCCGCCAGCCGGCGATTACGTAATTCGAGGCAAGCCGTACGTTGATCCGGAGGCGGCGGTTCGCATCATTGATGGGGCCGCCTCTGAAACAACGATCCGGCGTTGGATACGCATGGGTTGGACCAGCTTCGGGTATACCCTTGACACCATCCCGTATGGGGGGGGCTTCCTTATTCCTAAACTCAATGCAGAGGTGGTGCGAGAATTCCTGCATCGTCATCCCTTACCGAGCCGTGCAACATCCTCGATCGATCGGCGTAGATTCAAGCGCGCCGCCGAGGCCCTGTCTCTGATCGAGCCACGATCGTCGTATAGCCGAGCACGCCGTCCAACTGTAAGAATTCTTGAGCTTTAACAAGCACGTCGGCAGTGCGCGCAACACGAAGGCTCAATCGTCCAGGACGCGGGGCGATTTTCTTGCAACCGGCCGCCGTAGCCTTGACGGATGTTCGCCCTACAATGGTGCAGGGGAAACCCTCCGTGCGACTCCTTATACCTTTTGATCAATACGATGAAGGTCGATTTGTAAACGTAATCGAGGAACGGAGAATTGCTCTGGGCTGGAGTCCTGGCGAGTTGGCGAGGCGCGCAGGCGTTTATCGCAGTAGTCTTAAGCATGTTCGGGAACGACGGAGGCGTTGTGTCAAGGAAGATCGCGCGGCGGTGCTCGATGCGCTTGGTCTATCGGAACTTAAAGACGACTTCGGTTGCACACTCGACAGTCGGAATGCGAGCAATTCGGCCGGTTCTCTCGATGTCCCCAAAAATCTACGTTCAGAATTAGACAGCGGCGTGAGGCTTCTGGCTCTCGGATGCGCCGGTGCTGCAGCGCAAGAGTTCAGAAAGTGCGGCGACAGAGCGGATGAGCTCTCGGATCATGCGCTCCGTGTCGAAGCCCGTGCATTTCGGGCCCAGGCGTTACGCGAAGGTGGATGGCTCTTCCTCTCGCGTGCCGCAGCGCTCGGTGCCATCCGGGAACTCGCCGAGCTTATTGGGGTTCCAGTTTTCGATTTTCTGGAACGCCCAGTGGATCTCGCATCCCGCATATCGGCGGTCGCCCCGGTGGACGAGACGTATTACGCGGTGAGTATAGCGCAATATGTTTATGCCGCTGCCTGTGCGGAAGAGGCGATTTACGATCCGCGTTGCTGCGAACACGCATACGTCGCCGCAGCAGCTCTCCGGGGTCTGGCTAGAGTTCAAGAATCCATTTTGGATGGCACAAAGTTTCACGGTATGAAGCGGCAACAAGGACATCGACTCAGAATTGCCGCCCTTCTTTCCGTGGTTGATCTTAACCTGGAGGGGGAAGGTGACGATCCAACCAAGGCGGAAGACACCCAGGCTGAACCCGATGACACCGAGCTGCCTTATGAGGTTGCCGATCAGTTCGAACAGCCTGAAACTGACGAGCTCCGCGACGCCGAGGATATTGCTTTACACTTCCTTAAACAGAGTCGGCAGTGCTTCAGTCGGACAACGTTTGACAGAGCATGTGTGACGCGGGATTACGGCGTGGTGCACTGGCACCTGGGTAAGCCCGCGGCGGCCGAACACTATCTGTTGCAGGCTCTCGGCAAGTTCTCGAAGTTCGCGAACGCTCGGGCGTCGGCATTGACGGCCTATGCGGTCAGCAACGTTGGGCTCCGGAGAAATTGGGAGCCCGATCAAATTCGTTACTACGCTTTGGCCGCAGCCGCCCTACACCCGTGCGATTTCATCTTAGATCACGCACGAGCCCAAATTAAGAATCTCTGTGAGGACCGCCTCAAAGATGACATTGCACGTCTGCAACTGGGCAAGTGGCCTTTCGATATTGTGCAGGAATTCATCGCGCGTCGGATGGACGGCGCCCCGAATGACTGCCGTCGCGAGATCGCTTGGAATGTCGCGCGGGTTTTCGAACCTTGGGCAGAATCACGCTCGGGTTACAGCTCACTCCACTACCCACTACTCCGGCTGTAAGCCGATCAAGGACCGCTGACCTTGGCTCTTACGGAGGAGCGATTTAATGCGCTTGAATCAGGCGTTTCAATCGGTTGATAGCCACATAATCGCAGCTTGGCCGATGCAATCCCTAGCGCGTCCGGCGGGCCTGTGCAAAGTTCGTTTCTTCGAAATTTTGCTGCGTGCTCAGCCCTGCGGGCTTCCTCGCGCCAACAAAATTCCTGTGAAACCGCTGCGCGCTTTGACAGGCCCGCCATGCGGAGCGCGCTTTTGGACGTGCATCGGCTGCGATCATGCAGCCCATCAACAGAAGGAGAAAGACCATGAGCAGCAAGCCATCCCATCGAGCCTATGTCGTGACCCAGCCCAAGGAGGGTACCGGGCAGAAGGGCTTCTGGCACGAAGTCGGGGTCGTCTGGCCGCACAAGAGCGGCAACGGTTTCGACATCGTGATCCACGAGGGCATCAGCGTGAACGGACGCATCGTCTGCACCGAGCCCAAGAAGGACGACGCCGACAAGCAGTAGCCTGCGGCCGCCCGCTGGCGCCTCGGCTCTGGCGGGCGGTTCCCACCATCCCAGAACGCGAAGGGAGTAACCACAATGAGCCGAACCGCAGAATTCACGCTGTCGTGGAACCTCCCGGACGACAAGGGCGCGGTCTTGACGCTCGACAAAGCAGCTTGGAAGCTTCTGCGGGATGCCGCGAAGCCCCAAGGTCTCGACGCCGAAGAAGTGATTTCGGTGGTCGTGGCACGACTTGTCGGGCCCATTTCCAACTATCGTCTGAGACAGTAGGCATATCCGGGCAGGGCACTCTTGCGGATGCTCTGCCTTCTCTTCCTGCTGCCTTCATCCAGCGAAATGCGGAACGGCACACGTTCCGCATTTCGCCCGTCGTTTCGCAGCTGAATCATTCCGCGCGTGGAACGCCGATGAAGCATCTTGCGTCGGTGTTGATTCGCGGATTCAGTCGCCGGATGAGTCGGCCGTCGAAGTTCGGCAGCAAGTTGTTTCTGGTTACACCAGAACACGCCACGGCGTGCCGGTCATTGACCGGCGCGGTGGCTACAACTTGGCAAGGAAGGGGAGAACCCCTTCCGTTGCATCCTTCCCCTGTGCCGCCTGCGGCGGCCGCAGAAACCGTGCCCGTTTCCGCACCTTCGGCCGAGGTGCGCCCATGACCGCGGCCGAGGCGAACGCGTCGGTTCCCGCGCGCCGCCCGTCCACGCGCGGCAAGAAGGGTGGGCGCACCCGCTTCCTCGCGCTGCGCCTCGATGAGCTGGAGTATTTGCTCATCGACGAGTACGCGCGAACGGCTGGGCTCAGCCGCGGAAGCTTCCTCCGGGCGGCTGCCCTCGGCTCGCCCGGCCCGCGCGCCCGGCGCAGCCCTCCGGTCAACGCCGAGGCACTCGCCCATGCCACCGCCGCCCTCAACAAAGTCGGGAGCAATCTCAACCAGATTGCCCGCGTGCTTAACGCCGGCGCGGCCACCGTCGCCGCCAATGAATGCTTCGCGGCGCTGGCCGAGGTGCGCGCGGCCCTCGCGCGTATCCTTGAGATCGTCGGCCGCAAGAACCGCCTATGATCTCCAAGGGCACCACGCATGACAGCGGCGGACGACTTGCCCGCTATCTCATCACCGGGAAGGACGGCGAGCGCGCCGAATTGTATGACCTTCGCGGCTTCGCCTCCCCCGATATCGTGGAGGCGTTTCGCAGCGTCCATGTCATGGCGGCGGCCACGAAATGCGAGCAGCCCTTCTTCCATGTTCAAGTGAGATGCCCCGAAGGCGAGACCCTCAGCACCGAGCAGTGGGAATACACCGCCGACCGGATCGAACGGATGCTCGGGCTGAAGGACCAACCACGGGCGATCGCGTTCCACATCGAGGAGAAGACGGGCGAGCGGCACATGCACGTGGCCTTCTCCAGGATCGACGATGAGACGCTCACGGCGAAGCCGCTGCCGTTTTGGAAAGACCGCTTGAAGAAAGTCAGCCGGGAGCTGGAGCTGCATTTCGGGCTGACGCTGGTCCCCAACGAGCGCGAGAGCTCGATCAAATACGCGCCGACTCGCGCGGAGGAGGAGCAGGCCCGGCGGCTCGGCCTCGATGTCCATGAGATCCGGCAAACCATCCGTGACTGCTTCGAACGTTCCGACTGCGGCCGGAGTTTCGTGGCCGCCCTGGCCGAGAAAGATATGACCCTCGCCAACGGTGAGCGCCGCGACTTTGTCGTCATCGACCGGGCAGCCGGAGGAATCCACGCGCTTGGCAAGCGCATCCTCGATGTCTCGGCCGCGCAGACGCGGGCTCGTCTGGCCGACCTCGACCGGGAAACGCTGCCGACGGTCGAACAGGCACGCGAGCAGATCCAGATGCGTGCCGCCAGCCGCAAGCCGGACGAGCCGGTCCGGGATCGCGATCGCGATGAGATGAAGTGGCAGGACGCCGTGGCCAAAGCCGCGATCGAGAAAGAGAAGGTCGAGCGGCGCTTCGTTGAACCGGATCGGCCCGCCCAGGAGCTTCACGAGCTTGAGCGCCAAGCGTTCCGGGATCTGAGCGCCGTTGGCGATTTACCGCGGGAACCCCTGCCGCCGCCTCACGAAGATCTCGGCCGCATCGAAAAGCAAATCTGGATCGACTTTCAAGAAAGCGGCAATGCCCGCGCATTCGCGGCGGCCCTCGGGGAGCACGAAATTGCCCTGGCCTGCGTCACCAAGGAGGAGGCGGACCGCAGTCACCGCGAGGCCGCGTTCGCTAAAGCCGTCGGCAATTACGCACCGCGCTACCGCGAGGGTGCAATTGTCGCGGTCGCCGAGCCGGGCCTGATTTTCCGCCGGGCGGGGGAGCCGGTCGAAGCCCGCCAGGTTTATCGGCTGAACGCCCGGACCACCGGTCAGGAGCAAGCCAAGCTGGAACGGTTTCTGAAGCCGCTTCAAAAGCGGTTGCAGGGCCTCGACGCGACGAAAGAGATGATGCACGCGCGCGCGGCCGACCGGGCCGCGCAGTGGGACGCCATCCGGCTGCAAAATGCGACAACGATCAACGCGGATGCGCCGAAACGCGGAAAGGTCTCTCCGAATGCACGGGCCGCCGAAGCCGCCGTGAAGGGAACCGCCGGCAAGGCTGTCGAAGCCGTCGCCCAGATCGCCGGCGCCGCCATCGAAATGGTCGGCGACATGTTCGGCGCCACGGAAATGACGCCGGAGCGCATCGCCGCGGCGGTCGACGCGCATGAAAAGACCGTCGCGCAGAGCGAAATTGATCTCAAGCAGTTTCGGTCCGACGCCGATTATCGCCGCCAGATCGAGGCGCAGGAAGCGCAGAAAATCGAAGCGGAGCGTCAGCGGAGTTATTACGTACAAGAGCGCGAACGCCAACGATGACAAGCTGGGAGGCCCGGCCGGCCCTCCAGCCAGAACCCGCAAATGCCACGCAATCCAAAGCCACAGGTTTCGCCGGCGCCCTCAGGCGGCAATTCCGGGAGCTTGTCAAACAACTCACGGGCAGGGGTCCCGAACCGACATCGAAACCGCGCCGACGGCGGGCAGGGGACGCGGGCAGTGGCTTCAAAGCGCTGGCAGCGCAAATCCTGCGCCGGGTTACCAGTCTCCCGCCGTTTTATTTCATGCATGCGCCGTGGGACACATTCACCTGGCTGCGAATTTGGGACACCAAAGATCCGGCCGCGGGCCTGTGCGAGAACCACGCCAACGCCGAACAGCAGCACGCCTCGGGTCTTTCCCCGCACCTATGAATGTGGTAGCAAGCTGTATGCCAAGGCCCCCTGCCACGCACACGGTTTTTGTTCTGAAGCGGGAAACGCGGACAACGGGCCGTTGGCTCGAAATCGGTACGTCCAACATCGGGAGCGACGGGATCAACGGCACGCATCATGTCGACATTGATCGGCTCCCGTTGGGGGGCTTCGGTGGGCATCTGATTTTGGTCCCGATCGGTACCAAACCGCCCGATCCGCTGCCCGATCCGGAGAGACCCGGAGAAGATCGCGGCTGATGGCATCTTCGCCACGCTTCGCGGGCGCGAACGGGCAGACCAAAGTTTTTTCCGTTGCCAAAAGGTCCTTCGACGCTCTGGACAGACGGGCGATATTTAACCATTACAGGTTTTGACCCCTACTGGCATAATCCGCAAGAGCCCCCGCTAGAACAAGCGGTTGCGGCGAGTTTTTTGACTGGCCCTTTCCTGCCCTTTGTTGTCTCACGAGTTAACCATTTTCTTACGAGAGTCATTTATAATCCTCTCGAATATATGGAGGTAAGGAGTGCCGCAGCACGAAGAACCGCGTTGGTTAAAAAGCTTGCTGCTCGCCTCGGTGGGGGCAGGATTGGGCCTTTGCTCCGCTGTGACTGCCGCTGCTTCAAATCAGGCGACGAATACACCCACGAGCCAGGCCAAGCAGATCAATACCTCGACGCGACAGCAATTCTCAACCCAGGAATTCCAGTGCATTGGCGGGGCCTGCTCAATGGTTCACATAGACCAGAACCCTGCAGACCAGAACCAGCCTTCGCCGCCCGGAACTCCCTCTTCATTCGGCACACCCGTTTCAGAAGTGCCTCCGCGTTTGTCCCCCCCGTCAGTGTGTTACGCAGTTCCTGGGAGTGTTCCGACATCTGTAAGCATGTGTGGTGTATCCGTGCCGATTCCACCATTAACGGATGCGGCAATGGGGTTGGACTCGAACTCAGGAGATGCTCTTGGCGTGGTGACCGTTACGATGCCGCCGCCTTTTGCGCCCGGTCAGAAAGTCATCCTGCAGTGCTATGAGTTTGTCCTAGTAGGAGAACCGGCATGGGTGTCACCATTTAAGCTCTTAGTTACCGACACGTCCTCCGTCACCTGCGCCCTGCAAAAATGCGAGCCATCGAACGTGTTGCTCTGCCAATCTTCCATTCCGGTGCCGGTTGAAACGTCCATAAACCAAGCCACGGATGTTTCCGTTCCGCCGTCCCTGCTGGCCGACCCGTCGAACACCACCAATTTGTCCTTTACTGCTCAATGCGCGGATGACGATAAGGGAACTCCCGTTTATCGAGTGAGCGACAGTTCGCAAGTCTCCTGCAACCTCTTCCCCTGCCAGGCCGCCACATTCGATTTATGTGGTCTGTCCGTTCCCGTGAAGGGCGGCGCGGCGATGGGCACCGCGTTTGACCTGACAATGCCGCCGCCTTTCGCGCCCGATCCCTTTACCGTGCAATGCGTCGGCAGCAATGGCCGGCGACCTGCTTATCAACTGACGGATCATTCAGCTGTGACCTGCCAAACCATCCCTGCACCATAATACTTCGCCTGTTTACTCATTTTAACCGGTCGACGGCGCGCGTTCTGCGTGAGCGTCGATGAACCAGGTATGTGCCGATCCCAAAAGGGAGGAGTATCAGGTTGAGGGTGGATGGCTCCGGGGTAGACAGTGCATTGATAATACCTGGGCTTACTACGACGGAGAATCCAGGATTGTCGGCGAGGAACGTTGGGTCGATCTGAATTAATGGGTCCGCTGCAGCGAATGCGCTTACATCAGATTGCCCTGGAGAGTTCGGAGTTGCAACTGCTGTTAGCCCAATCTCGAACTCGGTATTGGACGCGAGCGAGAGGAATTGTGTGAACGAGCCACCCATGATCCCGCCGCCGCATGCAGGGGCACAGGCGAACAAGTCCAAGACTAGTATATCGTCCGGCACATCGAGAATTCGTACTTCCGATTGCGCTACGTTGGTTGTCGGTACGTAGACGGATGGGGGGCTGAAGCCCGCGCCTACGATACCGGAAAGAGAAGTTGGGACAGTCGTATCAAATGGCCCCTCAAGTTCGAAATAATAAGTCGCTTCTGCGCTTGCATAAGCCCCGTTTGAAGCAGTGGCGCTCACAGCCGGGCCATAAGCCCCTGTGGAGCTGACTGCTGCGTCTAGCCCATTTGAGTATTCCGCTACTAGATTTGGGGGGACCGGGCCGGCAGTATTCTGCCCTCCGAGTCCGGTGATTGGCCCCGCGAAATCGTCACCGGTGGCACCCGGTAAAGGTACAAAGGAATCGGCTTGTGCACGATGCATCAAGCCGCAGAAGAGCAATAGCATAACTCCGAAGTGAAATCTCCGCATGGCCGTGACTCCTGACTCCTTTCAGATCGAAGGAGTATAACATGTCTCTGTTTCGGCGCGCGCACCTTAAAAACTGATGTAATCCAAATAACGGTCTCAGTACTTATAGAACATGGCCACCGTTGCGACCGTATAGGGTGTGTAAAGTCAGACTGTATGTTCGACCCCCTTCCTTATGTTGGGGCAGCTTATTGATACTGCCCCAAGCGTCATCTCCGCGGCTGACCTGCGAGAGTTGGAATACGCCCCCCGGAACCAGATCCACAGCCCGAGCGGCCCGCCGACTAATGTGGACACTGAGATTGGACACCGCATCGAGCTACCGTGAACTTTGGTATTTGATCTGCGGTGCCGAAGCAGGGCAGGGCCTCGTTCTTACGCATACTCACGCCGGAATAGATAGATCCTTGCAGACTGCGCTTTCAGGTTTTCGGCGA
>CAZPEZ010000095.1:0-16453 GCA_964585715.1 uncultured Occallatibacter sp.
ATGACCATCATGACCAGCGGCATGGCGCATGTGTCGGGCGGCATCATGGCGATGTACATCGCGCAAGGCATCGAAGCGCGGCACCTGCTTTCGGCAGTCATCATGACCTCGCCGGGGACAATCCTGATGGCGAAGATGCTGGTACCGGAGACCGGCGTTCCGGCGACCGAAGGCAAAGTTATCATTCCCGAGAACGAAGAGCACAAGGAAGAGAATCTGATCGGCGCGATTGCGCGGGGAACGATCGACGGCGGCAAGCTTGCGATGAACGTGGCGATCATGCTGATCAGCTTTCTGGCGCTGGTGGCGCTGCTCGATAACCTGCTCGGCTGGGCGCACCTGCACAACGGCTTCCAGTGGATTCCCGGAAGCCTGGGTGAGATTCTGGGGTTCGTGTTTGCTCCTGTCGCGTGGCTGATTGGCGTTCCGTGGCGCGATTGCGGCCTGATCGGCAACCTACTGGGCACGCGTATGGCGCTCAACGAAGTGATCGCCTATATCGCGCTGGGAGCACACAAGGCCACACTCGATCCGCGCTCGTTCACTATTGGGACATTCGCGCTCTGCGGCTTTGCGAATCTCGGATCGATCGGGATGCAGATCGGCGGCATCGGCGCGCTGGTGCCGGAGCGGCGCAACGACCTCGCCAAGCTGGGCATACGGGCGATGCTGGCCGGGACGATGGCGAACCTGATCTCGGCGTCGATTGCGGGGATGTTTCTGGGCTAATCAAAGCGCCGCTGCCGCGGAGATCTTACATCTACACTCGATGCAGCCATGCTCGGCACAGGTGCCACAACACCGGATGAGTTGTTTGCGCAACGCGACGCGCGCACGATGTGCCCGGACGGCGGCGTTCGCCGAAGTAATGCGCTGTGCAGCGGCATAGGCGGCGAGGCTCCGCTCTTTCAGATCTACCTCACGCAACAGTTCGGCATAGGCCGGCGTAATCACCTCGAGCGCGCCGGCGATGCACTGACAGACCGTCTCTTCCAGCTGCGGCTCGGCGGCCGCCGTTGTGTGTTCCAGCTCCTTCGCCCAGCGTTCGAGTGCAGCGCCTTCCGTGGTACGGCGGCGATAGTGATCGATCACCGCATTGCGCAAGATTCGATAGAACCAGGCAACCGCCGATTCATCCGCACGCAGCCGGCCCCTGGACTCAAGCGCGCGGAGATACGCAGCCTGGAGGATGTCCTCGGCGAGTACACGATCGTCGACGCGGCGCTCGAGAAATGCGAGAAAGCGCCTGCGAAGGTCGAGGAGAGTGTCGAACGTGGCTTCGGTCATGAAGAGTCGGGCGGCAGGAGCCAGTGCCCCTGCCGGTATGTCTTCTGATGAATACGATGGTCCCTTAGTTGCTGGATTTCGGGCAGGGGCAGATGGGACCGCAGCCGCAGTCGTCTCCGCAAGGGCAAGTTGTCAGCTCATATCTCTGCATGTGTCCTCCTTTCACATACGCTGACGCACCAGGCCGGCAGATCTTACAGTTGGGCTTTCCTCATGCGCCGCATGCGATAGAAGAGCGTCAGCGCCGTCACGGTCCCGCAACTGAGCAGACTCGCAGCCATGCCCAGAATCAGCGAAAGATCTTGCTGATAGACGCCATGCACGATGCCGATTGCCTGGAGCACACTGAAGCCGCCGAAGGTAATCAGAGAGATGCCCTCATCGGTCTTCTTACGCCATACGGCGAGCGCCTGCGGCACAAAGAGCAGCGCATTGCACAACAAGCCGAGCCCGAAGATTACGGCAACAATCTGTTTCATGATTTTTCTTTCTTTGGAGCAGATTCGTGGAATCGATGCGGCTACGGCTAATCTCCGAACCGTGCCGCACTGCGTGCTTTGGCCTTGGCAGCTTCCTCTTCGCGATTCTTGGGCGGCGCCGTGGTCTCAAGCGCATGAAGGAGGCGCGCGGAAGCCGCGGACACTTCGTCCACGGCGCGCGCGAAGGCGTCTTCGTTGGCCTTCGCTGGCTTCGTGAAGCCGCTGATCTTGCGGACGAATTGTAGAGACGCGGCGCGAATCTCTTCTTCCGTCACCGGTGGATCGAAGTTGAACAGGATTTTGATGTTCCGGCACATTGCAGCAAGACCTCCCTACGGGAATCGCAGATTCGGGGTACTCCACCCTCATTGCGGACACATCCAGTCATGAAGAGCACTCCCTGACAGCCTGTAAAATCATTTGAAAACGCACTTCTAAAGGTTAGCTTATGGCTTATTTCGACGAAGTAACAGAAGCAGCGCAGTTTCTGCGTGGCAGGCTTGGAAAATTGTCGCCGCGTGTAGCTGTGGTCCTGGGCTCGGGGCTCGGGGCTGTCGCGAACCGCGTGACCGAGAAGGTGCAGGTACCGTACAGCGAGATTCCGCACTTTCCCCAATCGACCGTGGAGGGTCATTCGGGACGCATGGTGGCAGGTCGCCTGGGCGGAGCACCGGTCCTTGTGATGCAGGGGCGGGTGCACTTCTACGAGGGCTACACGCCAGCGCAGGTGACGTTCCCCATGCGCGTGTTGGGAGCGCTCGGCATCGACGCGGTGATTTTGACCAACGCGGCGGGTGGCATCGACGAGAGCTACGAACTGGGGCAACTGGTGGCGATTGCAGACCACATCAACTTGATGGGCTGGAACCCCATGGTGGGCCCGAACGAGCCACGATTGGCCAGAAAACGCAATACTGGGCTGCGGTTCTTCGACATGACCGAGGCTTACTCACGCCGGCTGCGCACTTTGGCTCACCAGGCGGCACGCGATGAGGGCATTACGATCACCGAAGGCGTGTATCTCGCGGTCAGCGGCCCAAGCTTCGAAACGCCGTCGGAGATTCGCGCCTTCCGAGCGCTTGGGGCAACGCTGGTCGGCATGTCGACGGTGCCGGAGACGATCGTCGCGCGGCATATGGGGATCGAAGTGCTGGGCATCTCATGTGTGACCAACAAGGCAGCCGGTCTGAGCGAACGCCCGTTGAGCCACGAGGAGGTTTTTGAGACAGGCAGACTAGTGGAGCGGCGTCTGTCCGGCGTGATCGAACGGCTCGTGGTGTGGATCGCAACGCTGATGGAAGCCGAAGCGTGAGTGAATTCCCGGAGGCCGCAAGGCTGCCCTTCCCGCCGGTCGTACTAGGTATCGCCGGCGCCTCCGGCTCTGGCAAGACAACCCTGGCTCTCGAATTGGCACGTGCACTCGGTGGGCTCAACTTCCCTCTCGATCACTACTATCGCGATCTCGGGCATCTGCCGTTTGAAGAGCGGGTAGGGCAGAACTTCGACGACCCGGCGATTATTGAAAGCTCCCTGCTGGCGGCTCAGGTGGCTGCACTGGCGCGTGGCGAGACCATCGACCGTCCGGTCTACGACTTCGCGACCTACACCCGTGTGCGGGGCACAACCGAACCGGTTCGAGCCGGCGCGTACCTGATCGTCGAAGGACTCTTCGCTCTCTATTATCCGGAGCTGTTGTCCCTCTACCAATTGCGGGTCTACGTCGATACACCGGACGACGTGTGTTTCGAGCGCCGGCTCAAGCGCGATGTCGAGCAGCGGGGGCGCACACCGGAATCTGTGCGGCAACAATACGAGGCCACGGTGCGGCCATCGGGTCTTCAGTTTGTCCGGCCAACGGCGCGTTTCGCGGACCTTGCGATCGATGGGACCGAGGCGCTGGATTGGAAGGTAGAGCAGGTGCTCGCGGCCATGGGAGCACGGGGCTTGCGGCGCACTGCAGGATAACACTTTCGCCGTACGTCGCGAGTCCCCTTGCCTCGATCCGAGCCCTCTACATGACCTTTGTCATACCTCCGCCCCACCCTCTACGCCAAAGGTGGTAGAGCCTTTGAAGAGAATTCAGAAGTATGCTCGGCGTGAGTGATGGAGTTGATTCCATTGTCGCAAGATTCATTCGAGAACAACCCGCTTCTGGTACGCGCTCGGTAGGTTGAAGACGATGAACAGATGGCTCACCAACGCGAATGCTCAACTGGCCTCCTGGCTGCGCATGGGGATTTCTCCGCAGCGGTTGGCGCTGACACTCGCGCTGGGGTTCGCCATCGGGTGCCTGCCTCTGGTCGGAATTCCTACGGCGTTGTGCGCTGTAGTCGCGGTTCGGTTCGGACTGAATGTCCCGGTGATTCAGGTTGCAAACTACGTGGCCATGCCATTCCAGCTGGCGCTGATTCTGCCGCTTTCGCGTTTCGGCAGCTGGATGTTCGGACATCGCCAGGCAATGGAGAGCACGCTGGGACATGGTCCTCTGCAAACGATCTGGGTCTCGAGCAGCGTCGCAAGTCATGCCCTTGCCGCTTGGCTGGTCATCGCTGGTCCGATGGTGCTGTTGCTGACGCTGGCGCTTACACCGGTTTTGGAGCGCTTTCCGGCGCTCGCCGCGGAGAGCGCGGAGTAGGGCGCAACAAGATTTGAAGGTTTTGAAAGCTTATTTAAATTACAGAACGTTAGATCGAGCGGTGGCAGTTTAAAAGGGCTAGAGGCACTAATTAGACCTTAGAGAGGAAGCCAGGGGGGCCCACTTCGGTGAGATAACCATCCACCGGGGTGGGCAATGGCTTCGATCTTCAGGGCGACTCCTACTCACAATCCAACTCATCAACCTAACCGGCCTCGACGAGGCCGTATCTGCGCTGCCAGGCTTCTTTGAGCCGCGCCCAGACGCGGCTGCGCTCAGCCTCGGTGCCCTCCGGTTCCCTGCCCTTCTCTTGACTCGGGTTCGCGAAGCGCTCGGCCTCCTGCTTGGCCAGCTCGAGGAGCTGGCGATCGCGGACTAGATTGGCGACACGAAATTCGGGGAGCCCTGCCTGTCGCGTGCCGAAGAATTCTCCCGGGCCGCGCATGGCCAGGTCCAGTTCCGCGAGCTCGAATCCGTCCTGTGTGCGCACCATGGCTTCGAGGCGTTCTTCTGCCTCCGGTGAAACACGATCGCCGGTGACGAGGATGCAGTAGCTCTTGGCGGCTCCGCGGCCCACGCGCCCACGCAGCTGGTGCAGTTGCGCCAGGCCGAAGCGCTCAGCATGTTCCACGACCATCACAGTAGCGTTGGGAACGTCGACACCGACTTCGATGACCGTGGTGGCGACGAGCACATCGATCTCGCCCCGCTGAAAGCGGCGCATGATGACTTCTTTCTCGTCGGAATCGAGGCGGCCATGAAGCAGGCTCACGCGCAAACCCGAGAGCGGGCCGGTGCGCAGTTTCTCGTGCATCTCGACGGCGGACTTGAGCAGCTCCCCTGTTTTTTTCTTTGGAACAGTGTTGCGGGAATTAAGCGCTGAATCCGAGAATAGTTCGGCGGTCTTTCCCTTGCGCGCGCCGTCCTTGCCAGCCGGCGCGGCGGTCTCGTTGCGGTTGGATTCGTCGTGCGAGAAGTCCAATTCGGGTTCGTCATCGCGGGCGCCTTCGATGACGGGATACACAATGTAGGCTTGGCGGCCCAGTCCGACCTGCTTGCGGACAAAATCCCAAGCGGCGGCGACGCGCTCGCCTTCAACGCGACGCGTCTCGATGGGCGTGCGGCCGGGCGGCAACTCGTCGAGGACACTCACGTCGAGGTCTCCATAGAGCGAGAGGGCCAGAGTGCGCGGGATCGGCGTCGCGGTCATCACCAGCACATCCGGCTCGGCCTGATTGGGCTTCTTCATCAGCTTGAAGCGCTGCAGGACGCCGAAGCGATGCTGTTCGTCGACAACGACAAGACCAAGCCGATCGAATTCGACCTTCTCTTCGATCAGCGCGTGGGTCCCAATCACCAGTTGCGCCTCGCCACGATTGATGAGCCCGCGCGTCCGGCGCTTGCGATCGTCGTCGAGAGAGCCGGTCAGAAGAACCACACGATATTTGCGCGAAGAACGCTCGAGCAGCTTGCGCGCAGCCAGAAAATGCTGGGTCGCCAGGATCTCGGTGGGCGCCATGAGCGCCGCTTGATAGCCGTTCTCGAGCGCGACGATCATCGCCTGCAGAGCGACAATCGTTTTGCCAGAACCGACATCGCCTTGCAGCAGTCGGCGCATCGGACTTGGCTGACGCATATCGGCCACAATTTCACCCAGAGTGCGCTTCTGCGCGGCTGTGGGATGAAACGGCAGCACCTCGCGGATGGCCTCGCGCACCTTGTCGGTGGTCGCAAAGCCGATGCCGGCGCGCTCGCGCATGCGGCGGCGCTTGAGTTCCAGGCCCAATTCCAAAAAGAACAGCTCTTCAAAGATCAGGCGGCGATGCGGCGGTATCCCGAAGGCCTGCAGCCGCGTCATCGAGGTTCCTTCGGGCGGAAAGTGGACCTCGCGCAGTGCGGCTTCGCGGTTCGGCATGTCGAGGCGCGCCAGCATGGCCTGGGGCAGGCATTCGGGCACGGCGCCGCGCATGCTTTCCAGCAACTCGAAGATGACGCGGCGTTGCCAACGGGAAGCAAGCCGGCTGCCACCCAGCGACTCGTAGACCGGGGTGATCCGGCCGACTTCGAGAAGACGCGTTTCGGCGTCATCACTGACATCGGGCAGTAACTCCCACTGCGGTTGGATCATCTTGAAGTTGCTGGTCGAACGGGAAGGTTCGATTTTGCCGTAGAGGGCGACCGTCTGCCCGGCGTGGAATTTCCCATTGAGGTAGGTTCCGTAGAACCAGAGACACTTGAGGGCGTGACGCCCCTGCCCGACGGTCAGTTCGAAGATCGGCATTCGGCGGGTACGCAAAAGAGCGGCGCCGCGCACTTCCGCGATAATGCTGGCGGTTTCTCCGGGCTTCAATTCGTCGAGGCTGCGGGGGTTCTGGCGGTCTTCGTAGCGAAAGGGCAGATGGTAGAGAAGGTCCTCGGCGGTCTGTATGTTCTTGGTTGCCAGCAGTTCGGCGATGCGGGGGCCGACGCCGCGCACATACATGACTGGAGTATCAAGACCGGGCACAGTTTGGATGCTATCGCACCCGATGGGCGGACAGTCTCAAGCCTCCGAGATTGCGTTGCGCGCGCTACGGACCTCGGCGGCCAGCACGCTGAGGAGTTTGAGCGAGAGGGACGGGTTGTTCAGCATCAAGTCGGAGAATGCCTCACGGCTGACGAACCCGAGCTCCGCGCCCTTGGCCGCTTTCGCGGTGAGCGAGTAGGGGCGGTCTCCGACAAATCCAGGCAGGCCAAGCAGCGCGCCTGCCGAGACTGGAACGCTGAGAAGCGGCTCGCCGGTGTGCGACGTCATGCTCAGCTTGGCCGACCCAGAGCGCAGGACATAGAGTCCGGCGGGCGTATCGCCTTGCCGGAAGAGCACGCGGTCTTCATCGCAGACGACCCGGGTGGATCTCTGCTCAAGCGCATCAAGGAGTTCTTTGTCGGCAAGAAAAGCCGATGGATCAAGATTCAAGGGGGCCTCCGTGCGCCTCAAGCGGGAAAAGGGGGCCCATCGCTCCGCGGCGCAGCCTGTCAGGCAGACTACTCAGAGGGAGCCTTTCATCTTGTCAGCGTCCCTTACTGTGATTTCGATCACAAGTCTGGGGCCCCCGCCTGAGGCAGAGAGAGCGAGCCAAGCCTATGGCTTTGGAGCAAGTGATGAAGGCGGTCCACAGGTGGGAACAGGGGTAGGCGTGCTGCTTGTTTTAGCGAACAAGAGATACTCACCTTCCCAGGCCTTTTCACGCCTCACGACCGTCCATCCCGGCGTGCGCTCCAGCAGATAAGCGATGGGCAGACCGCTGTCTTTCAACAGAGCGTGATCGACGCGATATTTGTCCATCAATTCGAACGAGTTCTGACCCATCATGATGCTGCGATAGTCCCCCATGATGCCGAGATGCTCGAAGCTGTCGAATCGGGAGTCGATGAAGCTCGGTTTGTTCTGGAAGGCCATGCGCCCGCCCACGTAGTCGAGATCCAGAGTGCGCCAGGAGGGTTGAATGGCAGCGATCTCGTCGATCGGGAACATCATGCGCAGCATCTTGTCGAGGTCGGCCCGAGATGGAAACATGTAGAGCATGACGCCGAGCGCACCGGCGGTCATGAGCCCGTTCATGACGGGAATGGTTTCGGCGTCGGACTCGCCCTTGCTTAGACTGCGAGCCAAGTCGCGCGCCAGCATGGGGCAGGTGAGCACGGCCGCCAGATAGCAGAAACGCACGTGGGAGACAGCGGCGTACCAGCCAATGAAGATGAAGACCATCTCGTAGACTTTCCACTTGCGCCCGCGGATGCAGTTGGCCACAACCATAGCCGCAATGGCCACCACGACGCCCTTGCCTTCCATCGTGGAGAGGTTGAGCGGCTGCCACTCGGCGATGGTGGCGACGCTCAGTTTCTGGTTCAGCATCATGTCGAGCGGCTGCCACATCAAATGCCAGCCGTACGGATTGAAAAGCAGGGCCACAGCACAGACCCCAAACACTGCGAGAAACTGGTTGCGCTGGGCAGGCGTGAACGCCTTCTGCTCAAAGACTCCGACATTCAGGCCGAAGCACCCACAGACGATGTAGGCGCCGAGCAGAACCATGCCCGAAAACCACATACCATGCAGGTTGATCCAGAGGCAGAAGATTGGCGGAAGCAACCAGAGGAGTTTTCTGTTGCCGCGATCGGCAGCCTCAAGGATGGCCAATTCAGCCGACATGGCAAAGTAGCCGAACTCGATCATGCGCGGACCGGAGTTCACGGTCATCAGGACAAAACCGATTGCAGCCGCCCACAGCGCTGCGTCCGCACTCCGTCCCATCCAGTACCCACGCCAATAGACGAAGAGCATGTTGGCCGCCAGGGCAAGCCAGGTGACGAGGTAAATGCCGCGCAGGCCAAAGGCCTGGTAGCTGAACCAGTAGGGGATCTCCGAGAGCCACTCCCAGTTGATCCAGCGCTGGCCGACCACCGTGAAGGAGTAGGGGTCGGTGTGAATGAAGTGATGCTGCGTGATCAGGATGCGTGCATTGGCCAGATGCCACCAAATGTCGGGGTCCACCAGGAAGGTCCGAGCGTAGTTCAGCGTGCCTGCCGCGACCATGGGCAACATGGCCAGGATGGCGATGTTCATCATGTGCCGGGAGTAGATCCGCATCCTGAGCGCGGAGGCTTCGGTTTTCCCACCAGGAGCGACGGATGGCTCCGCTGTGGTTGTGGCGTCCATAAGGATTACAGTAGCTGCGGGTTTACTGGTTTGGTAAGAGGACGGCGCGGAAAACCCAATTGCTGAGCATCGATGGTAACGTTGGGAACCAAGACCATAGCTGGTGCCAGAGGATTCGCAAGAGGTGAAGGAGAATGTTTCCCTTTTGGGGACGTTCAGTTACCTCCGTGCTCCATGGTTGCACCGGCGGGGTATTGACCATTGAGTACCGGCGACCGAAAATCACGGACACGAGAGGTGCCTGCAGAAACCGCCTGAATCAAAACATCTGGGTGAGCTTCCTCTCAATAATCGGCAGATTCTAAAGGAGTTTTAAAGATTCAACCTCGTGAAACTGCCCTGCATCGCACCAGCTCGGTTGAGTGCGAAAGGAATCAAGAGAACGCCAACTTATGATCCGGATCGGCCTATCGTCGGAAGATCGTGCGCTGCAAACACTGCTCGCGTCCGCCTTGGGGAAGGAATTCAAGGTCGCCTTGGCGGCAAGCGAAGCCGAGGTTCTGCGGGTAGTCGATGCCGGCGAAATTGACGTCGTCATGCTCGACCTGAACTCGAATAACGGGTCGATGAAAGAGCGCGTCGAGGCTTCACGACGAATCATTGCGCAACAGATTCCTACCGTCATCATGGCCGACGACGGGTTGCGTGCGACGGCCGTGGAATTGGTCCGGCTGGGGGCCTACGGGTACTGTCGCCGGCCGCCATCGATTCGCGAGCTGAAGGCGATGCTTTGCCGGGCAAGCGAGAATTCTCTGCTGAAGCGGCAGCTGCAGCCGGCGCAACCGCGCGTCGACTCTGCCACCCACTGCGACCGGCTGATTGGCGCGAGCAGCGCGATCCGGCAGGTGTATCAACTGGTGCACAAGGTTGCGAACCTCAACGCGTCGGTGCTGGTGAGCGGCGAAAGCGGCACCGGCAAGGAACTAATCGCGCGCGCGATTCACAATCTCGGATCGCGAGCGTCGAAGCCGTTTGTGGCGGTTTCGTGCGGAGCAATTCCCGAAACGCTCATCGAAGCCGAATTGTTCGGCCATGAGAAGGGCGCTTTTACCGGCACGGTAGGGGCCCGCGAAGGATATTTCGAGCAGGCGCGCGACGGAACGCTCTTCCTCGATGAGATCGGCGACCTTAGCCCGTACACACAGGTCAAGCTACTCCGCGTTCTGCAGCAGATGGAGTTCAGCCGCCTGGGCAGCAGCAAGCTGATTCCGTTGAAGGCACGTTTGATTTTTGCCACGCACCAGGATCTGACCAAGCTGGTTGCGGAAGGAAAGTTCCGGCAGGACCTCTTCTACCGAATCAACGTGATGCGGATTGTTTCTCCTGCACTGGCCGATCACGCCGAAGATATTCCGCAGATTGCCAACCACTATCTCAAGCATTATTCCGAGCTGTTTCAGAAACCGATGCAGTCGATCGCCCCGGAGGCCATGGCGATCCTGCAGAATTACCCGTGGCCGGGCAATGTGCGCGAGCTGGAAAACACGATTCAGCGGTCCATCATTCTGGCACCGGGGATGACGATCCGCGGCGAGGATCTTCCGCTCACGATGCACACGGACAAGGTAATCGATATCAGCGAGTACAACCCCGAGTGCACCTTCGAGCGTCAGTTGCGCGACTACAAGGTGAAGCTGGCCATTGATGCTGTGCGCGAAAACAATGGCAATAAGACTTTGGCAGCTCGCAGCCTTGGCATCTCGCGTGCATATCTGCATCGCCTGATCCGGCTTGCCGAACCAGATGTCGTCTTCGATCAGGAAGAGGGCTCGGCATCCGCGTCAGCCTGAGCGAAACCCAGCGATAACTCCCTTGGAACCTCCTTGGACCCCTCAAAGATTGGCGAGATTTGAGCTGGTATAGTTCAGTCATCATGTTGCGGCGATTGGCGATCTTGACTGCGCTGTTTGTGTTTCTGCACGTCGGCCCGGCAATCGCAGCCCAGGATACGACCGACGCAACCCCGACGCGTCCGAAGCTAACCAGCTCGGCGGCCCCGACTACGCCGCCCACCGAAGGCCAGCAGAGTCCCGCAGCAGCAGACCAAAGCCAGCCTGCCAGTCAGCCGCAAATCATTGTGAATCCGACACCCCCTGCTCCGCAGGAATGGGGATGGCGTGAGCAGCTCACTTGGGGCTCGACCATCGTGCTCGCAGTCTTGGGCTACGTCGGCATCATGCTTGCCTTGCGCACTCTGAAGAGTATCGACAAGCACCTTGTGGCAGGCGGCTCGACCACCCAAGCCGCGATGGACAGCGCCAACGCTGCCCTGGCACTGGCGCAAGCGATCGCCAGTTCTGAGAGACCGTGGATCGTTGTCACCGTCGAGCCATTCCTGACCATGGAAAACAGCTTCAAGGTGATGGCGTCGAATCGCGGCCGCAGCCCGGCGCGCATTGTGTCTTCGGTCGATCAGGTGAAGATTGTCGTGGACGAAAAAAGCCTGCCCGCTGAGCCTGAGTTCGACAAGGTGGAGGCAGGAGAAGAACCGGAGCCGATCGTTCTTCTTCCTGGAGAAGCAACGGGCATCTGGGCGCTCAACCGGGGCGATCTGGGCACGATCTGCAAGGGTCCCGACGTGCTGAAGCGCGTGGAGCGCTGGCAGGACACACTGTTTCTCTACGGACGCATCCAGTACATGGAACTGACCGCGGTCGGCGACAAACAGATGCACGAGACCTACTGGTGCTGCCGCTACATTCACGGAGAGAAGAGCAGCGCACTGGTGATGGCAGGCTCGCCCATCTACAACAAGCACACCTAGAGAAGACTGGTCCGGTTCCGCAACAGACTCTCTCGTTGCCGCGTAGTATGAGATCAGAGTTGCGCGTCCTTGCGTGAATTCCGTTCGACAGTCTGTCCCAACTTGAAATCCATAAATATGCAGGTGCCTGGATGCCGGTGGTTGAACTCGCAGGAGTGACGAAGGCCTACGAGAGCAAAGTTGCCGTGCGCAATCTGAGCCTGTCAATCGAGGCCGGCCAGATGTTCGGGCTGCTCGGGCCGAACGGCGCGGGCAAGACCAGCTCCATCCGCATGATGATGGGCATCACGCTGCCGGACTCCGGCCAGGTGAATCTCTTCGACAAGCCGTTTGAGCGCAAGAGCCTCGAACGTGTCGGCTACTTGCCGGAAGAGCGCGGTCTCTATAAGAAGATGAAGGTGCTGGAGCAACTTGTCTTCTTCGGCGAGTTGCACGGAATTGACAGGCACGAATCGCGCAAACGGGCCAAGGACTGGGCGCAGCGCCTGGAGATTGACGATGCGCTTGGCAAGAAGACCGAGGAGCTGTCGAAGGGCATGCAGCAAAAAATTCAGTTCATCGGATCGCTGCTCCACGATCCCGGCCTGATTGTGATGGACGAGCCGTTCAGCGGCCTCGACCCGGTGAACGCCAAGCTGCTGGAGAAGACCCTGCTGGAGTTGAAAGACCAGGGCAAAGCGATCGTTTTCTCCACGCACCGCATGGACCAGGTAGAGAAGCTCTGCGATTCGATCTGCCTCATCGACAAAGGCGAGGCGGTGCTGTCAGGGCGGATGCGCGAGATCAAGTCGCGCTACGAACGGAACCATCTGATCGTCGAATTCGAGGGCAGCGCAGAGTTCTTGAACAGCCCGGAAATTGCCGAGGCGAAAAACTTCTCCGGGCATGCGGAGATCAAGTTGAAGCCGCATGGAGACGCACAGAAACTGCTGCAGGAGGCGTCGGCCGCAGCAACGATCTACCGTTTCGAGCTAGTCGAACCGTCACTCGAGGAAATCTTCATCTGGACCGTCGGAGGCAAAGCCGATGCGTAACATGCTGCTGATCGCCCGCCGCGAGTATCTCGAACAGGTGCGCGGAAGAGCATTTCGGATGACGACGATCGGTTTGCCGGCCGTGTTTGCTCTTGTGCTTGGAGTGGGCTATCTATCGAGTCTCGGCCTGGGCGCCAATCGGCACATGGCCGTCGTTGCGGCGAATCCTGCGCTGGCTAACCAAATCCGCGAACAGCTCGTGGGCGACAAAGAAGCCAAAGCGCGCGTAGACGTGATTACGCAGCCGACGCGACAGCAGCACGACGTTCTCATCCGCGAGATCCAGACCGAACAGCTCGATGGGCTGATCTGGGTGGATGCGGAGCCGGGCATGATCCCGAGCGGCTCGTTCATCTCTGCATCCTCGGGCGACTTCATCACTGCAGCACGCGTGAAGTCGGCACTAACGCATGCGGTGCTCGACGAACGGTTGACGCGCACCGGCATGAAGCAGGAGGATGCCGACACGCTCGTCGACGGAGTGACCCTCGCTACGCTGCAGGTGAAGAAGGACGGCAGCCTGGTGAAGACCAACGCCGAGGCCTCCCTGTGGAAGGGCTACGTGATGGCCTTTCTTCTTTCCATGACCACCATGATCTACGGCATGAATGTAGCGCGCTCCATTCTTCAGGAGAAAACTTCGCGGATCTTCGAAGTGATGCTGGCCATCGCTCGGCCGGGCGACCTTCTGGCAGGCAAGCTGCTCGGCGTGGGCGCAGTGGGCCTGACACAGATCGCCATCTGGCTCGTTGCGGGAGCGATCCTTCTCTTGTCGCCGCTCGCCGCCGCCCTTCTGACCGGCGAGTTTGCGGTTCACTTCACGTGGACCGAAGCAATCCTGTTCCCCGTCTACTTCCTTCTTGGGTATCTGCTCTACAGCTCGCTGTTTGCCGGACTGGCAGCCACCTGCGAGACCGAGCAGGAACTGCAAATGTACATGCCGCTGGCCGCTGCGCCTACGTGGTTGAGCTTTGCGCTGATCCTGCTCATCATCAACGACTCGAATTCGGTGTGGTCCGTGGCTGCTTCGCTCTTCCCACCAACCGCCCCGGTCATTATGTTTTTGCGCATGGCGTCGGAGATTCCGCCACTGTGGCAGCTGGCGACTTCAATAGGCCTTCTGATGCTGAGCATCTGGGGCGTGCTCTGGTTCGCCACCCGGCTCTATCGCGTCGGTATTCTCATGTATGGCAAGCGGGCCACTCTGCCGGAGTTGATGCGCTGGATTCGCTACAGCTAGGCGCCAGGCACTTGCCGAGTCCGTCCCAGCTTCGGATCCCTCACCCGATGGGCCCGCTAAAATCGGAAGAGTGACTGCGGAAGAAAGCCCCCAATTCACGATTGGCCAACGCATCGTGCTCGCCCTCGTTCCGCGCGTCGTGTGGGCTCTGCTTTCGATCGTGGGGCGCACCTGGCGGTTCGAAGTGATCGCCGAAGACGGCGTGGTTCCTGTGCGCGAGGGACAGAATGCGGGCGCGGAGATTTATTGCTTCTGGCATCAATGTGTGCTGCCCTGCGCGTTCTACTTTCGCGGATCGGGGGCGGTAATTCTCATCAGTCGGAGCTTTGATGGAGAGCTGATCACGCGTATCCTGCGCCTCTTTGGCTTCGATGCGGTGCGCGGATCGAGTTCGCGGGGAGCTCGTGAAGGACTGCTGGGCCTTGCCGATGTGATCGAGTCCGGTCGCACAGCGATCTTCACCGCGGATGGACCACGCGGGCCGATCTATCAGACAAAGATGGGCCCGATTAAGCTGGCGCAGCGGACAGGCGCGCCGATCGGAGCCTTTCATCTCGAACCTCAGCGCGCTCGCAGGATCAATTCGTGGGACCGGTTTCTTGTGCCTCTACCCTTCACGCGGATCTGCGTGAGCTGGGCGCAGTGGACCAGGGTTCCCGCCGATTGCGAAACTGAGCAATTCGAGACGAAACGCGAAGAACTGAATGCGGCGATTGAACGCGCACGTCTGCGTTCCTACGCGTATCTGGGAAAGGCTGCGCAGTGAGCCCCCAGAACGACGATCTGCGGATCACGGACTTCGACTTTGAGCTTCCTCCCGAACTTATCGCCCAACATCCGCCGGCGGAGCGCGGCACGAGCCGAATGCTGGCCGTGGATCGCAGGTCTGGAAGCTTGCACGATACACATTTCAGCGAATTCCCCTCCCTGCTGAGACCCGGCGATCTGCTGGTACTGAACGACAGCCGCGTGATTCCGGCGCGACTCTACGCCCGGCGTACGCTGCGGCGCGAGCGAGAGAAGCCGACAGGGCGAATCGAAGTGATGCTCACGGAGCCCGCTGGCGAGAATGAATGGCGAGCGTTGGTGCGCCCGGGCCGGAAGATCGCGATCGGCGAACAGCTGGTGTTCCCTGCACCGGATGGTTCGATGGCGCTGGAAGCCGAGGTTCTGGAACGGGGAGAGTTTGGCGAACGTTTGCTTCGCTTTGCACCCGTAGAAGACTTTTTCGGCGCCCTTGAGCGCATCGGGCATATTCCCCTGCCGCCCTACATTCACCGCGACGATCAGGGAGCGGATCGCGAGCGTTATCAGACGGTGTTCGCCCACGAGCGAGGCTCGGTGGCAGCTCCCACAGCTGGGCTCCACTTCACACAAGCTACGCTCGAAGCGATTCGCGCGCGGGGGGTAGCGATTGCCCGCATCACGCTTCACGTGGGCCTGGGAACGTTTGCGCCCTTGAGGGTCGAGCGAGTTGCCGATGTTCGTTTGCACTCGGAACGCTACTGGATTTCGACGGCAACGGCAGACGCAGTCAACAGGGCGAAACGCGAAGGCAGGCGGGTTGTTGCTGTGGGGACCACGGTCGTCCGGACTCTGGAGGCTGCGGCTCGATCGTTGGAAGGTAAGCTGGAGCCGCATGGGGGCCAGACTGAGATCTTCATTCAGCCGGGATTCGACTTTCGTGTGGTCAATGCTCTGTTAACAAACTTCCATCTGCCCCAGTCCAGTCTGCTCATCCTGGTGAGCGCCTTTGCCGGCCGGGAGTCGACGCGCGCCGCGTATGCGCACGCAGTCAGGGACCGATACCGGTTTTTCAGTTATGGCGACTGTATGTTCCTGACCTAAGTAACGTATTCGCTCTGGTTCCTCACGACGTTGGGCCCGTCGTAAGGGCTTGCACGGACCTGCAAGTGCTGGGTTTCGACCAAGACGCCGGGAGAAAGTCTTCAGGCAAGTGCGAGCGGCTCGAAGAAGAAGTCGGCTAACTCGGGTGCTCCGGCGAGTTAGCAACGAGCCTTTTACTCGAAAGACACAATTCCGAAGGGGCAAAGAGTGTAACCGCGCTGCTTCACCCCGTCGGAATTTTCGTAAACAAGCGTGTACACCGAATCGCGGGCACTTCGGTGTATCGCATTGAATTAATACGCCTTGACTTATCATAATTTGGAGTGACAATTGCAGTTATAGCGAAGCATTCTGTACGCATAGCTGGGAATGAGGGGGTCTGGGTTGCACTCGATCGCATGGTGGCCGACTGTTCTTGTTCTGGCTGTGTCGACCTTCACCGATTTACGCAGCCGCCGCATTCCGAA
>CAZPEZ010000096.1:0-16401 GCA_964585715.1 uncultured Occallatibacter sp.
TCATAAATCATCTTCTTCAGGTTGTAGCCCATCGGCAGTTCGTACACACCCGGCCGCTCCACGTGCCCACTGAGTCCGAACAACCGTGTCCCGCCATTCCGTGGCGTACCCACCGCGGCAAACGCCTCGCCGCCCATCGTAATCACGTGCGGCACCGTCGCAATCGTCTCGGCGTTGTTGATCACGGTCGGTCCGCCGTACAAACCCACCACAGCAGGGAAGGGAGGCTTGATCCGCGGCACGCCGCGCTTGCCTTCCAGCGACTCCATCAGCGCCGACTCTTCGCCCACCTCGTAGGCGCCCGCCCCGGTCTGCGTAATGACCTGGAATTCGGTGTCCGATCCGAAGATGTTCTTGCCCAGAAAGCCCTTCGCGTACGCATCGGCGACGGCCTTCTCCATTATTTCAAGAAGGTAGCGATACTCGCCGCGCAGGTAGATGAACCCTAGCTTTGATCCGATGGCGAGGCCCGCAATGATCGTACCTTCGATCACCGCATGAGGATCGTGCAGAAAGATCAGATGGTCCTTACACGTGCCTGGCTCGCTCTCGTCTCCGTTGACCAGAACATACTTCGGTTTCGCGCTCTGCTTCGGCACAAACGACCACTTCATCCCCGTCGGAAAGCCCGCGCCGCCACGCCCGCGCAGGTTCGAGGCCTTCATCTCGTTGATGATCCAGTCCGGCCCCTGCGCCAGGCAGTTCTTCGCCGCCTCGTAACCGCCCAGCTCAACATACTTGTCGATGTTCGCTGCGCCCTGGCCAAAGCGCCGCGTCACAATTTTCACTTCATCGGGATGCGAAACCAGCCTAGGCATTCTTTTCCTTGTTCTGGAGCTGGGTCCGGTACCGAGCGAGAACGTCCGGCACACTCTCGGGTGTCAGCTCATCGTGAAAGTCGTAGTTCACCTGGATCGCCGGTGCCCAGCAACAGGCCCCGATGCACTCCACCTCTTCAAGTGAAAACACGCCGTCCTGCGTAGTTCCCTTATGCCCGATGCCGAGTTCATCTTGGAACTTCTCGAACACGTCGTACCCGCCGCGCAGCATGCAGCTGATATTCGTGCACACCTGCACGTTGTACTTGCCCATTGGCTTGAAGCGCAGCATTGAGTAATACGACGCCACATTGCGCACATCGAGCTCGGTGATCCCGATCCGTTCGGCGATCTCGGAAATGACAGCGTCGGACAGATACCCCACCTCATCCTGTGCGTAGAGCAGCATCGGAACCAGCGCCGACCGCTTCACCGGATACTTCGCCGCCAGCGCGTCGAAACGCTTGGCGAGCTGCGGCGAGAACACCGACATGGTTTCGCTCGTCATTGCATCAGCTCCCGCGCCCAGGATTCCGCGGCCATGTCCATCTCTTCCTCGCCCGTCTTCGATTGCAATGTCCCGGCCTCAGTCAATTTCAGAACTCCGCTACTGCCGTTTTCGCGCAGCCAATTCACTCGCTCGCCGCTCCGCTGCAAATCCAACCACTTTTCCGCGTGGCGCACGGTAATGCGCTCCTCGCCCAACTCAACCGTAGCCTGCCGGTCCCCATTCAACCCGTGCGCCGCCGTATAACTGCGCAGCAGCGAAGCCAACGAAACCCAAAGCTCCGCATATAATTGCGCGGTAGTTGCCACTACCGATCAATCTCCCCCAGCACAATATCGATCGACCCGATCACCGCCACTACGTCTGCGAGCATCCGGCCCTTGCACATCGTCTCCAGCGCCTGCAGACTCGCAAATCCCGGGTACCGCATGTGCACGCGATAAGGCTTCGCCGTTCCATCCGATACCACGTAGTAGCCCATCGTTCCATGCCCCGACTCGATGGCCTGATACACCTCGCCCGCCGGCACGTTGAACCCTTCGGTCACGATCTTGAAGTGATGGATCAACGCCTCCATCTGTGTCTTCATCTTCTCGCGGTCCGGCAGAACAATCTTCGGCGCATCCGCCTTCACCGGACCCTCCGGCATCCCGTCCAGCGCCTGCTGCACAATCTTCACGCTCTCGCGCATTTCCTGGAGCCGCACTTCATACCGCGCCCAGCAGTCGCATCCGTTCGACACCGGCACGTTGAACTCAAACTTCTCGTAGCTCGAGTAGGGCATGTCCCGCCGCAGGTCGAAATCGATCCCCGACGCCCGCATCGTCGGCCCGGTGATCGCCAAGGCAATCGCGTCTTCGGCGGAAAACATGCCCACGCCCATTAGTCGATTGCGAAAGATCGGATTCCCCGTGAGTAAGTTCGAGTACTCATCGATCTTTTCCGGGAGCGTCTTGATGAACGCCTGAATCTTTCCGAGCAGCCCCAGCGGTGGTTCCATCGCCAGGCCGCCGATGCGAAAGTAGCTGGTCATCATCCGCTGCCCGGCCACTTCTTCAAAGATGCGCAGAATATCTTCGCGTTCCCTGAAAGTGTAGAGAAACACCGTCAGCGCACCAATATCCATTGCGTGCGTACCCAGCCAGATCAGGTGCGAGTTCAGCCGGGTCAGCTCCGTGAACATCACGCGCAGCCACTGCGCACGATCCGGAATCTCGAGTTGCAGCAGCTTCTCAACAGCCAGGCAGTAGCACAGGTTGTTGGCCATCGGACCCAAATAGTCCACACGATCGGTCAGCGGCACCACCTGCTGATAGAACTTCGCCTCGCAGGTCTTCTCGATGCCTGTATGCAGGTAACCAATCTCGGGATACAGCCGCACCACGATCTCGCCATCCACCTCCAGCACCAGCCGCAGTACGCCATGCGTCGACGGATGCTGCGGTCCCATGTTCAGGACCATGTGCTGGTCTTTCGCGCCTTCGGCGACCGGTGCTTCCAGGATGGGCGTGCCTACATCAAAATCAGCCATCAGCGGTAGCCCTCCACCGGATAGTCCTTGCGCAAGGGGTGCCCCGTCCAATCTTCCGGCATCAGAATGCGCCGCAGATTGGGGTGTCCTTCGAATCGCACGCCGAACAAATCGAAGACCTCGCGTTCGTAGTAGTTCGCGCCCGGCCACACCACCGTAGCCGACTCCACTGCCGGGTCATCGCCACTCACCATCGCCCGCAGCCGAATCCGCTCCTTATATTGGTGCGACAGGATGTGATAGCTCAGATGAAAGCGCGGCTCATTCGGATACCAGTCGACCGCCGTCATGTCTTCAAAGGCGTTGTAGCCCGCGGCCTTCAGGGCCTGCAACGCGGGCACAATATCGCTCGGAGCTACCGTGAGCGTCAGCTCCTTGCGATCGAACCGTGCATCAACCAACCCCTCGGCGTTCCAAGCCAGCAGCGCCTTCACCGCCGGATGATCCGGCAGTCCTTCCAGAACCTCCGCCCGATTGGCCAGCGTCTTTTCCGTCACAGGTCCGCCTTGTCCTGGCTCCAGTTCAGAATGCCCTTGCGCACAATGTAGTAGAGCCCAACGGCGACGAATCCCAGATAAACCAGCATCTCCCAGAATCCGAACAGCCGGTTTCCGGTGATCGCAGGCAGCCTTTTGTAGATCACCGCCCACGGCATCATGAAAACAGCTTCCACATCGAATAGGATGAACAGCATCGCCACCATATAGAAGCGCACGCTGAACCGTCCGCGTGCGTCGCCGACCGGCACGATGCCACATTCGTATGAGCTCAGTTTGGTCGGGTTGTTCCGGTGCCGGCCGATGAACGAGGAGGCCAGCACCATCCCTCCAGCCAGCCCAAAAGCCACCAGGATCTGCATGAGCAACGGCAGGTACTGCCAATGGTAGGGAATCATCTCGATCCTGTCTGGAAGCGTCTGAGTGACAGTCAGGTATGCGCCACAAAAACCCCGTTGCAGCGCGACAAGCTACTGATTTGAGCTTAGGTTTTCACCCTCGGTCCGTCAAGGTGAGGTGTTGATATTGGAGCTGGCCCAGAGCTTTATTGCGAGGTGAATTTGTGCTGCTGCACTCGTCCCGCTCAGTCCATGCGCCCAGGATTTGCGCAAACCAAGGACCTGCGCCGGATCGTTCGCTACGCGGCTGCCCGGACCAACCCGCGCGCTAGCCAACCGACGAGTGCTCCCAGCGCGCCGCTCAATGGCACGACCGCAAGGTGCCATACCAGCAGATGCGCCGTCTCGAAGTTTGGGCAATGGAGTTCCAGCATACCAACTCCGGCCAAACCTCCCAGTATCCCGGCAACCAGGCCGGCTGATAAGGCATTCAACGCGAAGCCGCGCCGCACCACGAACCAACTCAGCAGCGCAGCGGGAATGGCGTGTAGCAATCCAGCAGTCAGGCATCCGATCCCGATCGAGACAAACTGGTCCATTCCAGGATCGCGAAACAGAGACGCAAAGAGGCCGGCCAATCCGCCACAGCTCAGAACCACAAGCACGCCCGGCATTACGCTCCGCCGGCTTCCGGGAATCATCTCCGCAACCATCGTGCGGGCCGTCGCCCACAAAAGTATCCCCAGTGCTGGGAAGACCAGTCCGCGCTGCACCAGGTCCATCTTCTCGAATCCAAACAGCCCCACACGAAGCGCCCCTGCCAGCGAAACAGCCGCGCATACCAGAACCAGTGCACCCGTCAGCACCCAGTCCGCCGGCATCGGACGAACGGGACGGAGCGATGCCGCGATCGAAGAGGTGACCCGCTGCAACCCGTCCGGTCGCGGACTCTGCGGAGCCGGTACTGCCTTATTTAGGATTTCATTAATCTCGTCGTCTCTCACGAAAGTCGTTCTCTTGGCTCCTTTCTGAGCCCTGCCGCGCTCATCGTCACCCTCAGCTTCTTGTACGCCCGATGCACTTTCTGTTTCACCGACCCGACGCTCGACGAAGTCGCGCGCGCCACCTCTTCCAGGGACATTCCCGTCACTTTTAGCATCTCAAGCACCTCCCGCTGGCTCGCCGAGAGAGGTGCAAGGAGCGTCTCGAGGTCATGCGCCTTGTCTGGCCGGTCCACGAAGGCCTCGCTCGCTTTCGCTCTTTGTTCCAGCTCAATCGCGCTGATGGTCCGTCGCATCGCCTTGCGGTAGTGGTCGATTCGAACGTGCCTCGCGATCGCATAGAACCACGGCAATGCGGGCTCCCCAGGGCGATAGGTATGTCTCACCCGGTGAATCCGCAGCCATGTCTCCTGCAGCAAATCGTCCGCATCGACGCGGCTCAGCGCCTGCGCAAGAAAGAAACGGTACAACCGCGGGCTGCAGGCCTCGATCAGCGCAGCGGCCGCGCCGGAATCCCCGCATTGATAGCGAATCATCAGGCTCTCAAAGCCACTCTCCGATTGCACGCGATCGACTGTTTTCCCGCTCTCGGCATTAATCTCAGCTCCGTCGCGCAAAACGCCCCTCACTGCCCGAAAGCTCGCACCGGTTTTCGACCATTGACATGAGATTCGCCCGACCTGGCAAAAAGTTACGCGCGACCGCAAATTTTCATAAACCTGCCAATTCCTACGAACGCGAGCTCAAGACCGTAACTTTTTCAAACTCCCCGGCGAAACAACATGCGTGAAAATGCCCGTGCCGATTCGGTTCGCCGGGTCGGGCCGGCACACATGCACGACAAATCCCCAAGGAGATCGCAATGCACTCTCAGAGGCTTAAATTGAGCAGGCGCCATGCCGGTGTCGCGCTGTCGACCCTGTTTCTGGCGGGCGCTGTGTCCGCCCAGGCTCAAACCGGTCGCAACCCACTCATCATCACCAGCACCAACGATCCAAGCGCAAACTCCGTCGTCGTCTTTAAGCTCGACACCGCAGGCACTCCCTCTTTGTCCTTAGGTGAATCCTTCCATACCGGTGGAAAAGGCGGAGCCAGTACGAATGCCGGAATCCTTCAGTTCAAAGGCAATCTGGGCGCCGTCGCCAACTACGGATCGAATACAGTCAGTCAATTGGTGCGCCTTGGAGACTCGATTCTCCCAGGAAGAGCCATTCCCCTCGCCTCGGATTGCGTGAAACCCGATTCGCTAGCCCTGACGGACTCACAGCTCTTCGTCGTCGGTGCAACTTGCGCCGAATCGCACTCCTGGCCAGCAGGTTTTGTTGATGGCGCTGTGGTTAGTCTTTCCGACCCCTCTGCGGCGCAGATCGCAGTCGGCGAAAACTGGGCCGCCGTTACGTTCAGCTCCGGATCACTTTTCCAGTTGCCGCTCACCAAGGACGACGGCGTATTGAGTGGGACCGTCAATCCAGTCACCCTCCCTGCGGACGCGGATAGCGTGCCGCTTGGAGAAGCCTTCTGGGGCAACGTGCTCGGCTTCACTCCGGCCCACAGCCCCGACAGCTTCGCTATCGTCGATGAAAATCGCAACCTTTCTGCTGTTCCCGGACCCACGCCATCCTTCCCCGTCAATGCTCCATGCTGGGTTGCCAAAGGACCGGGCAACATCTGGTACACCGGCAACTCTCCCGGTGCTGCCATTTCGATCTTCTTCAGCGATGGGCAGAGCGGCGTCTTCTACAAATCCGTGCCTCTTCCCGGCTCCCCGACGGACATCACCGTCTCGCCGGACCGCAAATGGCTCGCCGTCCTCTATACCGTAGGCGGTGAAGCATACGTTTCGGTCTATTCGGTCGACCATCACGGCGACCTCACCTGGGTAGCGAACTCCAAACCCATCGGTGTCAGCGCCTTCAGCGGTGTCGCCATCAGTGAGTAGTTGCTCCGCGGCCAACCCGGGCTTGCCCGGCGCGCTCAATGTGCGCCGGGCAATCAGGTCATTCAGCCGGAGCCTTCCGCATCCTCTCGTCCTCATCCGGGCGAGGCCACGATGCGCATAATATTCGCCGGTGGCCTTCCCGCGCGGAGCTCCCCAGCCATGTACTGCATGTAAGGGTCGATGTGGTGAAAGAAGTGTTTGTACCCGGCGCAGAGATAGTTCAATCCGAACTCACCATCCGGGGTCTTCGCAAAACGATGCTTCGGGCACTCCCCGTTGCATGCGAAGCGGACGTCGCATCGGCGGCACATGCGGGGCAGGGCATCGCTCTTGGCGTTCCCAAACGCCGTCTGCTGTTCCGACTCCACCATCGTTTTCAGATCGGTTTCCATCGCATTGCCGAGCTTGTGTTCGGGGTAGACAAAGTGGTCGCAGGAGTAGAGGTCGCCGTTGTGTTCCATTGCCAACGCTGAACCGCACGTCTTCCGGAACACACACAAACTCGCCTCTAACCCCATCCAACTCTCCAGCGCTACGTCGAACTGCTGGATAAAGACTCTGCCCACATCCCGCTTGACCCACTCGTCGAAGATCTGGGCGAGGAACCGGCCGTATTGGAGCGGCTCCACTGACCAGTCCGTCACCTCCGCAGTCCGTTCGAACGATGGCTGAATCAACACCAAGCCATCGCCACCCGGTTCGGCTGCCTTTCGCTCCACCACGGGAATGAACTGCAGAAAGCCGCTCCCGATGTCCTTCAGGAATCGGTACACCTCAACTGGACGCTGTGAGTTTTGCCGGTTCACTACGCTCAGAGTATTGAACTCAACCTTGTGCTCCTTCAGCTTCTCCAGGCCCCGCATCACGCGGTCGAACGTCGGCGCCTGCCCTTTGTCCACGCGGTAACAGTCGTGCAGTTCGCGCGGCCCGTCAATCGAAATGCCCACCAGGAATCCGTGCTGGGACAGAAACCCGCCCCACGCGTCGTCCAGCAGCGTGCCGTTCGTCTGCAGCGCATTATGAATCCGCTTGCCTCCCGCGTATTTCTCTTCGAGCGCAACGACAGTCCGAAAGAAGTCCACACCGAGCAGAGTCGGCTCGCCACCCTGCCAGGCAAAATGCACCTCGTCGCCTGGCTGCGCTCGAATGTATTGCGCGATGTAACGTTCCAGCACCTCTTCGCGCATCGCCCATGTTTGCGTTCCAGAGTACAGATTCTCCTTTTCGAGGTAAAAGCAGTAGGCGCAATCGAGATTGCACAGCGGCCCGATGGGCTTGGTCATGATGTGAAAGCCGCTACTCGGCATGTACGTGTCTCCGCTCGCATCCGATGATACCGGTCAGGCTCATCCCGCAACTCGATGCTCGACACTCCATGATCCGAGCCTTGACACAAGCCTGTCTCACCTTCTATTCCTTGCAGTTCCGCATCTGTTTGTGAGTCCGGGCGACCCAAAGCGCGCGTCTTCGAAAGGGCCCATGGAATCCCGCCGCACAGTCCTCAAATACCTTGCCGGAACCGCGGGCGCCACCTGCTCGCTCGATTCCCTCGAATCCTTCGCGCGCGACCTCGACTCTAATCCCGAGCGGCCTAACATCGTCTGCATCGTGGGCGAAGGTCTGCGTTGGGATGAAATGTCTTCGACCGGCAACAAGATCCTGCACACCCCAAATCTGGATCGCATTGGCCGCGAGGGATGCACCTTCCGCAACGCCTTCGTCGTGAACGCCCTCTGCCTGCCTTCGCGTGCCACCATGCTTACCGGCATGTACTCGCACACCACCGGCGCCGTCTCTAACGTCGAAGGCAAGATTCCGCCTCGCTTTCCCCTCGTCTCCGATCTTCTCCAGCAAGCGGGCTACGAAACTGCCTTTCTCGGCAAATCCCACATCGTAGGCGCGCTCATGGAGCACAAGTGGGACTACTACTTCGGTTTCGTTGGCCAGGCCGACTACTATCGTCCCCGGATCACCGAAGGCGTGCGTGGCAACTACGGTCCAGCCAAGCTCTACGAAGGCGAGTACGTCGACACGCTCCTCACCCGCAAGGCCGTCGATTGGCTCCAGCAGTCCCGCACCAAGCCCTTCTGCCTCTTCCTTTGGTTCTATGCACCGCACGCGCCGTTTTACCGGCCCAAAGACCTGGTCAACGACTTGAACGGCGTGCGCATCCCCGTCCCGTCCACCTTCGACGAAGACCAGAAGGGCTATCCCGGCAAACCGCGCGCAGTGGCCGATGCTGACGACAAGATCGGCTACTCCGAGGTCTTCTCGGACGATCCCCGCTCGCTCGAAGAGTTAGTCAAGGACCACTATGCCGGCGTCGAAGACAACGATCGCAACATGGGAGCCATCTGGCAGGAGCTCGATCGCCAGAAGATCGCCCACCAGACCGCCGTCCTTCTTAGCTCCGATCACGGCTTCTTCCTCGGCGAACATCACCTCTACGACAAGCGCCTGATGTACGAGCCATCCATCCGTGTGCCCATGATCCTGCGCGATCCCGGCCGCGTGCACCCCGGCTCTTCATCCGACGCCATGGTCCTCAACCTCGATCTCGCCCCCACGCTTCTCGACATCGCCGGCCTGCCTGTCCCCTCCGAGATGCAAGGCAAGAGTTTTCTTACTCTCGCCGAGGGCAAGCCCGACAGCTTGTGGCGCAAAGACTGGCTCTACGAGTACTACGAATATCCTGGCTTTGAAAACGTGCGCCCCTGCCGCGGCATTCGCACCGAGCGCTATAAGTACATCCACTTCTTTCTCGATCCTGAAGAGTTCGAGCTCTACGACCTCAAGACCGATCCAGACGAAAAGAACAACCTCTACGGCAAGCCCGGCTATGACGAGATTACTGCGCACCTGAGAGATCGCCTGGCCGCACTCCGCACCGAAACCAACGACACCTATCAGTACAAGCCGACCGGCATTCCCAAACACATGGATGTGGGTTCTCTCTCCGAATCCAGCCTGACGCGCCGCCAGCAATAGAGCCGGGCCCTCAGCCCGTTGCTTACTTCTCCACCGTCCGCAGCAGCTCCACAAGCTCCGGCGCCGCAACGTGCGTAGAGTCGGTCGTCAGCAACCCGTACGTCTCCACCGCGTCGTATCTCCGGCCCGCACCGCTCGACTGCGTCCCATTCAACGGCCAATAGCTCCAGGACAACCGTCCGTCCTCTTTCAGTAGCCGCACAAACCAGCGAAACCACTTCGCATTCGCGCCGCACTGAAGCGTCTGGCACGCCCCGAACTCCCCAATCCACAGCGGAACTCCCGTGTCCAACAGGAATCCCGCCCGCGCGTGATACGCCTCTTTCATTGCCTCATAGCTCGCGAAACGATGATCCCCGTCGAAATATGCGTGCGGCGAGTACACCAGCCTGCCTGCCACCGGCAAGCGCACCGGCAGCTTGTCGAACCCCGTAAAGTCCGTCGAATAGTGCGGGCTCTCCACCATCACCAGCAGCCGCTGATTCGCAGCGAGCACCGCCGCTCCGCCCCGTTCCGCCGCCGCATGCCAATCGACCTTCGCATCCGTTCCGCCCCAGGCCGCGCCACTCCGCAATTCGTTGCGCAGATCGGCGCCTACCACCCACGGCTGATCGCGATAGCGCCGCGCCATCCTCTCCCAATCCTCCAGCCACCTGGCCTCCGGATACGCCGCGTTGTACCAGAGCCCGTTCTCGTCCGTCTCGCTGCAGCACCAGTCCGCGCGGCTCACATGGTTGTCCAGGATCACCATCAGATGCGCCTCCGCCAGCGCGGCGATCACCGCATCCATTACCTCCATCGCATGCTTGCCGCGCAACTCCGGATTTGCCGCCACCGCATACGCCGGCACCACAGGATTGCGCTCCAGCGTCTCGTTCGCCCAGGGCAGCCGCACCGAGTTCACGCCGATCGTCTTGATCTGCTCGACAATCGCGGCCAGAGGCGCATGATCCAGCCCGCCCACGACGAACTCCTTCTCGTCAAATCCGTACCAATTCACTGCGGTCAGCCGGATCGCCCGCCCGTTCTCATCCACAATCCGATTTCCCTCTGTATGCAGCGGCGGCGTCGCCTCCTGCGCGCGCGCAGCTGCCGCCATACAAACCCAAAGCCCGCACAGTACGGACCTGCGCACACGTGCTTTCAACGAGGACGCTGTCTTCATCGGGAAAGGATACAGCGCGGTAAGAACTGGCTGCATAAACGGCTTTGTGTCAGGGCACGACTTTCAGCGTGCCGAAACAGCGCCAGAGCTCGCCGTTCCGGGTGTTTTCGCCGCTACTACGGAAGCGATCGCTCCGCCCCCTCGATACTTCGCTCTTTTCCAGCCGCAAAACACTGCAGTGCCTTGCAGATCATTTCCCCGTTTCGGTACACACTGGAATTGGATCGCTCTCCGCCCGACTTTGCGAGGGGAGCAGGGGCTTTCGAGCCCTGAAGGATGGCCGCAGGAAACCGCGGCCTTTAGGCCCGGAGTCGTCAGCGCAAAGCGCAAGCCTGAACACGCGCGACAGCGCGGTTAACTCCGCTGGGGAGCAGTTCTACTGCCCGACCGCCAGCACCGCCAGCAGCACCATCCATGCGAGTCCCATGGTGTGCCAGTACCAGGCCGTCGCATCGACGGCAATCTGCCGTAGCTCGATACGCTTGAAAAGATTGACCGCTGTCAGGCAAACGATGAGCGCGCCAACGCCGACGACAAGGTGCGCCGCGTGCAGTCCCGTAATGATGTAGAAGAAATAGCTCGCCGGCGTCGACCAGCGGTCGAAGGCAAATCCCTGCGCCGTAAGCTGCTTCCATGCGGTCCACTGGCCGACGAGAAAGAGCGCGCCGAGCGCGAGCGTTCCGCCGACCCAGGGCAACGTGCGACGCAGCGCGGGCTTGCCCAACCCGAGCCACTCTTCCATCACATCGATCTCGCGGAAGATATTGTGCCGCGCGAACTCCATGGTCAGGCTGCTCAAGATAAGAACCGCGGTATTGAGGAAGATGATGGGCGGCAAGAGGATGGGACGCCAGTCGCCGATCTGCTCATGCGATCGCGGATCCAGATGCGTGCCTGCCTGGCGCGCGAAAAACAGCACCACCAGCATGGCGAAAAACATCATGTCCCCGGCGAGCCCAAAAAACACGAAGAACCGAATGCGATGAAGCAGTTCGCGCGGACCGCGCCGCGCATGCTTCCAATCGTCGTCGCCTCCACCGCCTCCGCCGCCCGTAGGTCGCCGGTCAACCGGCGGTTTTCCGCCGATTCCTGGTTCCTTCCGTTCCGTTTCCGCCGGGGAGTGCGTAAAGGTCGCGGGCATCACAAGCCTCTGTGAAAACGAGCATACTCCACTTTCGGTTGGACGCACGGCACAAGAAGCCGTTGCTTATCACTCAAAAGGTTGGAAATCTCTCATCTTGAAACGGCCGCATGCACAATATCCACAAATACCTTGTGCACACGCCGGTCGGGCGAGAGTTCCGGATGAAACGTCGCGGCCAGCAAGACGCCTTGTCGCACCAGCGTTGGAAAGCCCTCACGCGTCGCCAGCACCTCGACATCATCATCCACTTGCACAATGCGCGGTGCGCGGATGAAGACCATCTCCAGCGGACCGCCGAGCAGGGAAGTCTCGCCCAGCAAGATACTTGAGTCGATTTGTCGCCCGTAGGCGTTGCGTTCCACCGTGGCGTGCAGCACGCCGAGAGAACGCTGAGGCGGATGAGTCACCTGACGCGCCAGCAGGATCGTTCCGGCGCAGGTCGCAAAAACCGGCTGGGTGCTGCAGAAGGCGCGCAGCGTCTCAAAGAAGCCTTGCTTCTCGAGAAACTTCAGAATCGTGGTCGACTCGCCGCCGGGAAGAATCAGACCATCCAGCCCCGTCAACTCTTCCGGATTGCGTATCTCTGCCGGTTCTGCGCCGACCTCGGCAAGCGCTTCAGCGTGAGCCGCGTAGTCTCCCTGGATGGCCAAAACACCAACGCGGGGGCTTGTCCGTGCCTCAGTCAACCCTTTTCCTCAGTTACGTCGTTTACTTTTACTCTGTTACACCGGTGCGACCGCCATCCTCGCGCCGGTTTCCAGCGCCAGGGTGAAGTGCCACCGTGATCATGCGAGCGAACAGGGCACAGTTGGCCGCACCGCAGGTGCTACCAGCCGCGAGTTTGGAGAAGTTGAGATTCTTCTAATCCCGCAGCGGCCAAGCCCTTCATCGTGCCGGTCACCTGCTCGCTCACTTCCGCAAGGATCTTCGGATCCTTGTAGTGGGTCGTCGCGAGGACGATCGCTTTGGCGCGAGAGACTGCTTCCTCTCGCTCCTTTGGATCGTGCTCGACGTCCAGCGGAGTCGCGCGCTCCTTCATAAAGATGCCCGAGCCTACAAAGATTGCCTCGGCTCCGAGCTGCATCATCAGGGCAGCATCCGCAGGCGTTGCTATACCGCCGGCAGAGAAGTTGGGCACGGGCAACTTTCCGTTCCGAGCAACCATCTGCACAAGTTCGTACGGCGCCTGCAGTTCCTTCGCTGCGGCGTATAGTTCCTGCTCTGAAAGCACGGTCAGCGCCTTCATTTCTTTGACGATCTGCCGCATGTGCCGGACCGCATGAACCACGTCGCCGGTTCCCGCTTCACCCTTGGTGCGAATCATGGCTGCGCCTTCGGCGATACGACGAAGCGCCTCACCCAGATTGCGCGCGCCACACACGAAGGGTGTCTTGAAAGCGTGCTTATCGATGTGATGGGCCTCGTCGGCGGGAGTTAGAACCTCGCTCTCGTCGATGAAGTCGACGCCTAGCTCCTGCAGAATCTGCGCCTCGGCAATATGGCCGATGCGGGCCTTGGCCATCACCGGAATGGAGACCGTTTCCATGATCTGCTTGATGAGCTTGGGGTTTGCCATGCGGGCGACGCCGCCTTCAGCTCGGATCATCGCGGGAACGCGCTCGAGGGCCATCACCGATGCAGCTCCTGCTTCCTCAGCAATGCGCGCCTGCTCAACGTTCATCACGTCCATAATGACGCCACCTTTGAGCATCTCGGCCAAGCCGACTTTCAGACGCAACCCCGTGTTCCCAAGGCCCCTGTTTCCATTCATTTCTGCCATATTCTTTCGACCTCAGCTTGAGACTTCGGGGCACTCGAGGGATCTGAAGAACATCCGGCGCCCTGACCCATCAGTGTAGCAGTGATCGATCCTCCTGTTTCACACCTTCCTCGTCTGGCGCCTATCCGTCGCATGAATGAGGCCTTTCCAATCTTTCTCACTGGATTCTGGTCAGCCTTCTGCATCAGGCACAGGCATGGCGAGGGTAAGCGGCGCATCGTTCGAGGCCCAGTCAATGGATCTCGTAAAGAGCTCGGAGACCATCCAAATCCCAGAACCGGAACGACTCAATTCTGCTTCGACGCCTGGCCCCGAGCCCTCTGCTGGCCCAATCCTCGAACGCGCCTGCGCATCGAACTCGATATCGACGTTCCGGTTCCCAGCTTAAGGTCAGGAATCTGATTGCTCTCGGGCGGGGCCAGGTAGTCGAAAGCCGGGACACGGAGACGATCTCCAGCTGGCCCGGAAAGGTTTACTTGACCTGGTGCGAGCCCGAGGTGATCGAATCGCGATTGACCGTTCGCAGGAAAGCCTCTCCAGCAAGCTCTCCTAAGCCAGGGTCGAGCATTACGGTAATGACGTAGATGCATGCCACTCAGGGGCGGGTCGTGGCGAGTTTCCCCCTATACTTGAGGTAGAGGATCCGGTTTGTTGGCGCCCATCCGATTCATCTGGAATGCGACACGTGGTTGCCGACTGGCGCCCTGGCGCAGCGAGTTTCTTCGCTGGCGAGTAGAAACCTATTCTGGAAAGCCCGCTGCCTCTCTCAGAGCAAGAGACATCTTCGCCTTTCTTTGGAGTTCTCGCTGGGAGTTAGTGAGCTTCCTCGCCTGGACCTCGCGACTGGAAAGGGAGACGCGCAAGCGTGCCTAGAGCCGTCTGCCGGCAATACCCAATGTCAATCTACAAATCGCGCGCGGGTCAGTCTGCAGCCTTCAGGTTTGCGCGACTCGCAGTCATTTTTGTTTGCTGCGCGGGTGCAAGTCCCCATCTGGCTCGTCCGCAACAACTGCCTCCAGTTGAACCGCCAGCCCCGCTGCCGAACCAGGAGTCTTCGGCCACATTCCGCGTGACGACGAATGAAGTCCTCGTCCCGACGCTTGTCGAAAAGAAAGGCGGCGGTATCCTCTATGGACTTAAGCAGTCGGATTTCATGCTAGAGGACAACGGCGTCGCGCAGAAGATCCGCGTTCAAGAAGAGATGGACACCACTCCTGTCGCCCTCGTCATCGCCGTCGAATTAGGCGGCGTGAGTGCTCTGGAATTTGGCAAGGTCGCAAAGCTTGGCTCTCTCCTCGATCTTTTTCTTGCCGATCAGCAGAGTCAGGTCGCCCTGATGGGCTTTGACTCGAAACCGCGTCTGATTCACGACTACACACACTCCAGCGATGAACTGAACGACGCACTCGAGCATCTCCAACCGGGAGACGGTGGGGCAGCGATTCTGGATACAGTGAGCTCTGCAGTCGATCTGCTGGAGGTAGAGCCGAAGGAGTATCGACGCGTTCTGCTCATGATCAGCGAAGAGCGCGATCACGGAAGCAAGCACACCAAGCCGGTTGGACTGATCGAGAAGATCGGACGGTCGAATGTTCTTGTCTTAAGCGTCTCGTTTTCGCCCGCACGGGCCGAATTCCTCCACGACGTGCAAGACTCTGGCGACGACCGCACCATGAACATGGTCTCCGCCCTGGTTATGGCGGTGAAAGCCTTCAAGAAAAACGTAGCCAAAGAAATAGCCCAGGAGAGCGGAGGAGAATACACGACGTTCACCGGCGACAAACGCTTCGAGCAGCGGATCGTCGATGCAGCTCGCCATGTCCGCAATCGATACCTGATCACGTTTAGCCCGTCCGACCCGAGTCCTGGACTGCATACCGTCCGCGTGCGGACGGCTCAGGATTACGGTGCCCGGATCGTCGCGCGCGCCAACTACTGGGTTGAGCAAAGGCGATAACCCGAGGGAAACGTGCCGTCGAGGTCAGGGAACGTCAGTGGAATGCGCAGGATGGCGCTGACAGTGCATTCATGTTACTCTCACACTAGACACTTGAGAGTGGACTGAGACGCAAGAGGAGTAGTACACGCCGTGCTGGCGACTGCAAAGAAAACAGACCTAATTGAACGTTTCCGCACCCACGAGACGGATACCGGTTCGCCCGAAGTCCAGATCGCGATTCTGAGCGAGCGGATTGGTGAACTGACCGAGCATTTCAAGACCCACAAGAAGGATCACGCGTCCCGGCGTGGCCTGCTGATGCTGGTTAGCAAGAGACGCCGTCTTCTCGACTACCTGAAGTCGCACGACTCCGATCGTTATCGTGACGTCATCGGCAAGCTCGGACTCCGGAAGTAGTCGGAAAGCCAACCTTGAACTGGAAGCGCCCAGACCGAATCCTGGTCACGGCCTCCGATCCATACAGGACGAGGGGCCAAGGTGTATTTGACGCTCTGTCTGTTCTCCAGACAGGCCGCGGTTGGTCCTGCCCGACCGCACAACGGGAAATCTCCATTCAGACTGCAGCCCTGAGGTTCAGCGTGGGTTCATGGGCTTTTCGTCCCGCACATGAGCCGGGCTCGCAGTGCCTTGCGAGACGATCCCGTCAAAAAGTTTCCCAAGTGAACAAAACGAAACGAGGACTCTATGTCTACGAAGCATGAAGTAGCTGTCGAGCTTGCCGGCGGCAAGCGG
>CAZPEZ010000097.1:0-16178 GCA_964585715.1 uncultured Occallatibacter sp.
ATGGGGCTATCGACTTCTGGTGGTCGACGATCTCGACGGCAATCAGCTCTTCTTCAACTATCCCGGCGAGGCTACAACTTCCAAGACTGCTGGGGATGAAGAGACTGTCTGAGCCTCGCCAAGCACCGCATCGGGTTTTGGCCGGACGATTCGCCGATCCGGAAATCTCCGCTTGATCGACACTCGTGGTGAGGTGCCGTCAAAGATGAAACTATTGGGTGGGCCACCTTTGCTCCGCTATCATTCGGGAGTGCTTCGATTGAGGAGGGGACAGGTGACTTCGCGACGCAATTTTCTCGCAGCGGGTGCAGCGGGAGCGCTCGGCTTGGCATCGTCTCGATTCTCCAGGGCGGCGTTCGAGGGTTCGAGGAGAATCGGCGTTCAACTGTACGTTCTGCGCGGTCTGCTCGCGAAGGATTTCGACGGCACGCTGGCCCAGGTCGCGGCGGTGGGCATCAGGAATGTTGAGTTCGCGGGCTTTTATGGCCGCACCGCGAAAGAAGTTCGCACCAGCCTGACCAATGCGGGCCTGACGGCAAGCGGTGCGCATTGTCTGTTGGCGTCGATGCCGGACGATGAAGTCGGTCGCACGATCGATTTCTGCCGCGAAGTCGGGGTGCCGTACATGATCGCAGCGGTGCCGTCGATCAAGCCAGCTGGTTCGTCCGGCACCAGCAAGACGTCCAGCAATCCGTTTGAACATATCGCGCTTGAGGATTGGCGCTGGAGCGCGGAGCGATTCAATGCAATCGGCGCGCGTGTGCGCGATGCAGGAATGCGGTTTGCCTATCACAATCACAACATCGAAACGCAAAAGTACGGCGACGTTGTAGCGTTCGATGAAGTGCTGCGCCTGACCGATCCTGGGGTGGTGGGAATCGAATTTGACATCGGCAATTTCATCGCCGGTGGGGGCGATCCCTATCCTTATCTTGAGAAGTACACGCACCGCTTTGAACTAGCCCATGTGAAGGAATGGGCCTCGCCGTTTACGCCAACCGTCACGAGCACTTTTCCGAAGTATGCGCCCTTTGGTCAGGGATCTACTGATTGGAAGAAGCTGCTGGATGCGCTGAAGAAGGCTGGGGTGAAGGAAATCTTTATCGAGCAAGATGGAACGGCGACCGGGGACGAATTGGGGGCCGTTCGTCAGGCATATCATTTTTTGCTGCAAGTGTGAAATGGATTGTGGGACGAAGGGCGGAGCCTGCCTAAAGGCGGCCCTGCGCTGTCATCAATGCAATGTGGTTCGCGCCTGCGGTCTTTGCGACATCCATCACGTATACGACGGCGGAGAAATCGAGACTGTCATCGGCTTTGATACACATGACTTTGTCCGCTCGCAGCGAAAAGATAGCGTTGAGGCGGTTTCCGAGATCATTGATAGTGACATTCTCTCGATTGATTTTGTAGCTCAGTCGTCTATCGCGGGCGCTCATGATCTGCACCACTATGGGCGTATCGGGACTCAGGTTCATGGACCGCTGAGGCAGTGCGGCATTGAGGCCGTGCGGCGTTGCCGGGACAATGACCATGAAGACGATCAGCAGCACCAACAGAACGTCGATGAGCGGAGTTACATTGATGTCGCCGCGGAGTTGACCGGACGTGTAGCCCATCTCGACTGCCATAGGACAACATCCTCCTCACGTTTCGAGGTCTCACAGAACGATGCGAAGATTGCACGGTCATCGAAACTGAGACTTCTTGTGAGTTAGACACCGAGGGAAGCGTTGGAGTTCCTGCTCACGCGAGCTCCTCCAAGCGGGCTGTCTCGGATTCCTCGAAGAAAAAGCAGGACCAAGTACGCCGCAGCATACCATAGGCACTCCGCAGTCACAGGTAAAGCACGAGAAAGCACGGCCGCCGTCGACGGTACTATTGACCGAAGTTTCTCTTACTGGTCAGCAAGAAGCCGTGCTGACCCGCCGCGTCGAGGAAATACCCGGTGATTTCGCCTCTCTCATTCATTGCACTTGTTATCCCATTTTTGGAATTTGGAACATCAAATTTGTAGATGTTCCCGTCCGCTTCCCGCACTATTTCACCCGAGGGCGCGATCGCCATTGGTGTCGTTTCTTTTCCACCGGGAACATCAAGCGTAACAATCTTCAGATCCGGGTTGCTGAGTAGGTCTACCTGTTTTTGTTGTGCAAAGGCCGTAGCTGCTGACAACATCAGCACCGCCACGAGAAAGAACTGCATCGGTCGTGTGTTGCGCGAGACCGTCATTTGACCCTCCAGCTGGTTGCTTGCCTGGTTGAGGGATGGATCGAAGCGGTGCGTTGAAAGGGGATCCGCCGTACTCGGCCCATGATTGGAGGAGTCGCACACAACGTAGCCGACCGTCCGATCTGCGTAAATACAACTACAGAGAGTTACCGAGTGGAAATTCTTCCATCCCTAAGCGGACGACTGACTCGGCCCGCGCAATCGTCGTCTGGACGCAACCATGCAAGCGGCAACTTGGAGTCATCGATGACTCTTCGTTGTGTGATTTGAAACATGGAGTGGCCATTTCGGTCTAAGTGAATCGATTTTGGACACGGGCGTACAATCCAGCCATGATCGAAACTCTTTACAGGACCGACACACCCGAAAAGGGAAGATCAGAGTTCTACGTACTGGTTCTCACCGCCCGCCCGGCAAGTCAGGGAAGGGTTTATACATTCATGGAAGAACACGGGTATTGGGATGGCCGTTTGGAGCGGATGCTCCACGAAGTCGTCTCCATCAGCGCCGAAGGGGATCTGAGTCAGGAACAGGCGCGGACGATGTATGACGCATCACGGAAGAGGCTCGCGCAGCGCGGCTTCGTTCACTCATTTGTTCGGGGGTGCAGGTCGAAAGGGCCACACACGGATCAACCGAGCGAGCTTGAGACGGCGAGCGCGTAACGATTTGTTTTGACGCGAGCAGCGGCAGGTTGAGAGAGTGGCCTGTTGGCGAAGCATCGCGGCTTATCTATATAGATTGGCGTTTCTCCCAGGGGCACCGTCACCGGGGGCCGCGCGTATAAAGGCCCTGGGCACCCAGGTTCGCGCTGAGCCGCGCATCACAAAGAGGAATGCAGATCCGCTTCGGCTTCACTCCGACGAGTGGGCTGGGAGGGGCCCGTTCTTTCCCACCCAAACCGCGATGAAACTACGGTTGGGATGGGGCACCCGCTTTTCGAGCAAAGCGTGGGATCGCGAACAGCGGATGCTTGGCCCATCGGGCTTCTCCACCCTAAGCGTGCGGCTCTGAGAATGACCGCTTATTCGAAGTAGTTCCAGACGGCGCTAGCGCCGTGATTTGGGGACACGGCCGAGGCGCGGATCGTGACGCAGGAGAAGATCGCAGGCGTGGAGGGCCTCGGATTCGAAGGCGGGGCTGTCGGCGGGAATGAGAAGCCAGTGTCCGATCTTGCCTGCGAGTAGATCGATGGAGCGAAGCGACGGGAATTCGCGGCGGAGGGTTCGATCGGCGGGGTTGACGGTTTCAGAGAGTACGAGCCAGACCCCGTTATCGCGCGGAGCTTTGGGATGATCGCGCAGCATGCAGACGATGCGGTCGCCGCTATAGACAGCGAATCCGGAAAACATGCCGCGCACCTCGGGGCACAGGGGCGCGAGCGCATCGAGGACGAACGGGTAGGGCGGCTTTTGTTTCGGCTTTGGGGAGCGGGGCATGGCTTTTTCAGGACGATAGCAGATTGAGCAGCGAGCGGAACTCCGAAACATGGCGACGTTCGGCTCAATGAACGCACTGGCCCAGTCAACCATCACAGGCGATCGAGTTTTGCGAGAAAGGCAGGCAAGTACTGGGCCGATTTCGCGGCCTGACCTGCACAGATGAGAACAGCTGAAACTCGGTTTCGTCGGAACGGACAGACGGGCAACACCGTACCATGGGTCAAATGAAAGATGAGGGTAGGACGCTTCCATCGCTCGTGCTGCTCATTGCAGTCGTCGCTCTATGGCCACGGTCGACTGGCGCACTGAGTTCCTTCGCAGTCTCTGCGAAGTCTGTAAACAGATGGCTTAATTCGCAGCAGAGAACCGCCATAGATCAACTGTTTGCACTGCCGGCCGACTCGCCAGGATATGCCGTTGCAATCATCAAAGACGGTGAGTTTGCCTTTTCCCGAGCGTATGGACTTGCGAATCTGGATGATGACATCCCGATTACCCCCGAGACATCGTTTCATCTGGCTTTGATTTCCAATCAGTTCACGGCGGCCGCGATTGCCCTGCGTATTCTCGACCACACGCTGACGCTGACCGATCCTGTTGCGAAATTCATTCCGGAGTGCGCCAAGTATGGCGATGAATTGCGGATTGAACACCTCGTGTACATGACCAGTGGCATTCACGAATATACGGACTTGCCCCGGGTCGGCGGCGACCCCTGGATGACGTTTTACGTTGCTGATGAACCAGCGGCAGAAGTTTCGACACGATAAGGACGATGATGCTTTAGGTCTGGTGTGGCGCACTCGGTATGGTCATGCGATGTTGGATTACTCCGGAGGCGATACAGACGCTTCGACTTATATGGCCCGTTGCCCAGACGAACATCTCACCGTCATTTGTCTCTCTAACATGCCGCTGGGAGACGCCGAGGATAAGGCAGATTCCCTGATGGATCTACTCCACGGCTGGGGGAAGTTGTAACAGCCCTGTCCGGGTTGTTCCGAGAAGCGCCTGTTGAGCATGAATCCGAATTCCTGAAAAGTGGCACGCATGCGCGGAGAGAGTCTATCCTTTGTTCCGCGGCCGATTGATCGAGTCGGGCGCAGCGTATGGGAATCGAGTTGCTGGATGCGCTGGATTGAGATCCGTTGGATTCTGATTGCGGTGTTGGCAGCAGGGGTAGCGACGCCGTCGTGGGCGGCGAAGCGGATGACGGTTGCTCAGTTGGAGCAGCTGCTGAGCGCGGAGAGCGGCGGGCACAAGACCGATGCCGAGATTGCGCGGAAGATCAGCTGGGCCGAGCTGTCGGAGCGACTGACGGAGACGACGCTCGCTCGACTGAACCAGCAAGTCCGGGGCGGTTCGGCGGCGGCGACGGCGCTGCTGCTGCTGGCGGACCGGTCGGCGTTTCTCGATCCACCGGGGAACGAAGTGCCGAGCACACTCGCGCCGGATGCGGCGACGCAGCAACATCTGCTGGCGGCGGCGCAGAGGTTTGCGCTGGAGACGCTGCCGCGCCTTCCCAATCTGCTGGCGACGCGCAGGACGTTCAGTTTTGACGATAGTCCGCAGGAAGGGCCGAAGGGGGGCTATGCTGAGCGGATGGGAATGCACCTGATCGGGTCGTCGCAGGCGGAGGTTTCGGTAAGCAACGAAAAGGAGAACGTATCGATCAAGACGGCGCCAGGCAAGCCGGGGCCTGGCGCATCTTATGCGACGGGTGGGCTGATGACCTGGGGCGAGTTTGGCTCGGCACTGCTCATCATTCTGAGCGATTCTGCGCAGGGAAAGACGACGTGGAGCCATTGGGAGAAGACGTCCGCGGGGATGATGGCGGTTTTTCACTATGAGGTTCCCAAGAGCGCGTCGCACTACGAGATTGACACTTCGGTGGAAGAGATTCAGACCAGCGGGGAATCGATGCGATGGGCCGGAAACAGGGCCAGGGATGCGGGCGCGATTTCGAAGTGGAATCGAACGATTCGCGTGAAGCCGGACTACCAGGGGTCGCTGTGGGTCGATCCAGCGACAGGGACGATTACGCGCGTGACGCTGATTGCGGATTTGAGGGGGAATCCGAAGTTTGAGCGCGGCGCGGTGCTGGTGGAATACGGTCCGGTGCAGATCGGAGAGAAGACGCTGATTTGCCCGGTTCGCAGTCTCGCGCTGTCGGCTGCACCACCGACGGTGAATGCAACTTTCGCCGGAGTGGCGACGGAGTGGCTGAACGAGAACCTGTTCACGAACTATCATCTGTTTGCTTCGACGGCGCGGATTGTGAGCGAGGAGGCGGCGGGAGCAGAACAAGCTCAGGGCGCTCCGGTCTCGCCGTCTCCGGTCACCGGATCTCAGGCTGCGCAGGCTCAGACCGCTTTGGCGACGCCCGCGGCGCAGCAGGAGACAAACCCATCGGCGGCTGGGCCGGCCGAGGCGTCAGTGGCGATGCCGGTAGAAAAAGTGGAGACGCAGGAGGCAGCTGTTGCCGGGACGCAGGAGCAGAAGGCGACTGAAAGCGGGACTCAACCCGCGGCTCCGGAGCAGACGAGTAACGGGAGTCCACCGAAAAACGCGGCAGCTTCGACGCCGACTGCGCCGCCACCAGACTCGGGCGTCACGCTTCACGTCAATGTCGATGTGCTGCTGGTGCCGGTGGTGGTACACGACAAGCAGGATCGCGCGGTGGGCGATCTGACTGCGAAGGATTTCACCGTCATCGATCAGGGGAAGCCGCGGCCGGTCACGGGATTCACAGTGGTGCGATCCGAGGTGCAGGGAAAAGCGGGGCCAAGCAACGGGTCGCAGGGTCCGGAAGAAACCGCTGTTCCTGCCGCCAGTCAGCAGAACCGGTTCATCGTTTTTCTGTTTGACGACCGGCATCTGGAGACTTCGGACCTTGTCCGTACGCAACAGGCCGCACTGCAGGTGCTCGACAAGCCGCTGGCTGCGAACGAGTATGCTGCCGTGGTTTCGCTGATGGGCGTGAACTCGGGGATCACGCAGGATCGCGCGGTGCTGCAGGCTGCGGTGAAGAAAGTGACGGTTCACCGATCTTTTCAGCACGATTCTCGCGATTGTCCGGACATCGACTATTTCAGTGCCAACAAGATCCTGAATCTACATGACGAGACGGAGTTCCAGATTGCCGTGGCCAAGGTCGATGCATGCAGCGGCGCTAGCCCGGTTGCGCTCGGAAGCTCGACCACAATGGGTCAGATCGAGGCACCTACCCAAGCGGATCAGCGGCTCGCGCTCTCGGCGGCGAGGCGCGCTCTCAGTGTGGGCGAAGAGGACGCACGCGAGTCGCTCAACGCAGTGGAAACCGTGGTTCGTGCCATGTCGAAGCTTACGGGACAACGAACACTGATTCTGATGTCGCCGGGTTTCCTGACCTTGTCGGCAGATACGATGAACTTCAAGTCGCAGCTCTTCGACCAGGCGGCGGCGTCGAATGTGGTGATCAACACGCTGGATGCGCGCGGTCTCTACGCCGGAAATGTCGACGCGAGTCAAGGCGGGAGCACCGTCTTCCTCGGCCAGTTGACAGGCCAGACATCGCAGAACCATCTCAATGTGATGCAGGAAAGCGAGAACGCCCTGTCTGAAATGGCCAATGGCACAGGCGGCACGTATTTCCATAACAACAACGATCTGGGGAGTGGATTGGCGAGCCTGATGGCGCCGCCGGAGTTTGAGTATTTGCTGGAGATCTCGCTCAAGGACGTGAAGCCGACTGGAACCTATCATGCGTTGCAAGTGAGGGTCGATCGGGCCGATGTCCACGTGCAGGCACGCCATGGGTACTTTGCACCGAAGGAGCCGCGCAAACCATAGGGCCGGAGGGCGCGTATGATTCTCGCCAAGCAATGGCGGAGAGCGGCGGCGGTGATTGGGTTGTGTGCGACGTACCTGGCTGCGCAGGCGGCGGACGAGCACTCGGCGCGTATCGACCTGACGCAGGGTGTTCCGATTGTGCAGGTCCGGATCGATGGGCAGGGCCCGTTCACGTTCGTGATCGATACCGGGACAAACTGCCAGACGATTGTTGCGCCGAGGGTAGCGAAGCGACTGGGGCTAACGCGGAGGGGACTCACAAACATTACCGATTTGGGCGGTCATGCGACGCGCGCGCTTGATCTGGTTGAGCTGGATGCGCTGTTGGTGGCGGGAACTGAATTCAGAGCGGTGCCGGCGGTGGTGACGGATTTGCCGGATGGAGATTCGGTTCTGGATGGGATTCTTGGATTCAGCTTGTTTCGGAACAAGATGCTGACGCTGGACTATCCACACCACAGAGTTATCGTCGACGAGGGCAGTTTGGCAGGTGCGAGCGAGGCGCACGTGCTGCAGATGCGGATGCCGAACGGAGTTCCGCTGGTGGAGATTGCGATTGCGGGCACCAAGGCGGAAGCGGGGATCGATTCGGGCGGTGTGGGGTTGAGCGTACCAAGTGCGATGGCCGACAAGATTCCATTTGAGGGCAGCGTGGAGGCGGTGGCCTATGGACGGACGCAGGTGAGCAGTTTCGAGCTGCGGGGCGCGGTGCTGGATGGAGTCGTGGATTTGGCGGGGTTCCGGTTCGAGCGGCCGTGGGTGGAACTGAATCCGGTGTTTCCAGCGGTGAACATTGGATCGGACGCGATGCGGGATTTTGCGATCACGTTCGATCAGCGGAGCAAGCTGGTGCGCTTTTCGGCTGAAGGTAGGGTTCATGCTTTGGTAAAGCCGAAGGACCGTGCGAGCGCGACACCGCTCGATGAGCTGGTGGGCACGGTGGTGGCGAGAGAACGGTACTAGGGCACGTTGGCGAGAGCGGACTCATTTCACGTTGAATGACAATCCGGTGGGAGTTCCGTCGCTCGTCCGTTCCCAACTCACAGCCGTGGGGGTCTCAGATTTTCCATCACGCGAGACGGTGACATCGGCGTCCCGACCGGGACATGACTGCGCGTCCGCCCCTCCCAAAGCATTGACGTGAACAGGCCCGGAGGGAAAGCCTACGGCCGGACCACAGAAGATATGGACGTATCCGGTAAAACCGTGAACAACCTCCACGGGGAACGTCTTTTTCTTCGTGCACCCGAGGGCGGGGAGGAGGCAAAGAAGAGCGGCGAACAGATTGCGCGTCAGCATGGGATGCGACTCAGTCTATCGGAACGGTTCGACCTCCAGGTGCCAGAAGGAAGGAATTGACGATTGGGGTGGGCGCGGGGAAACAAGCGATCGCGCGGTTCCGCCTCACCAAGATCGACACGCCATTTCTAAACCGGAGCCTCCGACTTTCACTGAGCGCCCTGCAGGTACTTTTGCAGCCAGGCGACGGAACGCGTCAGTTCATCCTGCTGGTGTTCGCGCTTGACGAAGCCGTGTCCTTCGTCGGGATAGTAGACCGCGTCGACGGTGCGGCCTTCGGCCTTGAGAATGCTGACGACCTGCTCGGCTTCTTCGCGGGGCACGCGGATATCGTTGTCGCCTTGCAGGACGAGCAGAGGCGCGGTCTCGCTGCGAATGTACTTGAGGGGTGAGCTTGCTTCGTAAACGGCGCGGTCCTTTTCGGGGTCGCCGAGCAGGGACTTCTCGTATTCCTGGAGGCGCGGGTCTTCGTGCTGGAGCATGCTGAGCCAGTTCAGAATGCCGTACTCATCGACGGCGGCCGACCATATTTCAGGTGCTTTGCCGATCGCCATCAGGGTCATGTATCCGCCGTAGGAACCACCCCAGATGCCGATGCGCTTAGGATCGATGAAGCCGGTTACTTTGAGGAAGTCGACGCCGGCGATCTCGTCTTTGAGATCGGCCCCACCGAGGTCCTTGATGTTGGCGTTCTGAAATTCCATGCCGTAGCCGGTGGAGCCGCGCACGTTGGGCGCGATGACGACGAAGCCGCGCGAGGCGAGGAGTTCGGCACGACCGTTGAACGAGTCGGTGGTTTGGCCCGTGGGACCGCCATGAGGCATCACCACGGCTGCGACCGTGCCATCGCGCTTGAGGTTGAAGGGAACCCAGACGAATGCGGAGATGAGACGTCCATCAAAACTGCGATAGGTGACCAGCTGGGACTTCGGCAACTCAATGTGCTGCAGGGTCTCGTTGGCGTTGTGGGTGATCTGGGTGAGTGTGTTATCCGGAGCGAGGCGGTACAGCTCCTGTGGATGGCTGGAGTCCTCGTGCGAGAGCAGCAAGGAGCTGTCGGGCAAGAACGGCGTGGGTGCGGCTGCGGGCAGATTCAGGCCCGGGGGCACGCCGCGTTCCGACGCCTGCATTGTTTTCAGATCGATAAAGCGCGTGGAGATGCGGCCATCTGCGTTCAAGAGTACGACCGCGCTGCCCCCATCGGGCGTGAATGCCACGCCATTGGCTGACCACTGGGTATCGGTGAGCCAGCGCAACTGCTTTGTTGCGAGATCGAGCCGGGCGACATTCTCATAACCGCCTTTGGCGTTGGAGGAGATGAGGAGAGTGCGGCCGTCACGCGAGACATCGGCCACGGTGACCAGCTGTTTGCCGGTGTGCTCCAGCAGCTTTTCGGTCGCGCCGGTGGCAACATCGACGCGAAAGATGTCCGCATCGTCGATCCCGACCATACGCGTTGCGTAGAGATAGCGGCCGTCGGGACTCCACGCGTCTTCGCTCCACGATGCTTTCGGCTCGGTTTCGTGTGTGAGCTGGCGAATTGTGCCTTCGGGCCACTGCATGACGGCAAGGTTGGTGCACGGCGTGGTCTTCTGCTTGACGCCGATGGCTAACAGCTTGCCGTCGGGCGAGAACTCATCGACGGTCTCGCTCGTGTCGGGAGAGTTGGTCAGGTTTTTGGGTGTACCTCCGCTAGCAGGGACGACATAGATGTCGTAGTACTCATTGCCGCCGCTGTCCTGGCTATACACGACTGCGTTGTCGTCGTGGGTGAAGCGAGCGCCGATCTGGCGGTCATTGTTCGTGACCAGCTGCTGCGCTTCGGAGCCGTTCACGTTCATGATCCAGAGATTAGGTCGGCCCGAGGCGCTGCTGGTATAGGCGAGCCTGCGGCCGTCGTTGGAGTGGGCCACGCCGGAGATGCGCGTCGTGGTCAGCAGGGCGTCGACGGGGAGGGGCGCGGATGCCGGTCCGCCGGCAGAGACAACTGCGTGCGGATCGGTCGGCACACGATCGGCGGGGCCATCGGCGTAGGCAGCAAAAGAAAAGCAGACAAGACTGTAGAACGCGATGGAAGCTATCCGCATGGTAGTCACCCCGGGAAAAGAATGCATCCACTCTAGCAGCCAGCGGAGGCTGAGATATTAAGACGCCAACGGACGCGCTGACTGCGCAGTGCGTGCGGAAAGCTCATTTACTACTTGTGCAATAAAAATGATCCCTATCGGGCGGCCCGTATCCACGCTAGAATACGTTGCTAACTGCGATCAGAACATTCTGAGCGTAGCGCCGGGCCCGAACGAGTGGCAGCTGACGCCCGAGGTCATTTCCCCAAGGTTAAGCTACGAAGCCGCTGAAGACTGCGCGCCAAACTGAAACATATTGGAGCAAACCATGTCGCTTTTCGACGGACTGTACGCCTATGAAGTCGTCATGCTGGTTTGTGAAGGGTATCGAGCTCGAGAAGGATTCGGCGGCGTTGATTCAGAATCAGGCCAATCAGGCCTTGCGGAGCAACGTTTCCACCGAAGTGGCTGCGCTCGCGCCGCGCAACTTCACCGATCCGCAGATGCTCACTTCCATCGCCCGGGCTCAGGTCGCTCTTGGCGACAACTCCGGCGCTCAGGAGAACGTAGCGAAGGCGTTGCAGGCCGCCCCAAGCAACAGCGATGCGGTTGCTCTGCAAAAGCGCCTTCAGTTGGACAGCGATTTGACTCAGCTCACGGCCAAAGTGAAGAACAACCCCAACGACGTTGCAGCGAAGTCGCAATTGAGTCAAGTCGTGACCGACCTCGGCAAGACTCAGATCGCGAGCCCCGTGACCACACTCAACATGGCCTCTGCGCACTCGGCGCTGGGCAATGAGGCCCAAGCAGCGGCGAGTGTGACGAAGGCGTTGCAGATCGATCCGAACCTCAAGGAAGCGATGGGATTCCAGAACAAACTGAAACCGGGTGGTGGCGCTGGCCCGATGTGAGATTGGGACTCAGCGTGCCCTGGACGCTGCGATGGTCGCGGCCACATGGCTCACGACGCCGAAGATGACGGGCCGCAGCAGGTAGAAAAGGGCTACGAGGAACATCACCTCGTTCCCTTCGGCAAACGCCCACATTCCACCCGAGGCGTTCTGGATGTCGACGATCTGCTGGGTCGAAACGCCGGTGGTGACGGCCTGATACCGGATGATGAGTTCGCGATTGAGGACCATGGTCTGATAGGCGAGGACCCACACCATCGCGAAGCAGGCAACTTCGTAGCCGACGCGCACCCACAGGTTCATGCTGCGGACAAACCGGGAATATCCGTCGGTCTCGGAGGACGCCCGGTCGTTGAGCATGACCAGGACGGCGAGCCCGTAGGGCCCGAGTGCCGCCAAACAGAGCCACAGCCAGGATCTTTTTTTGGAGCGAATGACCAGAAGGCAGACCACCAGCCACAACACGGCCGAAACTGCGACTGCTCCCAGGAAGCACGATATTTTCAGCAGATGGAGCAGGTGGTAGTTGCGCACATAGTTCGGATGACCGGCGGCAATCTCGGGGTTAATCAGGTTAGAGAGCCCGCCCCCCACGACAATGACCACGGGGATCGCCAGGAGCAGGGCAAGTGCCACGACCCATTGTTTCTTCATTCTTTCCACCGTTCTGGGCCTAACAACCGGAATCTGGATTGATTCACTCTACACCCGCACTTATGTATGGCGGTTACGTTCGCGTGGACGTACCCTTGTCCCTGGATTACCAGAGATCCAGCGCCCAAAACCGAATGGGAATTCCGTTTGAACGATGAAGCAGGCATAGTCGAGAGACTTACTTATATTTACAAGGGAGAGGCGCATGGCTCTGTTTTCTCGTTCGCAAAAGAATGACAATCATACGGAGTTGGATGAGGAAGCGAGCCGGGCTCGGATTCAAGCGGCGATCGATCGCGCGATCCTGGCTCCGGAGATACAGGTTCCCGAGGTGGCGTTCTTTGAACCCCGTGAGGTGCAGCAGATTCCTACCTTTGAAAACGAGAGCGAAAACGCGGCTTGATCGTGGACGAGGGCGGCTCCCGGCCGCTTCTTCATCAGCACAAGGGTTATCCCACTTAGGCGCTTTCGACACGCGCCTTAATGTCTGAGTATGCGGCATCGATGAGCCTGCGGAGCGCCGCGGTGTGTGGATCAGTACCCGGTCTCAGCTTCACATGGCGCATGAACTTGCCTGTACCTTGGAGCAAGTGAGCCGGATCGGGCAGAGCCGAGCCCTGATAGAACCCCACATTGACATGCGCTGTGAATACGTTGACGTAGCCGAAGGGCGTGTCTCCCAAACAGGCAACCGGACAGCCGTCATGCAATAGCTCCCGGACCTCGTCTCCGCAGTTGCGCATCACCTCAAACCACCGGAGAGCGATCGCGCCCAATTCACCCTCATGCGCTTTTATCCACGCATCGATAGCCGGATCGCGCTCGAGAGCGCCGTCGAATCGCAGCAATTCGGTTCTCATGCTTGTCCATTCATGCCAGCTACACCCGGGTCTTACACGTTGACCAGGCTGGTGAGGTACTCCTCGGGGCTGCCGAAGCCTTCCACATTCACGCCCAAACGCCGCATGGTATCGATGGCGAGCATGCGCCGGTGGGCATTGAAGATGATCACATGCGCGAACATTCCACCGAAGGTAAAGGTCTCCGGGGGCTCGCACAGCGCGTCAACAAACGTGTCCTCCCAGGCGCTTCGATTGCGGACATCGGTCAGTACGCTGTGAAACGCCGCGTCGGCTTTCTTGACGCGCTCCAGCATAGCCGATGGCGTTCGATTCTCGGGTGGAGTGTTCTCCATCGGGGGCATGCTGCTGCCAGTGAGGGCAGCGGTCCAGACTTCCTTGGTGAGCACCATCCGGTCCAGGGTCTGGCGCAGACTCCGATCCGGACCATCCCACGGAAAGATCTTCATCTGATTGTTCAAAGGGCTGTCCAGCTGTTCATCGCTCAATGTCTGCGCCAAATCGAGCAGGCGTTGCGTATGCCAGGACTCCTGGCCAGAGAAGATGTCAAACAGGTCCATAGATCGACCGGCTCCTTTCGAGTTATCCCTTCCGGAATGGTGGTGAATTCCATTGGCTGCGTGCAGGTGCGTGTAGGTCACTCCCATGCGCCGATAGAGGCTTGGCGAAATGCCGAACGCCCTTCGGAAGGCTCGGGTGAACGCTTCGAGCGATCCGTACCCCGCGTTGAGACCGATATCGGTGACCGAGAGTTGGGTGCGCGGCAGCTGCCATGCGGCTCTTTCGAGAAGCAGCCTTCGCCGCATTGCCACTGGCGTTTCCTCGATCATGGCGCGGAAGACGCGATAGAACTGGGTGCGGCTTCGATACGCGTTGCGGGCCAGGCCGCCGGCGTCCCGCTCTTGATCGAGCGAGCTGAGAACGACTTCGCGTAGCTGCTGCGCCTCATCCACAACAAGGAAAATAGCATTCCGAGAATGGGTCTGCCTGATCGGGCGTCCCGAAGTGAGGGGTGTGGGTGCGGGTGCCGGTCAAATCCGGTCTGGGCTAACGCCGTTCTTCTGCTACTGAGTGGTCACCGACGTATTGGCCACAACAGATCAGGAACCTAATTGACGGTTAGACGGTCACCGGCCCGGAGCTAATAAGCCCCGTTCTCATGGTTCCATGAGTGCATCGACGAAAATGCACTCGCCGGGAGGCACCGACCCAAGGACCGACGTTTCTCTTTCGTCCGCGGGCCCTCAGTTCGGAAGGGTGCTACCAAACCCGGCAGGCATTGGCGCTGACCATCGCCTGGCCCGCCTTGCAACCCCAGGCCTTCTGGAATTCGGGCATGTTCTCAACCACGCCATTTACGCGGTACTTCCCCGGAGAATGGGGATCGATGCTGACCAGCATGCGGGACAACTCCGGCCGCTGCTTTTCGCACATCACCCGTGCGAATCCCAAAAAATACCTTTGCTCGGGAGTGTAGCCGTCAATCTTCTGTGCAGACGTACCCGTTTTGTCCTCTGCAAGGACGCGCTCCAAAGCACTGAGTGCGATGCGAGCCCCGCCATTGTCGGCGATGTTTTCACCCAGCGTCAGCTTGCCGTTGAGCTTGAGGTCGTCGATGACGGTAAAGCTGCTGTACTCATTCGCCACGCAACTTGCCCGCTTGTCAAACTCCGTGGCGTCGTCCGCCGTCCACCAGTCGCGCAGGTTGCCTTGAGCATCTAACTTGCGGCCTTGATCGTCGAAGCCGTGGGTCAGTTCGTGCCCTATGCCTAAGCCGATGCTTCCAAAATTCACTGCGTCATCCATTGATTGGTCGAAAAATGGAGGCTGCAGGACGCCGGCTGGGAACACGATTTCATTGCGGGAGCCGCTGTAGTAGGCATTCACCATGGGTGGAGTCATGCCCCACTCCTTGCGGTCCAGCGGCTTGCCGATTTTGTTGATATTGCGCTTGGCTTCGAATTCGTTGGCGCGCAGAAAGTTCCCCATGAGATCGCCACGCACGATCGCCAGTGAACTGTAATCGCGCCAAACGTCTGGATAGCCAATTTTGTTGCGAATGGCCAGCAGTTTGACCTTTGCCCGTTTTTTCGTGGCGTCCGTCATCCAGGGCAGACCCTGAATGTCCTGGTCAAGCGAGACTTCGAGCGCATCCACCATTTTCAACATGCGCTCTTTGCCCTCGGCGCCAAACGTTGCTTCGACGTACCTCTGGCCTAATGCCTCGCCCAGAGCGCGGTCTGTGCCATCGACACAGCGCTTCCAGCGCACTTGGATTTCATCTTGCCCGGTCAGGTATTTTTGCATCTGGAAGTTGGCATCGATATACGGCTTGGAGAGCCACGGGGCCGCACCGTCGAGCAAGTGCCAGCTCACGTATGTCTTCCAGGCATCCAGCGGTTCTGAGTCAAGCAAGCCGTTGATCTGCTTGAAGAACTCAGGATTGCTGACATTGAGTTCGGAAAAAACCGGAGAGCCGGACGCAGCAAAGAATCGATCCAGATGAAAGTTAGGAGCCAGGTCAATGGCAGCATTAAGGGTCATCTTGTGATCGCGACTCCTGGGATCGCGCCGCAAGGTGCGGTCCATGAAGGCTTTGGCCAAAGCCGTTTCAATTCGCAAGACTGTCTGAGCCGAGTTCCCCGCCTGCTCAGGCGTCTGGCCGGAAAGTACGAACACCTGGGTGGCGTAGACCACCAGGTGCTTCCGCATTTCAACCATCTTGGCATCATCCTTAATGTAGTAATCGCGGTCAGGAAGCGTGAGGCCACCCTGGTCGATATAGGCAATCACTTGGTCAGCATTGTGCAAGTCGGGAGACGAGTAAAAGTTGAAAAGCGGTTTGAGGCCGATCAGGTGAATCCGGGCAATCACGTCGATCAA
>CAZPEZ010000098.1:0-16133 GCA_964585715.1 uncultured Occallatibacter sp.
ACTAGGGACTGAGGGAACAGGGCCAGCCGCCTTCCACCCAAGCAGAGCTTGGATGGGGCACCCGCTGCCCAGATCGTGCTCGTGACGCCGCGCTAACGCTAGGCCTGTTAACGCTGGGCCAGCAACGCTGTGGTCGGGACGGTGAGGGAGCCGATGCGCCCGGAGTTTACATCGACGACCACGACGCGAAGTGAGCCGGATTTGAGCTTGTCGTCGAGGCGTTCATCGAAGGTGAGTCCTTCTTTCAGGGCACGCTGGTAGGTTGCCTGCTTGAGGCGAAGGCCGACGGTGAGTCCCATGACGCGAGCGCGCAGCGCCTCCGGATCGCGTTGGACGAGGAAGATGTCGAGCTTGCCGGCCCAGAGGGCATTCTGCTGGGCGAGGCTCAGATCTGAACCGGCGACGGTGACGCGCAGGGCGCTGCCGACGGCATCGGTGACGATTTTTGTGCTTACGCCGATCTCGGCGGCGTCGGCCGGAGCCCACACAATCTGGTTGAAGCGGTCTTTCAGCGTGGCCGGCTCCGCATCGTACTGATAGCCGGAGCGGAAGCGGAGCGCTGCGTCGCGATGGCCGACGAGCTTCACGGTCAGCCGGTGATACTGACCGTCCGCCGGCATACTGGGGGAGAAGCCGAGGAGGTAGGTGGCGTGGCCATCGGCGACTACGGAATTCAACTCACCGATCAGATCGCTCGAGCGGCGGAAAGCCTGGCCACCTGTGGCGTCGGCGACTTCGCGAAAGACACCCTGAATGGAGTGTGTGTCCTGCTGCATCTGTGCATAGAGATGGCCTGAGCCGCCGAAGTCGCGCTCCATTCCATAGATGTTGACGTCCTGTCCGGCCCGCATCTCGGGACCTTCCTGGGCCTGCTCGTTCAGCGGAGGCATCTGGAAGGTTGGTGTCAGAACAACGTTGCGGCGGCCGACATCTGCGTTGACCACGTTGGCATTGAGCTTTGAGGCGTCGAGAGGATAGATGCTGACATGCGCCTTGTTCAACGCCTCCTGAGCGCGTAGCGCGACGGGCTCGATATTTCTGCTGCCCTTATCGAGGTTGAAGGAGAGCTTGTTCCAGTCCGCGAGCGCATTGTCGCTGGTAACCCACACGAGATTCTTGTGGCCTGCGATGGCGCTCAAATGATGAGCCACTGCGACCAGAAGGTCCAGTGCGTTGGGAACCGGCCTGCTGCCGAGTTCACGGAGTTTGGGATCGAGAGCCTCGGTCTGCGCGAGGGGGTCGAGCGTGCTGTTGCCGTTGACGCTGAGCAGGTCCTCCGGGCTGTGCACGGTTTCAATCTGCTGGCGATTGCGCTGTTCTTCATCCTGGGCGTTGGCCAGGTCCTGGGCGATCGGCATCCACTTGGCGAGCAGAGCGGCAAGACCCTCGTGGTCGGTGGTGGCCTCATGCAGCACCTGATAGGCGTGGTACCTCATGGCGTAGAGCGCGACACGCTCGCCTGAAGGAAGGGCGCGGATGAAGCGGACCATCTGCTGGCGGGCATCGACGAGGTCGTTAAAAGACAGATTGCTGCCATCAAGAAACAGGACTAGCGTGTTCTCCGCGGCGCGCTCGGCTTGTGGGTCTTGCGAGGAGTGATTGGAAAACTCCTCGGCAGCCGGCGTGGCGGTAGTCGGGGCAGGAGCCTTGTCCGCAGTCTCGATGCTGGTCTGCATGAACGAGCTGACGTTCTGTTTGACACCGTTGTCGAAGACCTCGAAGTCGTCGGGCTTGAGGTCGGTGATGGGGTGGCCCTTTTTGTCGAGAGCGACAACGTTGACGTCGACGAGGCGGGCATTGACGCGCAGAGTAATGGCCGAGTCCTGCCGAGTGGACGGCTGTTCGAGGGGATGTTCGGGCTTCTCGGGGAGTGCGGTGGCAGCTGTGGTTACGATTTCCTGAGCTTCGGCTCCTTCGCCGACGAGCTGAGGGGTGGCAGGCGATGAGGCGAGCGCATCGGCGGGTGCAGGTTGTGCCGCGGGAGCGTCGGCGAGATTTTCCTCGGCTGGAAGCAAGTCGGCCGGTTCGCCTTTGGGCAGAGTTGCGTCAGGAGTGACGCCGGCAGTGCGCTCTTCTTCACCCGACAGGATGCGCGACTCGGCGCGGAAGAGATGGTAGCGATCGAAGCCGGCGTGATTGAGGAGCATCTGGAGCGGTCCCATCGCAACCCAGGAGTGGCCACTGGGGTCCTGCAGATTGCGCAGGGTCTTGGCGACGGAGATGGCGACGCTTCGTATGGGACAGTTGTAGATTGTCCCGCCTAACTCCACCGGGCCGTATTCGACGACAGTGGCGGCCCGCACGATGGGATCGTCGGGACCGAGTTCAGCCTCGATGGTAAGCCGGGCGATGGCGCCGCTGGCGGGGTCGATGGAGATCTCGCCGTGGTAGGCGCTCATCTGGCGGAACATATGGTTTTCAAGCCCATAGGATTCAGCGACGCAGCAGTAGCGCACTTCATAGTGGGAGCGTCCTTTGGGCACCGCGTAGCTGAAGACCGCGATCGGAGCTGCTGAACCTTGTTCCCAACGGGCCCAGGCGAGCTGGTTCTCGGCGGCGTCGACCAGCACGAGCCCGAGAATTGGACCGAAGGAGCCCCAGGTGCGCAGGCCCTGATCGGCGAGGCGTGCATTTGCGACTTTTACCGGTGCCGCTTCGACGACCTCCTGGCCCTCGCGGTAGAGGACGGTGGCGCGGGTGATGCGCATTGCGTGCAGCGAATCGCTTTCGTCGAGGGTGGCATTGCGCACGGTGCCGGGGAGATCTTCAAAGTGGGTGACGGTGCGGGAGGCATAGAAGCGAGGCAGTTGGGGAATGGTGTTGCCGATATAGGTCGCGGTGAGACCCATGATGCGGCGCTGCTCGGCGAGATCGGGAGCCGGGGTGGCGGGAATGTCGGAGGCGGGCGGAGCCAGGAAGGCAGATCGATCGGCGAGTCCCAGGAGTGCGCGCTGGGCACGCGCACCGGGCAGCGAGGAGCGCCAGTGTGCGACGCGAGCGGACGAGAAGCGCTCGGTGAGTTGAAGAGTAGAGAGCTTCTCGGCGAGATCGGCATCGGATGAGCTCTGCGCTTTGGTGAGGATGCCCTCGAGTTGATCGACTGAGACGCGTTGAATGGCGAGAACGGGCAGAGCTATGCCCAGAGAGAGTGCCAGAACAGCCCATATACGAATCACGCGATGCCTCCGGAAGTCTCGTTGCAGGGGAGTTGTCAGGCTGAGCGGCGGGCGGATGCGTATCTTCCCGTCCGCGTTCCCGATTGTTTGATGGCCGCAATTGTATGCCGGTTATGGTGCTGTTTTCACGCGGAAAGATGGCGAAGCGGCCGGGGCGCGATGCGAGCCGGAATCGGGAGAGGCAAAGAAAGGAGTTGCGTGATGCTGGAGGGTGGGCGGTTTCCCACCCTGGCCGCAGTTACTAGCAATGGGCCAGTGGGCTTCCGATGCGGCTAGGATGGGGCACCCGGCGTCGGTGACAATCCGGTGACAATCTGGACCAGGCGATTCTCGTTGACGGCGGTGGAGAGGCCGCGGCGATCCCAGTGTTTGCGGCAGCCGGGAAAATCGAGCGGCACGCATTGCGAGGCGAGGCCGCGGGCGCGCATCTCGTAGCCTCCGGGAAGGATGTTGAGCATGCAGGCGACGGCTGCCACACCGACATTGGGCTCGCGCTGCCAGCGGGTGAGCCAGCGGCTGAATCCGGTGGCGTGGGGAACAATGTAGACCTTGACGCCCAGAGCCTTCATGCGGCGAGTGATGCGATTGATAGCGCATTCGGGGTCGCAGGCTGTGCAGGCGATGTCGACGCTGTCGACGCGAGCGAGGCATTGAGAAGCTTTTGCGCCTCTCATGCACGCGGGGACCAGAACGATCTTTTGCGCGGTGCGTTCGAAGGCGGCACGCAAGCCCTGGTTCATGACTTCGGCGGCGACCATGTTGAGGTGATACTCGGCGGGCGGGCGGCCGCAGAAGAGCCGGTCTTCCCGCAGCCCGCGATGCGCGTATTCGCCGGAGAGGAAGGGATCGACGCCGTGCGTGTAGGGGCCGAGGTGCTGGGCGGCTTCCGCCGCAAACTGGTTGAACAATTCGATGCTTACCGACATCCAGTGCGTGAATTTCACTGGCCGCAGTTGCGCAAAATAGCTGCGCCAGTTGGCCAGGCGCAATGCTTCCTGCTCGAATTCACCTGTCGCGTGGAGCCAGGCGATGAGGCGGGTCAAGCGCACCATCGGAGGACAGGCGGGGAGCGGAGCCGGAGGTTGGCCCGGTTCGGCCTCGGCAAGAGAGCGATCGATCCAGAGGGCGGAGAGGAACGCACGTGCTTTGTCGATGAGAGGTTTCGCAGCAGGAAGACGTTTGCGAAACGAGACGAGAATCGCACCAAGCCGGACGGCCCAGTGCGGCGCGAGCTCTGCCGCAGCTTCGTAGTTGTGCAGGGCCATGCCGAGGGTGAGGAACTCGAGTGCGTACTCAGCACGGCTGTGCGGCGCCTCGGAGAGCACTTCGCGGGTGTGACGGGTGTAGCCGTCGAGTAGAACGCCCGCACGGGATTCAATGCGCGTGACCCATTCGGCGGAGAATTGGGGGATGCCGGAGAAGTAGGTGTCGGAGTTGCCAGTGGAGCGGAGATCGTAGATGTGGGGAGCGGGTGGGTGGAGCCGCGAGGCGAGCGTTGATTGAGGCCGACGCTGGCTAATGGGCGAGGTCCGATTGGATGTGCCGGGGTCTTGCATGGCACGGCTCTTTCGCTGCCGCGCAACTCCGACGGCAACAGAGAATCATACGCGCGGGCGAGGAAGAGTGTTCCTGCGCTGGTTGAAGAGCGGTTGAATTCGTCGGGTGTGTGCGAATTCGGACAGCTTTTGACGGGGGCGGACGGAGCGCATGTGATCTGGAACACCAGCGAATCCGGCGAGGCGCGCAAGAGAGGCATTTTGAAGCTGTGCGCTTTGGCACGGCACGTGCTCGTTTAGAGGGAGTAGAACCACACTGCAATCGCAACTACGTTCTGCCAACGCTGAGTTGCGGGGAGGATTCGTATGGCCGGGCTTCTGCGCGATGTCCGCTATGCACTCCGGCAGCTTCGCAAGAGCCCGGGGTTCGCGGCGACTGCAGTCTTGATGCTGGCGCTGGCGACCTGTGCCAACAGCACAGTCTTCAGCTGGATCGATGGGACGATGCTGCATCCGATTCCCGGAGCGCGGGAGATGGGTAGCTTGGTGAGCTTGGAACGAGGCGAATGGAATATTTCGCCGACTCCACCGCTCTCGTATCTCGATTACCGCGATCTGCGTGAGCGGAATCAAGGCTTCGAAGGAATCCTCGCGTATCACCACGACTGGATCACGCTGACGGGTGGCGGAGCGGAGCCGCAGCGCATCTACATTGCCAACGTGTCGGCGAACTACTTCGATCTGCTGGGTGTGAGGCCCATGCTGGGACGGTTCTTTTTACCAGAGGAAGAGACGCGCCCCGACGTGCCCTATATCGTGCTGAGTTACTCGCTGTGGAGGACGCGCTATGCGGGCGACCCGGCGATTGTGGGCAAGGCGATTGAGATTGCGCGTCATCCTGTGACAGTGATTGGCGTGGCGCCGGAAGGGTTCATGGGAGCGATGCCCGGAATTCGCCAGGATGTGTGGGCGACGCTCAATCCGATCGGGACGGCTGAGTGGCAGTTGACGCATCGTAGCGCGAACTGGCTAAACATCGTGGGAAGGCTGCGGCCAGGAGTGAGCCGGGAAAGAGCAACGCAGGATCTGGAGACGATCATGCGACAGATTGTGGCGGCTTATCCGGACGATCATCGGGGAGTGAACACGATCACGCTGGATCCGATGTGGCGATCGCCCTTTGGGGCGAACGGCTACATGGCGCAATCGTTGCCCATTCTACTGGCGATTGCGGGCTTGGTGTTGCTGCTGACGTGCGCCAACGTGGCGACGCTGACTCTGGTGCGGTTTGTGGCGCGGCGGCGGGAGGTCGCGATCCGGCAGTCGCTCGGGGCGGGACGCGTACAGCTGGTGCGGCAGATGGTGGTCGAAGGGGTGCTGGTTTCTCTTGGCGCAGGCGCGGCGGCGTTGTTGATGACTTTGTGGACGGCAAAGACCTTCGCCCGCTTCATTCCGCCGAACGCCAATCCCATTGAGCTGAACGGGACAATCGACCAGTACGTGGTGTTGGGGATCGTCGTTCTGACGATGCTGGCCGGCGTGCTGTGCGGGGCGTTTCCGGCATGGCGGTCGTCACGCGTGCCCGCCGCGGAGGCGCTGAAAGAGGAGTCGGCCAGCGTTTCGGGCGGTTCGCACAATCGGCATTTGCTGAACGGACTGGTTGTGGTGCAGATTGCACTGTCGCTTGCTCTTCTGGTGTGTTCGGCGTTGTTTCTGCGCACACTGCGCAATATCGCGAGTGCGAATCCAGGATTTGAACAGGATCATGTTCTGACGGCATCCGTGGGTTTGAGTATTGCAGGCTACTCGAATGACGACGCACAGGTGATCCGGCACAGGATTCTCGACCGGGTGAGGGCGTTGCAGGGCGTGACGGCTGTGTCGCTCACCGACTGGGTTCCAATGAGCTTCAACCGGAAGACGGTGGATGCGTATCCGGAAGGGTATGCGCCGCGTCCGCGTGAGTCGCTCGAAGTACGACGGGCCGACGTGACCCCGCAGTATTTCGAGACGCTGGGTATGCCGATTGTGGAAGGGCGCGACTTTATGGCGGACGATAGCGAGAAAACGCCGCGCGTCCTAATCGTCGACCAGATGGCCGCAAACCGGTATTGGCCTGGACAAGATCCGCTGGGGAAGAGACTCTCGATTTGGGGTCACCTGTTTACCCTTGTGGGTGTGGTGCGGAACACCAAACACGCGTTCATGAGTGAGCAGCCGGAACCCATGATCTTCATGAGCTATTTCCAGGCAGCGGACAATGAGACGATCGTGCAGGTGAAGACTCGCGGTAATCCGGCGGAAATGGCTCCAGCGGTGGAGCACGCGATCCACGAGATAGACAGACAGCTTCCTGTGTTCGATGTGCGCACGATGCGGGAGACGACACAGATGGCGAATATCTTCGTGGTTATGCAGAGCACGCTTGCAGGGATGTTCGCGGTGGTTGTGCTGATTCTGGCGGCTTCCGGCATCTACGGTGTGGTGGCCTATCGCACCGAGCTGCGCACGCACGAGATCGGGATTCGGGTGGCGCTGGGCGCAGCACGCGCAGATGTGCTGCGGTTGGTGCTACGTCAGGGGATTGTTCTCACCGCGGCGGGTCTGGTGCTGGGGCTCGCTCTGGGGTACATGCTCACGCGCTTCATGCGAGGGCTTCTGTATGGTGTGTCGGCGACCGATCCCTGGACCGCCGTGTGCGTGACGGCGTTGCTGGCCGGGATCTCGGTTCTGGCCTGCTGCCCGCCGGCACGGAGGGCTGTTCATGTCGACCCGGTGACGGCGATTCGGGCGCAGTGAAGAAGCAGTTCACAGTGGTTAGCGATCAGGGCTGAGCCCGGATTTTCGGGTCAAGCCCCGATCGCTTCGCTGGAACGCAACGCGGCTACATGCCGCCGCGGCTTGCGGGCGGAATGATGCCGTTCATGCGCAGATACTCGACCATCTGGCCGTAGTGATCCATGAAGTGGGCGATGCCGAAAGCTGCCTGACCGCCGCGGGTGTTGTTGCTGGTCTGGATGAAGGCGTTCTCCGGCGTGATGCCATCGACATAGGTGTGCGCCAAGGTGAAGGAGTCTTTGAGCGCCTGCACGATCTCAGTTTTGGACTTGAGTTGCTTGAGGGCGTCACCCTTGGCTTTCAAGTCGGCCTCAGACAGCGAGCCAAAGAAGTAGTAGTTGGCTTCGGTGACGTGCTTGACCTGGTCGGCGAAAGTGCGGACGCCTTTGAATTCTCCCATGGTCGCTGGGGGCGCGAAGTCATATTTGTCTTCGGGCATGGCTTCTGCCGCGCCGACGAATTCCGACTCCAGCAATGTGAGGAGATGACCGTAAACCTGTGCGGGTGGGACAGCGGAGCCGACGGGTGGCTTGGCGGGAGGTGTGGCCTGCGCGAGAGCGAAGGTGGAGGAGGCAGCAAGCAGACAACAGGCAAAGAAACGAACGGCGTACGACATGAACTTTCTCCTTGCGCGGCTCGAGGCCATTCGCCGGATTGGGAAGGCGAGAAGGATCGCGAGCGAACCGCGTGAGGCGAATCTAGCAGACCGCTCGGAGGGGGTGATAGCGACGTTCTGTGAATCTGTTGCGGAATGCAGCCGGGAATGCATGAAGCGGCCGGTTTGTGACGAATGGTTAGGACAGAGGCGGGCAGGGTTTGTGCAGGACGCCGTTGCGAACGGTGAAGCGCTCGCCGCGCCAGACGATGGTGTTGGAAGCGAAGCCTGCTGCCCAGAGGCCGAGGGCGACGAGATCACGCAGAGGCAGCAGCCAGAGGTTGGGCAACACTTCGTGATCGCCCAGGACCTTGGCGCCAGCCATCATGGCGAGGGTGAGGCGCAGAAAGAAGCTCAGACCGAGCAACCAGAGACTGAGAGGGCCGAAGCCGCTGGCGATGATATTCAACACGGCCCATGCGAGGCCATGGGTGAAGATGAGGCCGGCGTAGCCCCCGGGACGAGCGTCGCGCACGGTGCGCAGCCAGCGGAGCTGATGATCGATGAATCCCTGCCAGGTATACGGGGGTGTGCTGGTCTCAACGACTTCACCGCTGAGGGCGACGGTGTAGCCGGCCTGGGCAATGCGCGCACCCAGCTCGTAGTCGTCGGCAAGATGGTTGACCAGCGCGGTGAATCCGCCGATGCGGTCGAGGGCTTCGCGGCGCACGGCGAGCGTGGAACCGAGGCCGTAGCGGATGCCGCCTTCGAGCCATTTCGACAACAGCACGCTGGGCTGAAAGTCGGTGGCAATGCCAAGGGATTCAAGGCGCGATGGGAGAGTGCCGTGGGCGCGGCCGCGATAGAGAGCGGTGACGAGGCCGATGAGCGCGTCGGGTGCCTGCGTGAGGCGAGGATGCGAGAACGCGATCATGACGCGTTCGAGATAGTGCGGTGAGACAGAGATGTCAGAGTCACTGATGAGGAGGAACTCATGATGCGCGTGGGGAACGAGTTGCGCAAGCGTGCTGACTTTGCCGTTGGCGCCGAGGCGCTCGGGACATTCAATCAGACGAATCGTGCGCTGCGGGAACTCGCGTTGCAGCTGCTCGACGATGGCTGCGGCGGGATCGGTGGGCGAGGAGACGCCGAAGAGGAGTTCGTAGGCGCCAGCGTAGTTCTGGCGGCAGTGGGTGCGAAAGGCGTCGAGCATCCCGGGGTCGACGCCCTTCAGCGATTTAAGAATGCTGACGTTGGGAGCGAAGGGAACGAGGAGCCGGCTGCGTTGGACAAGGAAGATGCGCGCGGCGAGGATGGCGGCGAGAAAGTAGCCCATGCCGGCCACGGCGAGCGCCGAGGTCGCGATCTCCACGGCTAAGGCCAGAGCGTGCGGCATGCTGAAGCCAGTTTAGCGGATGGCGCACCACAAATCAGGGAGCGGCCAACAGCGAGAATTGTGGAGTGAAACAGAGGAATAGCAACCGTCTTGACGGCAATTCCCACCGATCCGGAACTTTTTGCTTGGAACGATTCGCGATCACGGGAAGGATGGAGCCAGTCGGAACAAATCGAGTGCGCGACGTTAGTTGTGGCATCACGCAACAGCGGACGAGGCTCCTCTCATGACCAAGCATACTTACCTCCACCGGAGCGCCTGAGCACTGCTCTCTTTGGTGGCCGCCTCACGGGGTATCCTCTACGCAGCTGAAGCAGTGCAATACCCCGATGGATTTCGGCGCTGGGTGTATGTGGGGATGGGAGTCATTCTGCCTGACACCAACCCGCAGCTCAAGAGCGAAGAGGGGATGCACCATGTCTTTGCGAACGCGAAGGCGGTGGATGGCTACGCTTCCGGGGAGTTTGCCGATGGGTCAACGATCGTCTACGAACTGCGCGAAGCGCAACAAAAGAACGGCGTGATTCTCGAAGGTGATCGCAAACGAGTGGATGTGATGATCAAGGATTCAATCCACTACGCGAGCACGGGCGGTTCGCGGTTTGAGCGGTTCTGGGGCAAGGACGAGGCGCAGAATGCGTTGAATGACTCAGGGACCTCGTGCTTTCAGTGCCACTCGAACGCAAAGGCGCACGGGTTCTTCTTCACCCAACTTCACTAAAGACTTCACTCGTAGCGGAGGGCTTCGATGGGGTCGAGCTGCGAGGCCTTCCACGCGGGGTAGATGCCGAAGATGAGACCGATGACACAGGAGACCGAGAAGCCAGCGAGAACCCAGAGCGTGGAGAGGGTCGCCGGCAGGCCGATGGGGAGCATGTAGACGATTCCGGTGATGATTGCGCCGGCGAGAATGCCGATGAGGCCGCCGACAGCGCAGAGTGTGATGGCTTCGGTGGTGAATTGGAGCAGGACGGCTCGCCGGGTGGCGCCGACCGCTTTGCGGATGCCGATCTCGCGGGTGCGTTCGGTGACGGAGACGAGCATGATGTTCATGACGCCGACGCCGCCGACCATGAGGCCGACCGAAGACACGGCCACCATGAAGAGCACGAGGCCGCCAGTGAGCTGGCCCCAAAGTTTGGAGAGCGAGTCGGGCCCCATCATTTCGAAGTTGTCAGGCAGGTCGACGCGCACCTTGCGGCGGATGCGCAGCATCTCCCGCACCTCTTCCTCGACGAGAGACTTGTTTCTCTGATCGTCGTAGCGGATGGCAATGAATGTGTCCCTGATGCCGGGATACAGATTGTGAAATGCCCCCAGCGGGAAATAGACGCCGTTGTCGGCGGGGTTCTTGCCGGAGCCGAAGGGTTGTTTGCGCTTGTCCACGATGCCGATCACGGTATAGAGGCCGATGGCGACGTTCACGTCTTTGCCGATCGGGTCAGCGTCCTGGAACAGCATCTGGGCAGTGTCGTAGCCGAGCAGGCACACATGTGCATGGCGAGCGTCTTCGTCGTCGGTCCAGAAGCGCCCCGAGGCGGTGGCGAGGTCAGAGACGATCTCAATTTGTGCGGTGGAACCGAACAAAAACGCGCCCGAGACCTTTTTGCCGTTGTACTTCACGTCGACATCACCGACACGGAAGGTCTCATTGACGTGCCGTTGTTCGGCATCGGAGCCGAGCACATGAGGCAGCGCGCGCAGGGCAAGTGCGTCGTCGAGCGTGAGCCTCTTGCGGGTGAGCATCTCGGTTGTGGGGTTCACGCCGATCATGGGCATGTGAAAAACCCAGATCACATTGGTGCCGAAGGAAGTGATCCACTCGGAGACGCGGCGATTCAGGCCGTTGATGACCGAGGAGACGGCGATGACGGTGGAGACGCCGATGACAATGCCAAGAACGGTGAGGCCGGAGCGCAGCTTGTTGGCATGGAGGGTTTCAAATGCCAGGACGACGGCTTCGCGTGTTTGGCCTTTGACCATGCTTCAGGCCTCTCAAGAGCTGACAGGTATTGTATGCCGGAATTGGCGAAGCAGGAGTAGGGCGCAGGTCACAGCTGCGAGTTCGTAGTGAAACCGAGGAGAGAGGAAACCTCATCCGGCGACTTCGAAGAAATCCAAGGGGTAGCGATGATTTCTCTGTGGCCGCTGGGGCAGGTAGAGGATCCAGATGCGTGTGCCTGTTTCGTACGAGTCCTTGGAATCGATGTGCCCGTTGATCAATGTGCCCCCTTCTGTGCGGAATTCATAGTCCACTCGGTATGCACGATCCTTAGGTGTGCAGCTGGTAACCATTGCTGCTCCTGCTTTCCCTTCGCGCGCCAGCTTTCGATCCCGAAGCAAAAAGAACAGTGCGAGGGAACCTATGACCCAAAGGAAAACCTCGAATGCGGTGTAATCGAGTCCTATGAGCGGCGACCACTCCTACGCATCTGGGTGATTGATCGTGGGGTTGGAAGGGAGGAATCGGACGAGGATGTTATCCGACACGTCGAGGCCCGTCCACGATCCCAGGCCCTGCGGTCTCTTAGCCTTGCCGTAATAAGTGACCCCACCAATGGCAAATCTGTAATGGACGGTCATCGGCGTATAACGCCCAAATGAGAGCCCTGTCACCACTCCCACGGCCCCATGGCCATTGCTGCGCAGAAAAGCTCGCTGCTGGAATTGCCGGATATCGGAGAAGCATTCCCAGCCGAGGGTAATCGAGCCGCCGACGAAAAATAGCAAAACGATGAGTAGCAGGTAGCGCGCATCGCCGTCGGACATAAGCACGCTTCTTGGCAATGGGCCGGTGAGTTCGTCGGGAAGGTCCGGCGTGGCGCGACTGGAGGTGTCGGGATTCATTTGTGTCTCTTCGTCTCAAGCTCTCATATCCGCCCGATCATGTGAACGGCCACTTTGCTGATAGGTATGACGTCGGTAAAGACAGCCGCAGTTCCCCTTCGATTTTGCTCAGGGCAGGTTTCGCTCCTCACCGCAGCAATCCGGGCCTAAAGGCCACTTTCTGACGCCGGCTATTCTTCAGGGGCCTGAAGGCCCCTGCTCCCTCCGAGAACTACGAACTGGCTCACTCGTAGCGCAGCGCTTCAATCGGGTCGAGAGAGGCGGCTTTCCACGCAGGATAGATGCCGAAGACGAGGCCGATGACGCAGGAGACGGCGAAAGAGATAAGGACCCAGGTGGGTGAAAGAGCCGCGTGCAGGAACGAGACGGCGTAGTGCAGGATAAGCGTGAACAGCGATCCAGCCAGGATGCCCAACATGCCGCCGACGGCGCAAAGAGTGACAGCTTCGAGCGTAAATTGGAGAAGGATGTTGCGTTTGGTGGCGCCAATGGCCTTGCGGATGCCGATCTCGCGGGTGCGTTCAGTGACAGAGACCAACATGATGTTCATGACACCGACGCCGCCGACCATGAGGCCAACCGAAGAGACAGCCACCATGAACAGAAAGAGGCCGCCGGTGAGTGAGTTCCAGAGGCGGGTGAGCGTGTCCGGACCGAAGACGGCGAAGTTGTCATCCTGCTGGATGCGCACGCCGCGGCGGACGCGGAGAAGCTCTCGAATCTCTTCGGTCACCAGTTCCTTGTTCGTGGGATCGTCGTACTTGACAGTGATCCAGAAGTCTTTGATCTCCGGATGTATTTTGTGAAAGGCGCCGAGCGGGAAGTAGGCTGAGTTATCTTGCGTGTTGCGTCCGGTTCCGAAAGGCTGCGGCTGTTTGTCAAGCACGCCGATGACGGTAAAGACATCGCCTCCGCTTTCGACATCTTTACCGATTGGGGATCCGTCCGGGAAAAGGTCTTCCGCGGCGTCATGGCCGAGCACAACTACGCTGGCGTTGCGCTGCTCTTCTATCTCAGTCCACATGCGGCCTTCGATGAGCTCGATGTCGTTGGTCTTTTTTACCTCGGACGTGTCGCCATAAATGATGGTGTTCTGTACCTTGTGGGTACCGGCTTTAAGAGAGACATTGCCAATGCCGAGTTGGAAGTTCTGATAGGTGACGGCTGGATCAACGGCAACGACGTGCGGGAGGGCACGCATGGCTACGCCGTCGTCATAGGTGAGCTGTTTGCGATTGAGTTCCTCGGTGGTGAGACGGTGACCCCAGGGATCGAAGCGAAAGACCCAGAGATCATTGGTTCCGAGGGTTTTCACGAATTGATCGATATTGCTGTTGAGTCCGTTGATGGCCGATGAGATCAGGATTACCGTGGCGATGCCGATGGAGATGCCGAGAACGGTGAGGCCGGAGCGCAACTTGTTTTTGCGAAGAGTTTCGAGTGCCATGTGCACGGATTCTCGCGAATCTGTCAGTCGCATGATTAAAGCTCCGCGCGCAGCGCAGTGATGGGATCGAGTTGAGAAGCTTTGTGGGCGGGGTAGACGCCGAAGAATAGACCGACCGCGGTGGCGACGAACAAGCCTACCAGGATAGACCAGACTGCCACTTCCGAGGGGAAGGCGATCAGCACGGTAATAACTTTCGCCACACCGATGCCCGCAACGACGCCGATGATGCCGCCCGCGAGGGACATGGTCGCGGACTCGATCAGGAATTGGAGCAGGATGTCTTTGCGGCGCGCGCCAAGCGCCTTGCGTACGCCGATTTCGCGGGTGCGCTCGGTGACCGAGACGAGCATGATGTTCATGATGACGATGCCGCCGATGACCAGAGAGATGCCGGCAATGGCCACGACCACAGCTCCGAAGTTATCAAGAATCTTGCCGAGCATATCCCCGAAAGTTGAACTTGAATCGATGGAGAAGCTATCCGGAACACCGGGTGCGAGGTGGCGACGGATGCGCATGATGGTGCGCAATTCGCCGGAAACAATATCCATGGCATCGGGGCCGCTTCCAGCATCGACGTAAATGTCCATGGTGGCGTGCGAGCCGTGGGATTGGAGAAAAGCGGTGAGAGGAATTCCAACCCAATTGTCCATGCTGGAACCCATCATTTTTCCCTGGCTTTCGGCAACGCCAATCACCGTATAGGGAGCGCCATCAACGCGAATCTCTTTGCCGAGCGGGTCGCCGGGCCCGAGCACATTGTCGACGACGTCGGCACCTACGATGGCGACGTGAGCGCTGTGCTGGTCCTCGAGCTCGGTGAAGGATCGGCCGATTTCAATGTTGAGATTCGACAGTGCGGGCATGGTCCAGGTAATGCCGCGGATGTTGGTGTCAGTGGAGGAGCGGGTCTGGTAGACGATTCTGCCGACGGTGGCGCGATCTGCGCCGACGGACAGGCAGGACTTACATTCAGAGAGAACGGCCCTGTAGTCGTCGTACGTAACATCTCTCCGCTTCTGGAACTCCAGATACTCGTCCACAGTCATGAAGGTTTCCGGCATCTTCCGGATGGTGACTACGCTGGCGCCATAGGTGTTGATTTTGGCGGTTACAAATTGCTTGGCGCCATTGGTCAGAGTGACCACGGTAATGACGGAGGCGACGCCGATGACGACGCCGAGCAGCGTGAGGATGCTGCGCATCTTGTTGGCCCAGAGAGATTGCAGGGCGAGTTTGAGGCCTTCGATCAGCTCCATGGACGAGATTCTCCCTGCCGGGTGACGTGCTGCCGCCAATTCCGACCAGAACTGGGGAAAGAGCGAGTGTGTACCTGGCGAAAAGATCCGCAGAAACGGCGCGATCGTTTAGAAGAAACTGAAAACGAGATGCCCCGCGGCTGGCGGGCCGTTTGAACTTCTCCCATTGTCGACTTTCAGGTTCATCTATTCATACCGCAAAGCTTCGATGGGGTCCAGATTGGCAGCCTTCCATGCGGGATAGATACCGAAGACCAGGCCGATGGCACAGGAGACGCCAAAGCCAATGATGATCCATGTCAGGGAAACGGTTGCGGGCAGGCCAATCGGGAGGAAGTAGACGATCCAAGTGAGGATGGCGCCGAGGACAATGCCGATCACTCCGCCGACGGCGCAGAGAGTGACGGCTTCAGTGGTGAATTGCGTGAGCAGGGTACGTTTGGTGGCGCCGATGGCCTTGCGTACGCCAATCTCGCGGGTGCGTTCAGTGACGGAAACGAGCATGATGTTCATCACGCCTACGCCGCCGACCATGAGACCAACGCTGGAGACGGCGATCATGAAGAGCACAAGTCCACCCGTGAGCTGGCCCCAGAGCTTGGAGAGCGAGTCGGGGCCGAAGATCTCGAAGTCGTCCGGGGCTTCGACGCGCACGTGGCGGCGGATGCGTAGCAGTTCGCGGATTTCTTCCTGGACCAACGGCTTGTTCTTCGGGTCGTCGTACTTCACGCTGACCCACATTTCCTTGTCTTCAGGGTGGAGGTTGTGAAACGTGCCGAGCGGGAAGTAGACTTTGTTGTCATCGGGGTTTTTGCCTCCCCCGAAGGGCGACTTCAGCTTGTCGACAACGCCGATGATCGTGTACATCCCGGTCTCGACGTTGACTTCCTTCCCGATCGCGTTTTCACCGTTAAAGAGCTGCTGCCAGGTGTCGTAGCCCAGCACGCAGACATGCGAGGCACGTTCGTCCTCCTGATCGGTGAACAATCGGCCCTGGATAAAAGTGAGGTCTGTGACCTGAGCGAGCTCAGCCGTGGACCCCTGAAGCCGGGTACCAGCCACTTTCTTGCCGTTGT
>CAZPEZ010000099.1:0-15586 GCA_964585715.1 uncultured Occallatibacter sp.
CTGTGCTTACCTCTACACCCGCGGGGAGCTTAGGCGGCGGACCATGCCAGTAATTGCCTTTCGGCCAATAGAAATCGGTTCGACCTACGCCGACTTTGCTCAGGATCAGTGTTCTTGATGCACCAAACTGCCCGATTAGAGAGCGCCTTCGGACTCGACACCGCGGGCGAAGCGGGTGGAGAAACCGGAGACCAGCGCGTAGGGCCGCAAGACGAAGTCAAGCACAAGGCGGGGCATGCGACGGAAGTCGTCCGCGAGAGTGCGGCCGGTGTGCCCGGTGAGAAAGACGTCGCGGCGCATGATGTGGAGATGGAAGAGGGCGGAGACAAGCGTGAAAATGCTGGCGGCCACGATAGCTCTGGGCGGAGCTGCGGGGCCAACCGCGCAATGGGTGAGCCAATCCAGAAATTGGGCGAGGCCGGGAACGCCGGCCACGATGATCAGGTTGCCGGAGAAGTGGGAGCGCAGCGAAAGTGCACGCTGCTGCATTCCTGCGTAGAGGCCGGATGTGAGCGTGACGTACGCCATCTCCACTGCAACCACGGCAAGGCGGCCGTGCGGCCCGGAACGCGCCATCGCCGCAAGATAGACCAGCGAACGAACCGCGGCGCTCATCAGCGCACACTTCCAGTTCCAGCAGGCGAAGGTCTGCAGCAAGGTCCAACTTTTCGGTTGCATGGGGACATTGTGAAGCGTCGGCGCAACGGCAGGATCACACGGATGTTACAGGAGCATTTGAATCGGTTCCGGAGGTAATGAGTTGGATTCCCAGGGCCCTGTGATTCGAGTCACGACGGGAGAAAGGTGCAGCCCGATAGGCGTCAAGGGACGGGGAAGGACGCAGGAAGCGCGCCCCAGGCGAGGAGATTTCACATGGCGTACGTCGTGACCGATGCGTGTACTAAGGGCTTTGTCTGTGTAGCGGAGTGCTCAACCGCGGCGATTGCGCCGCAGGCAAGCGATGTCAATGCCGGGTCGGTGACGCAGGTGTATATCAACGCCGATGAGTGCATCGATTGCGGGAACTGCGCGACGGTTTGCGCACAGAACGCGATCTTTGCCGAGGACGAGTTGCCGGCGGACAGGAAGGAATTCGCCGCGAAGAACAAAGCGTACTTCAACTAGAGGCTCCTCTTCGAACGACCGCCAAAGCCTAAAAGCAGATCCTTCGCCGCTTACCCCGCAACCGATTGCATCGCTTGCGGGGCCCCAGGCTTGCGGGTTCTCACGATGACACAGCATAGAAGGGACAAGACCAGGGGACGACAGGAGAGATGCACGCGTAGTGCCCCCTGGACTATGCAGAATCAGGAGTGCGCAGCGGACGGCGCGGCGGTCGATTGTGTCTGGGATTGGGGCGGGGTGGGCGGCGCCTCGGGCTTCGCCTGCGGGGTTGTCGTTTCGGGCACGGGAGCGGGCATGGCAGCCGGACCGATTGCCTGGACCGTTGAGGGTGTCACGGGCATGGTCAATGTCTGCACTGTGCCGGGATCGTCGCGCAGCTTCACATAGAGGGTTCCACTCGCCGCATGAGGGACGACGAGTTGGGTGCCGGTGAAATCCGGCGGCACATCCGTCGGATTGTCGAAGGTGGGAGTCGCGGCAATGGCGGCGGCAAGGAAGAGATTGCTGCCGGAAAGCGCACAAGGCCGGGCTACGGCGCGGGGGCAGTGCAACTCCTTGAAGCCGGGCATCCGGACTAGGGTGCCGAGGGACTGCCAATCCCCCGCTATTCCGTCGGCGGAGATGGGGCGTGCCTCGACAGGACCGAAGGCCGACGGGCCAAAGCGACTCAGGGGCTCGACAACGCCAAGCGCCGTGCCGGCATCTTCGAGCATCAGGCTGCCATCGGCGAGAGAGAGCATGGTGCGAAAGCTTCCGTCAACGGCGGCAACTTCGATCTTTTCGTCGCGCGGGAAGGCGGCAGGAACCTTCGATTTGAGAAAGAAGACGAGGCGCTTGTCTACGGGCAGATCGTCTTGGCTGCCGAGGCGCACCAGGGTCGGGGCGTCGCTGGTCTGGTCCTGCGAGCCTTTGCTTAACAACGTGATTTGCGGGCGTGCCGGCAGCACCGTTGTGTGGACCTTGAGCTCGCGGCCATCGCGCAGCTGCACGCTGGCAAGATAGCGCTGTCCAGGCTCAATGACCGCCGTGGAATTGTCGGCTTGCAAGGTGAGGCGGTCCGTGTCCTGGACTCGGCCGAGCCCTTCGGGCAACCAGGTGACTCCGTTCAGCGATACCTTAGCGACTTCGTCGAGGCGGTTGCCGGTGAGGACGGCATCCGGGTCTCCAGAGCTGAGCGAGAGGCGCTCAAGCGACGCGGCTTCGGCATAGGCATTCAACGTCAGAACGTCGGGCTTTTCGAGGCCGTACTGGCGGATCTCGACCTTGACGGGCCCTGGGGTTGCATCGGCCATGGGGACCGAGACAGCAAGCAGATCGGGCTTCTGCGGTTTCCAGGAGAGGGGGAGCGCATTGCCGGCTACGGTCAGCTCTTCGACCTTGTCGATGCAGAGGCTGCTCTCGCCCTGCACGTGGAGGGTGTCCTCGCGACCCACGACGAGTGCGGACTGTTCGCCGGAGGTCAGGTTCCATTTGCCCGGCTGCGAGGAGTAAAGGTGATAAGCGGGTCCGACCCAGTCGTCGAAGCCCCACTTGCCGCGCACTTCGCCGGTGACTTCACCGACGGGAAAGAGGGGGGCGGGCTTCATCAGGCCGAGACCGCCCTCACCGGGATCGGCTTTCAAGGGAAGATCGAAGGCGTGGCCTCTGGCCTCGACGTGCAACTTCAGGTCGTGTGCAAGCTGGGTAGCAAGGACAAGAGGGGCGCCTCCCGCGGGAAGAATAAGATCGGGCTTCTGCGCGCAGTAGACCTCTTTCGGGTCGATGGGGTGGAGCGGAGGCATACGAGCCTGACCGACGGGAGGCAGGGCAACGACGACCACCGACTTGGGATCGCGGAAGGAAGGCGGAACGCTGAGCCGCAGGTTAAGAGTGTCTTCTGTGGGCAGGGCGAGCGCGGGCAAATATTGGTAGCGGGCGGTATGCAGCGAAGAGAGGATCCGTGCGGTGTCGACGATGGCGCCGATGTAGGGGCTGTAGGCTCCCGCGCCGGCGACCGGGGCGTAGGCAAGCTGATTCATCAGGTCGGCGGTTGAACCGGCGGTCAGCTGCGCCACGCGAGTCTGCGCGTTGGAGTCGTCCATGACCAGCCCCTCGGTGTGTGCCGACAGGCAGGTGGCTTGCTGCTCGACGGGTTTATCGAAGCACTCCTGATTGACCTTGATGCCCAGGCTGCGGGCCGTTGTCTCAGCCCGCTCTTTCAGAGAATTGGGGTCGGTTTGAGAAGTGACTTTGACCTCGGCGAGGTAAGTATCGAGACGCATCCGATCCCAACTGGCGGACTGGAGATCCTGGGTGGCCCGCACAAAGACGCCGGGGCGACCGCGGACGGTGCTGCGCAACGTACTGAAGTCCCCGCCGGTTTCGGGAGCCAAAAAGAGGACAGCTTGCTGTGCTTCCTGAGGAACGGTGACGAACACGCCTTCTTCGCGCACATCGTGGTTCCAGGTTTCGACGCGAGTGAACCAGTCATTCGGCGGTGGGTTTGTGATCCCACGCAGGAAGACGATGACGAGGACATAGCGCGCGGACTGGCTGTCGGGAAAGTCGGGGTGGATCCAGAGACGATCGCCGGGAAGGAGATTGGGCACCTCGCCGATGGGGAGAGTGACCTCACCCCTCTTCACGTGAACGTCTACCTTTGGACCGGCAAGGTCGAAGGCCTGGGCGGCGACGGAGGGCGAAGCGGAGAAAGACAGCAGTAAAGCCAACAACAAGCGACGCATATTCCTATTGTACGAAGGTGCAGTGTCTGACGGGCCTTCCCGGAAGCCGGGACGCTCCGGAGGTGCCCAGGTTGCACTCATGGCAAACGGTTTCGATTCCCTGTGGCATTGAATAAGAATCGTATTATCATCATTGACACCGGGGCAGGGGCTCGATCCTGGAATTGATCTAGCTAGAAGTTTCTGATTCCTTTTTTAGGTTCGGCGAGGCGGCCGAGTTATCAGCCACAGAGTGGTGATCTTCTCCAAGAGGGCCAACTAAAGCCCACGCATAGCGATTGCAGGAGAGCCTCATCCGGATTGTTCTTGCCTGAATCCGCTATCTGCGTTAGCGTGGCTAACATATTCTGGGTCAAGTTCTTTGGGACGATAGGCATGCATCGATAGGTGGGGCTAAAGAGACGTTATAGGGAGATGGGGACAATGAAAGCGACAAGAGCTGCGCAAAGCAGCATAGATGTGAGCAACCTAACTATCCCCGAAGCGGAAGAGATTATTGAAGAGGCCTTGGGTGAGTTAGCTTTTTCGCAGGATCCTGGACTGGCGCGGGCGTTGCGGTTTCTTGCACCTCCGGGGTATCAGGCGATCGTGGAGCTGTGCAGTGAGAGCGGACGCAGCAAGCGCCGCAATGCATCGGCGGATACGTGGTCGCCCGAGGACGACGAAGTCCGCATCTATTTCGAGCGAGCCGATGACACCGCAGCCAGCCCCCGGGAGTTTCGAGCACCGCGTATCGCGGCCGAGCACGCGCCATTTGAGAGCGACGAAGAGGCCCAACCGGCGATGGTCCCGGCGGACCTTGAGATTCGGGTCCGCGAACTGTGCGCCGCCCTGGCCGAAGCCGAACGCGGCGGACATGCATTTATCGCACTGAAGTGGTTCCGCGATTCGTTTTTGCCGCGGAAGAGCTTCCGCTGGAACCAGCATCCCGAATCCCGGCAGGCCGTCCTGGCGGAGGCAATCCAGCGAGGTGTGGTGCTGACCAGCAAGATCGCCAACCCGAAGACTCCTGCTTATCCGACGACGACGATCCGCCTGAATCGCGCCGAGGCGAACATTCCCGACGAGGCGCAGCGTTTTCATCCGGTGGCTGTGAGCGGCCCATCGATTGTCGAGGTCATTGAAGAGGAGCGGGGCGTCCTGTGACGTGCTACTTCCTCGAGTCCACGGCCTTCGCCAAGCTGTTTGTGCAGGAGCCCGGCACAGATGCGCTGATCAAGCTCATGGAGGCCGTCGAGGACAACCGCAAGTTGATTGCGGCGTCGGCGCCGCTGGAAGTGTACTCCGCGATTAGACGTCGTGCACGGGCATGCGCACTGAGCTCCGACGATGCCAATGCGGCGCTCGAAATCTTGCGCATTGAGGCGGCGAGGATGGTGCAGGAACCGTTGAATCCCGCGGTTCTGGAAGCTACGCGGCAACTGCTGGACCGCACCGATCTGCGCTGGCCCGATGCTCTGCAGGTAGGAGCGGCGATTGTGGCACGCGAAATGTTTCAGGGGATGGAGATCATCTTTGTGTCGGCCTCACGGCATTTGCTGGAGGCGGCGCGTTCGGAGGGCTTCAATGTCCTCGATCCCGTAAACGAGGCTGTCGCGCAGCAGGTCTGACCGGCTCGACTCTCTAGCCTCGGCGCTTGCGCAACACCCATGTCGTCATGCAGCGGTAATCCTGCACAATGGTCGTCTTGAGCGGATCGACCAGCACGCCATTCAGCTCATCGGTCAAACGCAGCAGGATCTTCTCATCCACCAGGAACCACTCCGACCCGTCGCCGATTGTGTAGATATTGGGGCGCACGGATTCGAAGTCCATGCCGATGCGCGAACCCAGGCGGCAGAACAGCATCCCGCCTGGGCGCAACACTCTCCACAAGTCTTTCAGCATAGCCAGAAAATGGCGATCATCCCGCGCAAAGTGCAGAACAGCGCTGCACATCACTACATCCACAAACTCGTCAGGAAACGGCATCATTTCAATCGGAGCAACCTGGAAATTCTCCGCCGGCAATCCGGTCGCCAGCGATGCAGAGAGTTTGCGCACATGCTCCACGCCCGCGGCGTCCTGATCGACTGCGAACACTTCGCACCCTTCTCGGAGTAAATGCACAAGGTTGCGCCCGTAACCGCACCCGGCGTCGAGGACCTTCATGCCGGGGGCGATGTTGCCGCGCAAGATCTGATCGAAGACATAGATATCGATCTGGCCGAATTGCTCTTGTACGTTCATTGGCTCCACGACCAGCTCACAGTTCTTAGTTCACAGTTCGCAGTTATCCAGCTACGGGCTGGGCTGCACTGCCGCAAACCGCGGCGAGACGGCCTATGCCGATCCGAATCTGATCGGGCGTGGCGTTGGAGAAGTTCAGGCGCATATATCTCTGACCAGTGTCGCTGGTGAAGAAGTCGCGCCCCGGAACGAAGAGGACTTTGCTGGCCATGGCTTCGGGCATGAGGTCTTGCGTGTTCACTCCCTCGCGACAGGTGACCCAGAGAAACATGCCACCCTCGGGGTGGGTCCAGACATAGCCTTCGGGCATGGTCTCGCGCAGGCAAGCGTCCATGATGCGAAAGCGTTCGCCGTAGGAGGCGCGGATGCGTTCGATGTGCGCGGCGCTATCGAAGTCGGCAAGATAGCGATGGACGATGCGCTGGTCAAGGGTGGACGTGTGGATGTCGGTCGCCTGCTTGACGATGGTCATACGGCGGCGGATTTCGGGAGCGGCGATGGTCCAACCAATGCGGAGACCGGGCGCGATGGTCTTGGAGACGGTGCTGTTGTAGATGACGATGCCCTCGGTGTCGAGCGACTTAATCGCGGGGATATGTGTGCCGGCGTAGCGAAGTGCGCCGTAGGGATCGTCCTCGACGACGATGAGGCCATAGCGTGCCGCGATGGCGTAGAGCGTGCGCCTGCGATCGGCGGAGAGCGTCACGCCGGTCGGGTTCTGGAAGTTGGGGATGGTGTAAAGGAATTTCGGGCGTTCGCGCTCGATGAGGGCAGGCAGGGCCTCGGGGATGAGGCCGAGTTCATCGGTGGGCACGGCAACAAAGCGCGCCTGGTAAACGCGAAATGCCTGGAGCGCAGCGAGGTAGGTCGGGCTCTCGGTCAAGATGCAGTCGCCGGCATCGATGAACAGCTTGCCGGCCAGATCAAGTGGCTGCTGCGAGCCGGTGGTGATGAGGATGTCGTCGGCGGTGCAGCCGATGCCGCGCGCTCGCGATATGTCCGCGAACTGCTCGCGCAGGGGAGCAAAGCCCTCGGTGGTGCTGTATTGCAGCGCGGAAGCGCCGGTTTCGCGCAGAACGCGCTCGGTCGCAGCGAGAACGTCGTCGACGGGAAAGAGTTCAGGCGCGGGCAAGCCGCCGGCGAAGGAGATGACGTCGGGCTGCTCGGTCGCCTTGAGAATCTCGCGAACGGCAGAGACACGCACACCGCTCATGCGTTGAGCAAATTGGATGTCCATATTGACCTCATTCCTTGCGAAAACGGTTGGCTTTGTCGAACTCGTCGCGCAGATCCGGGGTACGCAGGTTCTCGCGAATATGGGTAAGACGCTGCTCCAGGGCGAGGAGCGTTTTCTGGATGGCGTCGGCGTTGGTGTGGGCGATGTCGCGCCACATGGAATAGGGGCTGGCGCCGAGCCGCGTCATCTCACGCAGGCCGCGGCCACCGACGTCTTTCAGCTCCGGCGCATCGCCGACCTGATCTTCGAGCAGAGCGCTGAGGGCGGTGGCGACAAGCTGGGGCAGATGACTGACCCAGGCGACAAGCTCGTCGTGCCGTTCGGCATTCAAGTTGATGACCCGCGCGCCCATCTTGCCGACCCAACAGCGCCAGTCTTCGACCAGAGCTGCGGATTGCGGCGAACGCTTCCAGGCGGGGTCGTCGGTAAAGAGCCACACTGCGCCACGATAGAGCTCGGCATCGCCGAGGGCTGCGCCGCCGCGCTCTTTGCCTGCCATGGGATGACCGGGCAGGAAGGCCGCGCGCCCGGGACGATTGAACATGCGGTCGGCGGCCGCGGTGATCTGAACCTTCGTGCTGCCCACATCGGTGATGAGTTGCTCCGGACCGAGGACGCCCACGAGCTGTTCCATCCAGTCGAGAATCGCATGGACGGGCGTGCAGAGCAGGATGACCTGGCTCTCACGCGCCATCTCAATCGCGTCGGTGGCGACAGAGTCGAGCGCGCCCATAGCAAGGGCGGTTTGTGCGCCTTCGACGCTGCGGTTCCAGCCGGCGATAGAGCCCTTGAAGCCCGCGGCGCGCAACGCCAGTCCTGCTGAGGCGCCCAGCAGGCCCGTGCCCAGGATGGCGATGCGCTCGATCATGGCTCCTTTGCAAGTCAGCCGTGCTTCGTGCGAGTTCGCAAGTTAGCGAGTAAGCGAGATTTGCGGACTGCGTGGCTTCACATCGTTCGTCCAACTGCTTGTGCGATAACGCGCAGTTCTCCCATCAGCTTATCGAACTGATCGAGGTAGAGTGTCTGCGCCGCATCCGAAACAGCCTTGTCGGCGTTGGGATGTACTTCGACGATGATCGCGTCGGCGCCGGCGGCAACGGCCGCGCGTGCCATCGGTGCGACCATATCGCGATGCCCGGTTCCATGCGAGGGATCGGCCACGATGGGCAGGTGCGAGTACTTCTTCACGACGGGAATCGCAGAGATGTCCATCGTGTTGCGCGTCGCTGTCTCGTAGGTGCGAATGCCGCGCTCGCAAAGAATCACGTCGTAGTTGCCTCCGGAGAGGATGTATTCAGCCGAGAGCAGCAGCTCTTCGATGGTGGCCGCGATGCCGCGTTTGAGCAGAACGGGGGTGCGCACCTGGCCGAGTTCGCGGAGCAGATTGAAGTTCTGCATATTGCGCGCGCCTACCTGGAGCAGATCGACGTAGGGCAGCATGGACTCGATCTGGGAAATCTCCATGACCTCGCTGACAACAAGCAGGCCTTGGGCGTCGGCTGCTTCGCGCATGAGCTTGAGGCCGTCGATGCCGAGCCCCTGGAATGCGTAGGGCGAGGAGCGCGGTTTGAAGGCGCCACCACGCAGGAAGCTGCCGCCCGCGGCCTTGACGCGCGCTGCGGTGGCTAACATCTGATCGCGATTCTCGATCGAGCATGGCCCGGCCATCACAACGACACGCTGGTTGCCGACCTTCACGCCGTTACGGAATTCGACGACTGTGCCTTCGGGCCGAAAGCTGCGTCCAGCGAGTTTGTAGGGCGAACTGATACGGTGCACATGAAGCACACCGGCGAGGTTTTCGAACTTAGTGAGGTCGAGACCCGCGGTTGGGCCGACCCCCGCCAAAATGGTCTGACTTGCACCGGTAGTTCGATGGACTCCAACTCCTGCATCCACCATGGCGTCGATGACGGCGTCGATCTGCTCTTCGGTGGCGTGCTCCTGCATGGCAACAATCATTTTGTATTCTCAGTCTCTGGCGCGCCAGCGCCTCTACCTTGGCCGGGCGAATCAGGACCTGAAGATCCGGATGCATTCGCCAGGGCGTTCCTCTCCGAGGCCAACTCGTTCCGTTGCAGCGCCCGCATCACGTCGATGATGCGCTCGTAGATATGCGTCAGCTCGATGTCGGGCAGCGGGCCTTTATTGGCCGCACGCACGTTGGCGTAGATGATCTTTTCCCGGGCCGGCTCATACACCGGCAGAGAGGTTTTCACCTTGAGGTGACCGATCATCAACGCGGCGCGGGCCCGCTCGCTCAGCAGTTCGACAAGCTGCTGGTCCAGGACATCGATTCGTTCACGCAGTTCTTCGAGCGTCATTTCATCCTCGTGGTGCGGGCTCGGCGGCTGTGCGGATGCACTTAGGCCGGGCCGCATCGGAGCGTAAGTTGAAACCAATCTTGCAGTGGGGTCAGTTAACGGGCCAGCGCCGCAGCCGGTTGGCGCAGACCCCTGATAAATCGGGCGACTGCACCGGGCTCCGACCCCGGAGCCGACTTCTCGATCAGCTCCACGATTGCGCTGCCGATCACCGCGGCATCCGCGAACTCCGCCACCTGGGCGAAGTGATCCGCGTTCGAGATGCCGAACCCCACGGCGACAGGCAGCGCGGTCCATCGCCGAATGCGCGCAACCAATGAAGCAGCGTCGGCGGCGAGGCTTTGCTGCTTGCCGGTGATGCCGGTGCGCGAGATGGCATAGACGAATCCCTTGCTGTGGGTGGCGATGGCTTCGAGCCGTTCGTCGGTGCTGGTGGGCGCGGCAAGGAAGACGGGCGCGAGATGCACGCGGGCCATTTCGGCCAGGTATTCGTCTGCTTCTTCGACGATGACATCGGTAAGAAGAACGCCGTCGGCGCCGGCCGCTGCGGCATCGTCGGCAAATTTCCTGAGGCCGTAGCGCAGCACAGGATTGAAATAGGTAAAGAGGATGAGCCCGGCCTGCGGCCGCGCGGCGCGGATCTCTTTGGCTAGCACAAGCACGTCTTTGAGGCGGGTGCCGCGGGCGAGAGCGCGTTCACTGGCGCGCTGAATGATGGGGCCGTCGGCGAGAGGATCGCTGAAGGGGACGCCGAGTTCGATCACGTCCGCACCCGCATCGATGGCCGCAATCGCGATGGCGCGCGTAGCATCGAGCGAGGGATCGCCGGCTGTGAGATACACGACCAGGCCGGGTTTGTGATTGAAACGGATCGCCATTGCAGTCGGGTCAGGCTCCCTGAATCTTCAACTCGCGGGCCAGGATGCCCATATCCTTGTCGCCGCGGCCAGAGAGGTTAATTACCAGTATGTCATGCGGACTCATCGAGGGAGCGATGCGAAGGGCCTCGGCCACGGCGTGTGCGCTCTCGAGGGCGGGCAGAATTCCCTCGGTGCGTGCGAGCTTGACGACGGCGTCGAGCGTGGCCTGATCGTCTTGCGAAACGTATTCGGCGCGACCAAGATCGTGCAGCATGGCGTGTTCGGGGCCGATGGAGGCGTAATCGAGGCCGGCGGAGACGGAGTGCGTGAGCGCGATCTGGCCGTTCTCGTCTTGCAGGACATAGGAGTAGGTGCCTTGCAGAACGCCGGGCTCTCCACCACGAAAACGGGCTGCATGCTCACCAAGCCCTGTCCCGCGGCCGCCGGCTTCGACGCCGATGAGACGCACCTGGCGATCAGGAATGAACTCGTAGAAGGCGCCGATGGCATTGGAGCCACCACCAACGCACGCAATGATCGCGGTGGGCAGGCGACCTTCCTTCTCGAGGATCTGTTCTTTCATCTCGCGGCCGATGCAACGGTGGAAGTCGCGCACCATGGTCGGATAAGGATGAGCGCCGAGGGCGCTGCCCAGCAGGTAGTACGTGCTGCGAACGTTGGTGACCCAGTCGCGCATGGCTTCGCTGATAGCGTCTTTGAGGGTCTTGGATCCGCACGAGACGCCGCGCACTTCAGCGCCGAGCAGGCGCATGCGCAGCACGTTCAGCTCCTGGCGCTCCATGTCGACGTCGCCCATATAGATGACGCATTCCATGCCGAGCAGCGCGCAGACCGTAGCCGTGGCGACGCCGTGCTGGCCGGCTCCAGTTTCGGCGATGATGCGCTTCTTGCCCATGCGCCGGGCGAGCAGGGCCTGGCCGAGGGCGTTGTTGATCTTGTGCGCGCCAGTGTGGAGCAGGTCTTCGCGCTTGAGGTAGATCTTTGCGCCGCCGAGTTCTTCAGTGAGGCGCTTGGCAAAGTAGAGCGGAGTGGGGCGGCCAGCGAAGTCCTTGAGCAGCGAAGCGAGATCAGCCTGGAAAGCGGCGTCGGCCTTGGCGATGTCGTACTCGCGCTCGAGCTCGATCAACGCGGCCATCAGCGTCTCGGGCACATAGCGGCCGCCATAGGCGCCGAAACGGCCGGGGCGCGACTCCGAAGGAGCTGCGGGAAGAATGATGGATGCCATTGGAACTCCTGGACTGCGGACGCGAACGTCGGGGGCCCTTCCAGTTTACTAAAGCGTGCGACAGGTGCAGGCCACCGGGGGTTGACTGCCAAACATGGCTGGAGTCGCAGGGAGGACCAGTGACTCTCGACAGCATCACCTGCAGATGTGACACGGGAACTTGCGTTCTCTGCCTGCGTGGGGTCTAGTAGCGGCATCGAGAGCGAGGCAATCGGATGAAGGCTATCGTGTATCGCAAGAATGGTCCTCCGGATGTTCTGAGCTATGAGGAGATCGAAAAGCCAACACCGGGCGCTCAGGAAGTCCTGATCAGAGTGCGAGCCGCCGCGGTGAATCCGCTGGACTGGCACATGATGAAGGGTGGGCCTGCCTTGATGCGGCTGTTGATGGGCGGGGGCAAGGTCAAGCATCCTGGGGTTGACGCTGCCGGGGTGGTCGAAGCTGTTGGGCCGGGTGTAACGCAGTTCAAGCCGGGCGATGCGGTGTTCGGCTGTTGCAAGGGCGCATTCGCCCAGTATGCGATTGCAGCAGAATCCGCTCTGGCCGCCAAGCCCGAGTGCGTCTCGTTCGAGGATGCAGCGGCCTCTCCGATTGCGGCACTCACGGCATTGCAAGGGCTGCGCAACAAGGGCAAGCTCCAGGCCGGGCAGAACGTGTTGATCAATGGAGCGTCGGGCGGCGTGGGCACCTACGCGGTGCAGTTTGGCACGATCTTCGGGGCGCACGTGACCGGGGTTTGCAGCGCACGGAATGCGGAGCTGGTTCGGTCGCTGGGGGCGGAACATACTATCGACTACTCCAAAGAAGACTTCGCCGCCGGCTCCACACGATACGACCTGATCTTCGATCTCGCCGGGAACCACTCGTTGTCGGCCTGCAAGCGGGTCCTGACTCCCCAGGGCATTCAGGTCGGAGGAGGAATTCTCGATGGGCCGAAGTCGATGGTCGTGATGTTCGGGGGATTGCTTGCAACTCTGCTTCAGTCGCAGTTCTCGCGGCAGAAGTTCACCGTGTTTGTGGCCAAGGCCAATCGCGACGATCTGACTTTGATCGGCGAGCTGCTGGCCAGCGGCAAGCTGAAGTCGGTCATCGAGAAGAGGTACAGGCTCGATGAGGTCCCGGAGGCGATGCGGTATCAGGGGTCGTGGCGCGTTCGGGGAAAACTCGTGATCTGCGTGGCAACTGAGTAAGGCATCTAAGCGCGTCTCCGATCGAGCCAGCCGGGATTGCAGGGATGTTCGCAGGAGCGCTAGCTCTTCTTCCGCGTGATATCGCAGAGCATGTCGGAATGAATATTGAGGCCGATGTTGGTGATGTTGTAGAAGTGCTCGCTGGCTACGAGCCAGACGATCTCGCAGATGGCGCGCTCGGTATAGAACGACGCCATGCGCGTGAATGTGGCGGGATTCACCCGGCGGTCACGTGTCAACTCGGTCACATAGTCCAACGCCGCGCGCTCGGCCTCAGTGAACAGAGAGCTGGTGCGATAGTCTTCGAGAGCGCCGAACTTGGCTTGATCCATGGAGGCTTTGATGGCGATGGCACCGCCGATGTCGATGCAGAAGAGACAGACGTTAAGCCGCGCCACACGCTCGCGAAGAAGCAATTGCATCTCCGGCGCGAGGTGCAGTTTTTTGTCGAGCTTGGCAATGCGCGAATAGAACGTGGTGAAAGCGAAGGGAAGCCGGGCGCAGAACACCTTCAGCGGCGCAAGGACTTTGCCGAACTGGCGTTTGACTGCGACATAGGCCAGCCGCATCACCGGATCGTGCGGCTTCTCGATGGGAGAAAGGAACGCATCCATGGGAGAGCCTCCTTGGTCGCGGCGGATTTCTCTTTTCTTACAGTTCGCGATCGGCGGCACAGTGCCGTCGCACTTGTTTCGTGGGCTGAAGGTCTGAGCCGCTACGTCTTGCTTGCGCGGCGACCGTTGGCGACAAACGCAATTATTTTTTCGCGGTCTTTGCGGCCTGGGGCGGCTTCGACGCCTGAGACGACATCGACGCCCCACGGCGCCAGTGTAGCAATCGCCGTGGCGACGTTTTCGGGATTCAGGCCGCCCGCGGCAATGAGCTTCCGCTGTTCCGCGTTCTGGAAGAGGGAGTGGGACGCCGCAGTCCAGTCGAAGGCAATGCCGGTTCCGCCCACGGCCTTTTCGGTTCGCGAGTCGACGAGAAGCACATCGACGTTGGGATCGCGCGAGAAAGCGGCAGCCTGCTGTTCAACTCCGGCAGCGAAGTGCACGACGCGAAGGATGCGCAGACTCGGGCCGAACTCTGCCCGGAGCTGCGCGGGCAGGTCTGATCCGGCTTCCGAGTGCAGCTGCACGCCGGTGAGCCCACAGAGGCGCACAGTTTCGGCAATCTCATCGAAAGAAGCATCGACGAAGACGCCGATCTTCTCGATTCCTGCAGGAAGGCCGGGGGTGATGGTCGCGACCTGAGACGGCGTCACCCGCCGCGGGCTGGGCGCAAAGACGAACCCAACGGCGTCGGCACCGGCGTCGACAGCGAGCTGCGCATCGGCGAGCGACGTGTTCCCGCAGATCTTAACCCAAATGCTCACGGCTGCACCCAGAGACTCACGGTGTCGTCAGCGCTCCGGCAAGCAAGGCAGACAGGGCGGCGCCGGGGTCTGGCTGGCGCATCAGGCTCTCGCCGATGAGGAACGCGTCGAAGCCGGCGTTCCGGAGGCGCGACAGGTCGTCGCTGGTGGAGATGCCGCTTTCGGCGACGCGCACGGCGCCGGTTGGTATGCGATCGATCAGAGCAAGGGAGGTTTCGAGCCGAACTTCAAATGTTTTGAGGTCGCGATTGTTTACGCCAATGGCATCGGCGCCGTCCTCACCGAGCGTCGAGAGCACGCGGTCGAGCTCGTCGGCGGTATGCACTTCGACCAGCACGTCGAGCGCACGGCTATGCGCGGCGCGGGCGAAGCGCGTCATCTCGGCATCTGTAAGTGCGGCAGCAATGAGCAGGATTGCGTCGGCGCGATGCGCACGCGCTTCGACGATCTGATACTCGTCGATCATGAAGTCCTTGCGCAGACAAGGCAGTGTGACGGCCTGCGACGCGAGCTCGAGGTTGCGCAGGCTGCCGTCGAAGTAAGGCGCATCGGTGAGCACGGAGAGCGCGGCGGCGCCGCCCGCCTGATAGCGTTCGGCGAGCCAGAATACGTCAAAATCGGCGCGGATCACGCCTTTCGACGGCGATGCCTTCTTGATCTCGGCGATGATCGCGGGGCCGGATGCAGCGCGTCGCCGCAATGTGGCGGCCCATCCTCGTGGCTCGTACAGAGCAGCCTGGCGCTCGAGTTCTGCAAAAGACACACGCACCTTGGCCTCAGCAACGGAGGTCCTGGTGGAGGCAAGGATTGTGTCCAACCGTGTGGTCATGCGCTGGGTTGAGTATACGGGGAGGGCGAGTGGCGATGACCCCAGCGTGCTGGGTGCGCCGATAGTGGTCGCGCGGGCGAAGTCCGAACGACGGATCATCCGGCACGTGCGAGCGAAAAGCGAGCGTCTGCTCCATGCAATGGTGGGCCCGGAGGGATTCGAACCCCCAACCAAGGGATTATGAGTCCCCTGCTCTAACCATTGAGCTACAGGCCCTAATCGTCTGCATCTGATGATAAATCGAATACTTATGATCTTTGTTCCTGGCTTGCCGCCGACGCCCCTTTTGGTTGGTGCCGGTTCCGAAAACGGCTCTATGTTGCGCTCACGCCGCGGCCAGTCGCGGTCCCTCAGATCGAGAGGGGCACATGTCACCAATTGTCGCATCTCGCTCACTAGTGGACTGTAACAGCTGAAACGATAGTATAATCGTGAGCATGGAAGCCAC
>CAZPEZ010000100.1:0-15450 GCA_964585715.1 uncultured Occallatibacter sp.
TCGTCGGCGTCGTAAAAGCTGAGCGCCGACACCGCAGTTCGCAGCACTTCCATGGGCGTGGCCGTAGAGGGGAAGCTGCGCAGCAGATCGATGACGCGCTGATCGAGGGCGCGGGCGAGGGCGAGTTGGGCTTGGAACTCGCGCAACTCGAACTGGTTGGGAAGCCGGCCGTTCCAGAGCAGGAAGGTGGTCTCTTCGAAGGTGGAGTTCTCGGCGAGCTCATGGATGTCGATGCCGCGATAGGCGAGCACGCCTGCGTCTCCATCGATCCAGCAGATGCCGGAGTTGGCGGCAACAATTCCTTCAAGTCCCTTTCCTGCGACTGCAGTAGACATGGCCTTTGACTCCTCTTGCTTGGTCATTTTTATACGTTGGCCTTGGCATTCCGGCGCGGAGGACCGCCGGACACACAACGTGCAGCAAAGTTCTTTTATAGCTTAGCGATTGATGGATTGTCACGGGAGCGAGCCTCGGTACCGCCCTCCGCGGGGTTACCGTTTGCGCCGGCGGCCGGCAGCTTGTGCTTCGCGGCGGGACGAGTTTCGTTCTATATTGAGTGCAATCCCCGGAGGTGTCGGTTTGGCATCCTTTCGATTGCACAAGCTTTCCGGGTATCTGCAGGGCATCGAAGACTCTGCAGAGACAATTCCGTACCCTTCGAAAACAAGATAGGATTGCGCCAACCCGTCAGAAGCGGACCGCGTGGGACCGCCGAGCAGGAGGAAAGGGAAACGATGAGTGAAGAACTTGAGAATGCCCCAAGAACCTATTCCGGCGCGTTGCTGGCAGTGATCGCGGCGGCGCTGGTGGCCGCGCTTGGGGGACTGGTCTGGGCGTACACGTTGAGCAATCGCGTGGCGCATCAGGAGACCGAGCTGGCGGCCGCGAACCAGCAGAACGTCAAGCTGGCGGCCGACCTGCGTGAAACTAATGCGCGGCTGACTGTCGCCACCGACGAACTGGGCAAATCGCTGGGCCTGACGCAGAAACAGCTGGATGAGCGTGCCGAGGCCCTGATTTCGAAGGAACAGGCCGATGCCAAGCGGCTTGAAACTGCGCAGCGGCAGACGGCCCAGCAGGTGACCGCTGTGGCCAGTGATGTTTCGAGTGTGAAAACCGATGTCGGCGGGGTCAAGACCGACCTCACGCAGACGAAGACCGATCTCCAGGGAGCCATTTCTCAGCTGACGTCCATGAAGGGCGACCTGAGCGACCATGCCAGCCTGATCGCGCGCAATGCGCAGGAGTTGGATGTTCTGAAGCATCGCGGCGACCGGAACTACTACGAGTTCACGCTGCAAAAGGGCGAGAAGAAGCCGGTGGGCACGGTAAGCCTGGAGCTGAAAAAGACAGACCAGAAGAAAAGCCGGTTCACGCTGGTGGTGTACGCGGACGATCGAAGCTACGAGAAGAAGGATCGCAACGTCGACGAGCCGATGCAGTTCTATAGCGGCAAAGATCCGGCGTTGTACGAGATCGTCGTGAATGGGATGCCGTCAAAGAACGCGGTCTCGGGCTATCTTTCGACGCCGAAGACGGCGCCGGTCCCACCGACAGCCGCTCCTAGCGGTCAATGACAGCGCCCGTGGCGGCTGCCTTCACTTCGGGCTGGTAGCGGAAGCCGAAGGTGAAGTCGAGCGTCTTGCGCGCATCCCACTGCTCTTTGGCCAGGCGGAAGGAGGAGACGAAAGTCCCCTCCTTCGTTTCGCCGGGCTGCAGCGTCAATTCGGTGTCGATGGGCGGGTTGAACCAGGGCTCCAGGTCCGGATAGGCCTTAAAGGTGCGCAGGTACTGCGACGCGGTGCCGGCGAAGCTCGAGTCGATGCTGCCGTCTTTCAGTGTCACATTGGTCAATATCTGGTGAAGGAAGATCGGGTTCTTGCTCTGGTTGTACAGACGCACGTGGGTGAAGACCAGCACCTGATCGAAAGTGGACTGCGAGACGGAGCTTCCGTTGGCGTCGAAGGCCGGTGTGACTTCGTGCATGGGATGCGCCCAGATGTCGACAATCTGCGCCGTCGCCACCGGCGGCTTTTCTCCGGTAATCACATAGATCGCGATCGCGACGCTGACCACCACTGTCGCCACGACGGCGGCGATGACGATGTGGCTTGTTCCCTTGGTCAGGGACTCGCCCTTGGCGGTGTCGTCCAGTTCGCTCTGGGATCGCTGACCGAGCAGACTCATAGCGCCCTTATCTTATCCCGGGGGAACGAGGCGTTGCCATGAAATCGTGAGAGCCGCAGGGGCCGGTAGGAACCATGGATTGGTTACGGCTGGGGGGCGTAGCGCGGCGAGGAAGTCATCCGGCCCGTGTGTGTTCAGCACGTCGGCGGGCTCAAGCCAAAGGCTGGGACTTAGGCCGCCTTGCGAAGCGGTTGGATTCTCTTGCGGTGCTGCCGGCCCGCGTGCCACAGGTCGTAGTCCATCTGGAGTCCCAGCCAGAAGCCTCCGTGAGTGCCTAGGGCTTCCGACAGCCGCAAAGACATTTCCGCGGAGATGCCTGCGCGTCCATTGAGAATGCGCGAGAGGGTTGTCCGGGTAACACGAAGATGCCGGGCGGCTTCTACGATTTCGATTTCACCGAGATACTCGCGAAGGATCCTGCCGGGGTGCGGTGGATTGTGCATGAGCATACTTAAGGTTCCTCCCGTCCTTTAGTGGTAGTCCTGATAATCAACCAGGACTGCATCGCGCTCTTCGAAAGTGAATGTCAAGCGCCAGTTCCCGTTCACCCTGACCGACCAGTTCCCGCGAAGATTGCCATGAAGGGCATGAAGATCCCATCCTGGGGCGTTCATGTCCGGCGCAGATTTCGCCCGGTTGAGGGCGAATAACTGGAGCTGGAGCTTGGCAGCATGTTTGGGTTGAATACCTGCCTTGCTGCCGCTCCTAAAAAATCTTTCGACGCCAGGATGTCGAAAGCTCCTGATCATGCGTATAGCGTAACGCCTCGCGACCCGCTTGTAAAGAAGTTGCAGAGGGGGGCCGCCCTACTTAAGGCCGCGGCCTCAGCCCAGCCAGAAACTCCTCCGGCCCGCGCGTGTTGAGCACGTCCTCGGGTTCCAGCCAGGCCCGGCGCAGCTGGCGCATACCATAGGTCATTTTGTCGAAGTCGCGCAGATTGTGCGCGTCGGTGTTGATCACGGTCTTGCAGCCCATCTCCTTGGCGAGACGCAGGTCGCGATCGCTCAGGTCGAGGCGCTCGGGGGCGGCGTTGTGTTCGACGGCCACACCGAGTTCGCCCGCACGTCGCAGGACGGCGCCCATATCGATGGCGACAGGCTCGCGGCGGAGCAAAAGCCGGCCGGTGGGATGGCCGAGGATACGTGTATGGGGATTCTCTAGGGCGCGTAGCACGCGGTCGGTCGTCTCTTCGCGGCTCTGGTCGAAGCGCGAATGGATGCTGGCGATGACGACATCCATCTGCGCCAGGACTTCGTCCTCCAGATCCAAAGTCCCGTCGGCCAGGATGTCGACCTCGATACCCGCGAAGATGCGGATGCGGCCTTCCATCTCTTTGTCGGCTTCGCGAATTCTCTTGATGTGTTCGAGGGCCCGCTTCGCGTCGAGCCCGTTGGTCATGGCCAACGCTTTGGAGTGATCGGTGATGGCGATGTACTGGTAGCCGTGGGCGAGCGCGGTCTCGGCCATCTCGCGAATCGTGTTGTGGCCGTCGGTCTCGACAGTGTGCATGTGCGCGTCGCCCTTGATGTCTTTGAGCTCGATGAGGCGGGGCAGGGAATGATTCGCAGCAGCTTCGATCTCGCCGAGATTCTCACGCAGTTCGGGCGGCATCCAGTCCATGCCGAGTGCAGAATAAATCTCTTCCTCGGTTGCGGCGGCGACAGCCACCGACTCATCGTCGAGCCGGGCCAGTGCCCACTCGCTCAGCGTGTAGCCCATTTTGAGCGCACGCTGGCGCAACGAGACGTTGTGGGCCTTGGAGCCGGTGAAGTATTGCAGGGCCGCGCCGTAGGACTCCGAGGGCAACAGGCGCACGTCGACCTGCAGGCTGTTGGCCAGGTAGAAGCTGACCTTGTTCTCGCCCCTCGCGATCATGCTGTGGATGCCCGGATACAACACGACATATTCGACAGCAGCGCCGCACTTGCCGGGCTGGCACGCAGGACCAGTGACGAGCAGATCGAGATCGCCGGCAGTTTCGCGCCCGCGGCGTAGAGACCCGGCAGGCGTCACGCGCTCGATCCCATCGAAGGCGAGCAGGTATTCCGTGAGCCGCTTGGCCGCCTCCTCGGCCTCGTCGATGCGGAACCGGCCCGAACTGTGCCGATAATCCTCGATACCCTTCTTGATCTTCTCAATCTGCTTGGCGCCCATCCGCGGTAATTTGGCCAGCCGGCCATCCTCGATCGCAGCGGCAAGCTGGTCGATGCTGGTGATCTGTGCAGCCGACCAGAACAGAGCAATGGTCTTCGGCCCCATGCCGGGAAGTTTCAACAGTTCGAGGATCCCGGTGCCGTATTTCGCGACCAGCTGATCGCGCTGAGGAAGTGATCCGCTGGCAGCGATGGACTGGATATTGGCGGCCATGCTCTTGCCGATCCCAGGAATCTCGAGCAGCTTTTCGGAGTCCGAGGCGACGAACATCAGGTCGACCGTGGTCTGCTCCGCGGCTTCGCCAGCGCGCCGATAGCTCAGAATGCGAAACGTGTCGGCGCCGTCGATCGCCATCAGATCGGCGGTTTCCGAAAGAAGGCGGGCGATGGTGGTGTTATCCAAGGATCAGTCTCCGCGAACAGTATCCATGATGAGGCAGGCCGACCGGATTCTTGAGAGGTGAGAATGTCCGGATGAAGCGCGGTCCAGCGCCGACGTCACAATGCCAGGCGTCACAAATGCAAACTCAACCTTGTGATGGAGGGGGAACCTTCAGGCAAGACCTTCCTGTACCACGCATGTGGTCAAGATGTTACGCCCGCGATTCCTACGGCCGCGCGTATCCGCAGTGTCCAACCTGCGGAGCTACGACTTCGAGTGAAGCTAAGCTGCCGTGTGGGCGGCGTCCCTCATCCGGATCACTGCATCCGCCTGGGGACCTTTCTGACCCTGGACGATGTCGAACTCCACGTCATCGCCTTCCTTCAGTGTCTTATAGCCGTCCAATTGGATCGCCGAGTAGTGGACGAATACGTCGGGCCCGTCATCGCGTCCGATGAATCCGTAGCCCTTGGCGTTGTTGAACCACTTCACCTTGCCTTTGTACTGAGCCACAGGCTTGCCTTTCTTGCATGGATGAGTTGACGGCGAGCGAAGACGTAAGGGGGGACGCCCGCCGCTATACGGGATATGACGGTAAAGGGGGCTGAAAGGTTGATAAGAAATTGACGAACGGAGTTCACTAAGTGGGACAAGGGGCTGGGCGCGGGCGCGCAAACGCCCGGAAGCTATTGATTCAAAGGCACTGTACAACTGTTGTCGGTAGGAGTCTACTTCCGCTTTTTGGCCAGCAATCGAGCGTAAAGCAGCACGCTGGTCAGTGTCTTCCCATCGAGAATCGCGCCCTTTTCGATCATCTTCAGCACCTCCGACAGCTTCACCAGCCGAATCTCGATCTGCTCGTCGTCCTCGGGATGCGCGTCGCCCGGGATGAGGCCCTCAGCGGTGAACACCAGCATAGATTCGCCCAGAAAGCCGGGGCTGGCATAGTACTCGACCAGCGGTTTCCACTTCTTCGCCCGATACCCGGTCTCCTCTTCAAGCTCGCGCTGCCCGCCGATCACCGGCTCCTCACCTGCCTCCAGCTTGCCCGCCGGCAGCTCCCACAAAAACTGGTTCGCCGCATGTCGATATTGGCGCTCGATCACGATCCAGGGATCTTTCTTGCTCTTCGAGTTGTCGAGAGCCAGAATCACCACGCTGCCATTGTGGCGTATAACATCGCGCTCGCTGTGCTTGCCGCCCGGTTCGATGAGCTTGTCGTGCCGAACCTTGAAGAGCGAGCACTCGAACACCACCTCCGAGCTGAGAAGTTCGGCGGTTTCGACTGCCCCGCGTTTGGGCGCTTTGGACTTGGGGGCTTTTGCGGCGCCCTTTTTGGCGGCTTTCTTGGCGGAATTCTTTGGCATCGGTGCGTCTCCTAAACGGGGGATTGCGACGAAACAACAGGATACGGCACAGGTTCGGCGCGGCCCGTCAATTGGTTGTGCATCGATTCGCCGCGGCATGGCATCCTTAACACAACCGGTTCGCCAAATCCCGGCCCAGTCTTACTCACAGGAAACGAACGCGTTGCATCTGGCAGACTGTCATCCGATCGCTGTAGCACCGGGGTTGAGCCACCTCTACGCGGATTTCTGTGCCGGCGAGGCTGCGCTCGAACCCTTCTTCGGATTTGTCCCTCTTCATGTAGATTGGCAGACCGCCCCGCCCAGGCCCGCGCATTGGGCCGAGCTGGTCGACGTGCTCGCGGCGCAGAATCCGACAGCTGATCCAGCGACAACGGCGAGTCTAAACGCGCTCCGCAGCGGAGCCGGCGTCGTCGTCACCGGGCAGCAGGTGGGGCTCTTCGGCGGACCGCTCTTCACTCCGTTGAAAGCAGCAACGGCCCTCGCCCGCGCCCGCAATGCCACTGCAGCCGGCAAGCCCCACGCAGCGCTCTTCTGGCTCGCAACGGAAGATCACGACTTCGCCGAAATCAATCACGTCACCTTCCCCTCGCGGCGCGAACTCAAGAAGCTGGTTTATCCAACCAGTCCCGCTGCCCCGGTCGCGGTAGGCAGCATCGCTCTCAACGACTCTATAGCGCCAATCCTCGACCAGGCCTGGGAGCTCATCGGCTCCTCCGAAGCCATGGACGCGCTCGTCGACGCCTACAAGCCCGGCCGCACCTTTGCCGAGGCCTTCGCCGATTTCTACTCCAGGGTCTTCGCCGCCCAGGGGCTGCTCATCTTCGATGCCGCCAGCCGTGAGGTCCATCGCATGGGCACACCTGTGCTGCGCGCCGGGTTGGAGCAGGCCGACGAGCTGCACGCCGCCCTCATCGAGCGCAACCATGCTCTCGAAGCCGCCAGCTATCATGCCCAGGTCGCCGTTGCCCCGCAGTCGAGCCTGCTGTTTTTACTGGATGAAAAAACCGGCGCGCGCGTGGCCCTCAAGCGCATACCGCCCAGCGCGCAGGAACCGAACGGCCTCTGGCAGGCCGGTCGCGAGCGCTATTCGACCGCGGATCTGGTGGGCATCTTGGATTCGGCTCCGGACCGCTTCTCCCCCTCGGCCCTCCTGCGCCCTGTGTTTCAGGATTATCTGCTCGGCACGTCGCTCACCATCGGCGGCCCGGCCGAGATCGCCTACTTCGCGCAGTCCGAAGTGGCCTATCGGCGAATCTCTGTCCGGCCCGCCGGATCAAATGCCCGCATGACTCCTGCCGAACCCCGCTTTTCGGCCACCCTCATCGAGCCCCAGATCGGCGACCTGCTGCGCCAACACGGCCTGACTCTGGATCGCATCTTCTCTGAAACTGCTGACTCGCTCACCCAGCTTCTCGCCGCGCGCGCGATGCCCATCGAGGGCAAACGCAAGTTGGCCTCTGCCGGCAACGCCCTCGACGCCGAATTGACCCCATTGCTTGACTGGATGCGGGCGCTCGATCAGGGCCTGGGAGGTTCGGCCGAAACCGCGGCCAGCAAAATGCGCTACCAGATGAACCGTCTGCGCCGTCTCGCGGCAAACTTTCAACTGCAAAAAGAGGAATCCATCCGGCGACATGCCGAGGCCATCAGCCGCGCCCTCTATCCCGGCAGCGTGCTGCAGGAGCGGCTCCACGGCGCAGCCTACTACTTCGGCCGCTACGGATTCGATCTAGCCGAGCGGCTAACGACGCAGGCCATGGACACCTGCGCCGGACACACCTCGATCTGGCTGTAGGCGGCACGGACGAAGCCCACTCCCTCTTCCACGAACCAGAACCTTACTTTCATGCGCAGTGCCTTCAGAGTCTCCGTCGCCCCGCAGAGAGTCGCAGCGGTGCGGACCAGCGGGTCAGGGAAGAGAACGGCGCTTGCGGGGACTCATCTGCCTAGTTCGCGAAAAGACGAGAGCGCACCTATGACGTCATCGCACGCTTTCACTACCTATGTCGCCTCATCTTGGGAAAGTAAAGAGTTCGACGAGCGCCTTCACGCGCTCTTTCTGACGGATGCGCGGAAATCGTTTGGTTCTTGTCAGCTCTGCGACACCATGGAGGCTCGCCCAAAACAGCTCCGTGATCAGCTCTGACTTCGAGCCCTGTCCCTGAAACAACTCCCGGAGCTGAGAAAACGCGAATCGCAACTCCGGAGGTGTAGCCGCGTCATCGAATGGTACGCTCAGGCTGTGCAAGAACATCACTTCAAACAGTGCTGGTGAAGACGCGGCGAACTCCAGATATGCGGCCGCGACCGATTCAATCGTATTTCCACGTTTAGCCCGTTTCCGTGCCTTCTCCAAAGCCAGGCCGATCTCCCGGAAACCCTCGATAGCAACCGCGTCGAGGATTCTGTCGCGGCTTTCAAAATGAGCGTACAAAACGGGTTGACTGTAGGAGATTTCATCGGATAGCCGCCGGACGGTTACGTGGGGCCATCCTTCAAGCTCCGCGATTCGCCGCGCGGCACTGATAATTTGTGCCCGGCGGGCCTGTTTGTCACGCTGTTTTCGTTCCGCAATCCGGTTACCTGCCAGGGTCATTTTCCTCGATATAAATCATAGCACCGCTAGAACATCTTGCAGATGGGGTGTTTTTACGAATTTTCTTGCATCAGGCACGAAAGAACCGCATCATTTATAGCGCTGCTAGATTTTCTAACGTGGAGAAATCATATGCACAATGCTATCCCGCTTTCCATGGCTGCTCTCATGGCCGTGGCGATCATTCTCATCGGCTGTTTCTACATTCTGTCTCCTGAGCGAATTATGGGAGGTTTTGGTCTTAAACCGCCTGCACCCGATGCTGACACTCGTGCTTGGCTACGCCTTAAGGGAATTCGGGACATCGGATCTGGATTGGTCGTCCTGACGCTGATGCTGACCACGGACTCGCGGACGGTAGGCATAGCTCTACTCGTGTTATCCCTCGTTGCTCTGGGCGACATGTCAAACGTTCTGTGGTCGGGCGGATCGAAGTCGACGGCCTTCTCAGTTCATGGCGTAACGGGCGCGGTCATGATTGTCGTCGGCCTCTTGTTGATTCATGCCCATTGAAAGAAATGCCTCTGACGGTTCTTGGCTCGGCGGGATGTGCAAAAGCAGTTCGCTGGGGACATCAGGGATTGGTGCGGTTTAGGGAGAGTTCACGTTGGAAGGCCTAAGTGGCGTTGCAATTGTCGTCGCCGGATTGATGGTGGGAACTGAACTGGCCATCGCCGCGTTTGTTCATCCCACGCTCGATAAACTTCCGGATGATGTTCATCAGCCAGCCGCAAGCGCCCTCGCTCGTGTGCTGGGGAAAGTCATGCCGGTGTGGTACCCTCTCGTCCTCGTGCTCACCTTAGTTGCGGCCATCTTCGATTGGCGCCAGTCTGGCCATTTACCCGTCTGGTTCGCAACCTCGGCCATTTTGTGGATACTGGCGAGTGCGTATTCGCTCACTTCGCTCGTGCCGATCAACACTCGTATTGCCTCATGGGAAAAGTCCACTCCGCCTGCCGATTGGAAGACGTACCGGCGCACATGGGATATGCACCACCGTTGGCGTGTTGTACTCCTCACGATCTCTTTTGCCTTGCTGATTGTGGGAGCTGTCAGCAAGTAGTCCTCTTTGGCCACATCCCCAAGGATAACTATCGCCGGAGATCGAAGCTGCGGCATTCTGCTAGACAGCATGTCCGCGCGCGAAATGGATGTAGCCTGCATTTAACCGAACACCCCAGAGATAATGGAGAACCGCCATGCCTGAATCGATCATCCAGTACCCTCCGCTTCCTCCCGACGACTTGCAGCGCTCTCTCACCTGTGCCCAGCCTTACGGGAATGAGACGCTTCCGCATATCGGCATTGTTGGAGACACCTACACGATTACAGTGTCTGGCGATCAGACAAATGGCCGCTTCTGTGTGATTGATATGCACATCCCACCTGGCGGCGGACCTCCGCCTCACCGTCACGACTTCGAAGAGACCTTCATTCTTTTGCAGGGCGAGATGGAGGTGACCTTCCGCGGTAAGCAATCGATCGTGCGGTCCGGTGATACAGTCAACGTTCCGTCAAACGCTCCCCACCAGTTCCATAACTCTTCTTTGAAGGATGTGCGTTTGCTCTGCATCTGTTCACCAGCAGGCCTGGAGAACTTTTTCCAGCAATTAGGCGTGCCGGTTGCGACCCGCACTACAGCACCTCCAAAGCTCGACAAAGAGCAACAGCGTGAATTTATTGAGAAGGCAAAAGCTCTCGCGCCGAAGTATCGAACGGAGCTGCTCAAAGAAGCTTGAGAGATAGGGCCAACCGTGGCAGCAGCGAACTGTGGAGTCAAGGGTTTATTCTCAACGCACACACGCGCTTTGCAGCGCCAGAGAAATGCCTCCGACCGCTCTTGTCGACCGCGAAGGTCCGATCTCAATCAGCCATGCTGGAGTCGTCGATCCAGTGGTCTTTCGAAGCCGACATCAACGCGCCTCTCACCGAATAGGTGAGCCGTTCGATCACAGGTGTGAATTCGTCCCGATACGCCGGCGAGCATAAAGCGAACATTTTCCCAAACGCCTCGCGCGTCTCGAAAACCCCGTGCCGAATTGCGAAGAATTAACCCCAACTGGCGCACGATAGAAGAAGGTTCAGGGCCGATCCAAAGATCGCCACCGATAAATCGCCATGGGGCATCGCCCACCGCCGTTGGGCAATTCTGATCGCTCCAGCGATCTCTATGGTCAGACCACTGACCACCCCCCCCCCCCCCCACCCCCTCCCCATCTCTGCACCGGAAACAGTGCCCCCAAAACCGTGCAATGAATCGAAAGCAGGGCAATCCCGCGGCACGCAGGTCACGCAAGCGGCCACGATCTCTGCAAACGAGTCCCTTAGTTCCTGGTCCCTTAGTCCCTGCCTTCTATAATCGCCGCGAAGACACGCGAGGCTTTTTGCATGAGGCGATTGTCCCTGTTCTTGCTGGCGTTCGTCGGTTCTGTTTCCGCAAGTGCGCAAATGTCGATCTGCGCGACTCCTGGCCAAAACAATGCCTTTCTCGGCATTCAGACCATTCGCCTGTGGGCGGGAACCGCGCCGCAGGCCAAAGGAAACGACTGTAAGGACATTCCGACCTTGACGATTCTCGCGCCGCACGAGGGCACCGAGAACGGTTCGGCAGTCGTCATCTTTCCCGGCGGCGCCTATCGCAACCTCGCAGCCAATCTCGAAGGCCGCCAATATGCGGACTGGTTCACCGCGCGCGGCTTTCGCGCATTCATCGTCCAATACCGGCTGACCGGCAGCGGCTATGTGCTACCGGTTCCACTGCTCGATGCACGGCGCGCGATCCAGCTGGTGCGCTCGCGGGCGCGCGACTACCTCATCGATCCCAATCGCATTGTGGTGATGGGCTCCTCGGCTGGCGGACATCTCGCGGCGCTCGCCGGAACACAGTTCGTTCCAGGAAATCCCGACGCAGAAGATCCGACAGATCGCGTTTCCAGCCGTCCGGATGCTCTGGTGCTGATCTATCCGTGGATCGGCGCGATCAGCTCCGACGCGTCGCATCTGAGCTACTGCAAGATCTTCAATCTGATGGATCAGTGCGAAGCATTGCGTGCGGCCTACTCTCCAGACCTCTTCGTCACCAAAGACACGCCATCAACCTTCTGGTATCACACCTTTGACGATCAGACGGTTCCAGTGGAGCAAGGCCTGCGCTTCTATGAGGCGCTGGTGAAAGCCGGCGTGCCTTCCGAAGCGCACATCTTTCCGCACGGAGCGCACGGAAGCGGCATGGGCAAGGGCGATGCAGCGCTCGACCAATGGCCCAGCTTGCTCGAAACTTGGCTGCGCGCGCAGGGATTGCTGACCAAGGACGCATCGATCGCAGCGCCGAAGTGACGTTCCGGATGTGCCGCAGTTGTCGGGTGAGTGATCGGCGGGGCTTTAGCGCCACAGTTGTATTTCCTTCGGCATCTTCAACTGGAGTCTTCGGCTCAAGCCCCGCCTGTGTGGAAATCTCCTACTGCGGCTGAGGCGCGCCTTGCTGTCCTCCGCCTTGCCAGCCGCGACCGCGGCCGCGTTCCTGCTGCATCGCTTCAAATTTCTGCTTCTGCTGGTCGTTCAGCACCGCTTCGATCTTGGTCTGTGAGTCCTGCCGGATCGCCTGCATCTTGCTGCGCCGGTCCTCACGGGACAAGGATTGGTCCTGGAAGACGGCTCCGATCTTCTGCTCACGGTCGACGAGAAACGGCTTGATCTGGCTCTGCTGGTCCGCGGTGAGGCTGAGCTCGCGGGTCATGCGCTCGAGCTGCCGGTCGGGGTCCATGCGCATGGGGCCGCGGCCCGGTTGGCCCTGATCTTGCGGCTGCGATGGGGGTTGTGCGGCATTGTCCTGGGCAAGCGCGGCGCTGGAAACACCGAGTGCAAGCGCTCCGCCTAGTGCTAGGGTGAAGAATTGGCTTCGCATTGGGTTGAACATCCTCCGTTTTGGCTCCATATTTCTCTAGACCGGCCAGTCATGGAGGTAGACGGAGAATGCGCCAAGGGAGATGAGTGCGGAGGGATGAGGACGGGAAAAGTAGCCCAGAAAGTAAGAGGCGGGCAACCAGCTTCGGTAGTGGAGAGGCATCCCGAAACTGGCGCCCGCTGGACCCTGAACCGGGTCTAGGTGGTAACTTCAGTGTAGGCCTGTTCTAAGGGAAAGCAAGCCATTTTTTCGTGGAACTCCCTCTCAGGTGACCGGTGTCACAAGCCTCAGTGCAATAGGTCCATCGCGTTGACTTGCGAGTTTCCCGCCTGATACAAAAAGGAGTTCCACCCACTCCAGTTTTTCGAGTTTTTGACCACCCGCAGTTTCGGTGCCTGAATGCAAGACATCTTCCAACAACTCCAGGGCTACTTTGTTGGCGCTGTGCCCACCTCCCTGTTATTTATCGTGCTGGTTTTGGTGTATCAGTTTCTGGTCCAGGGGCCGCTGAGCGCCACGCTGAAGGAAAGGCGCGCCCGCACGGAGGGCGCTGTCGAGGCGGCGCACCAGGCGATTGCGCAGGCGGAAGCGCGCGCTGCCGAGTACGACACCAAGCTGCGTCAGGCGCGGGCGGAGATATTCAAGGCTCGGGAGGAGCGCATCAAGAAGTGGAGCGCGGAACGCGATGCAGCTCTCGATGTAGCCCGCAAGGCTGCCGGCGCACGCGTAAGCCAGGCGAAGGCCGAACTGGAAGCGGAAGCGGAGAAGGCCCGCGGGGTGGTGCAGGCGTCGGTCGCCGAGCTTGCGAATCAGGTGGTGCGTGCGGTGCTGCCCGCGACTGCCGGAGGTACCCGTTGAAACAGACCGTTCGCCGGATCCGCGTTTTTCGTACCATCCTTCCCGTTGTCGTCCTTGGTTTATTGGCAGCCCTAGTCGTGGCGCCGGGCCATGTGGCGGCGCAACAGGCAACACCGGCGGCTCAAAGCGCGTCGGGTGGTGAGGCAGCGGTCGAGAAGGCAATTGATAAAGCCGGTGCAACGGAGAACGCCGGAGAAGACGAGAACATCTACCGGTATACGCCCCTGGTCCAGTCGTTGGCGAAGGTTTTTCATCTGGACGTCGAGACGACCGCACGGATCTTCGAATTCATCAACTTCGCGATTATTGCGCTGGCGATTCTGATTCCGCTGGCCCGCATCATGCCCCGGGTAATCCGCAAACGCTCGGAGACGTTGAAGCACGATTTGGCGACGGCGCGCAAAACAACTGCCGATGCCAACACACGGCTCAGCGCTGTGGAAGCAAAGCTCTCGAAGCTCGATTCGGAGATTGCGGCGATTCGCGCGCAGGTCGATGAAGACAGCAAGCACGACGAAGTACGCATCAAGGCCAGCATCGAAGAAGAGAGCGGCCGCATTGTTGCAGCCGCCGAGCAGGAAATCGCAGTGGCCGCGGCGCAGGCACGGCGTGGGTTGCGGCACTTTGCAGCCGATCTGGCGATTGAGCAGGCCGCGAAGCAGCTGGTGTTGACGCCGGAGACTGATCGCGCATTGATCGCACAGTTCATGGGCGATGCCGCCAAGGGAGGACAGAACTAGATGGCTGCGTTTGCCTTCCGCTATGCACGCGCGTTTCTCGATGTGGTGACATCGTCTCGTCTCGATACAGCTGCGATTGACAGGCAGTTGGCCGACTTTGAAGCCACGTGGGGCGGGAGTCTGGAGCTGCAGACGTTCTTTCAGAATCCGGCGGTTCCGGCGCTTCAAAAAGTGGCGATCCTCGACAAGCTGAATGCGAAGCTCGGAATGCTGAAGGAGCTGCGCAACCTGATTGCGGTGCTGATCGATCATGGCCGCATTGGGCATGTGAGAGAAGTGATTGCGTCCTACCGTGCTGCGTTGCAGGAGCGGATGGGCATTCGGCAGGCAGAGATTGTGACAGCGCGCGAGCTGAGCAGCGATGAGCGCAGCCAGTTGCTCGATGGTGTGGGGAAGCTGGCAGGCACGAAGATTCAGGCGGACTTCAAGCTGGATCAGTCGATTTTGGGCGGCGCGGTGGTGCGCATCGGTTCCACGGTATATGACGGCTCGGTGCGCGGACGGCTGGAACGGCTGAAGGAAGCGTTGGTGGGATAAAAGCAGGCTCACAGTTCGTAGTTCACAGTTCGGCGCGCGCCGCAATTGGACTCTACGAATCGGTAGTCAGGAAACTGTGAACTGAGAACGAGTAAGAACAGCAAGGAAACTGCAAATGGCTCAGATCAAGGCAGACGAGATTACACAACTTCTTCGCGAGCAGATCGCGAACTACGACTCCAAGGTCCAGGTGGATGAGGTCGGCACGATCACATCGCTCGGCGACGGCATTGCGCGTCTGCACGGGCTGGACAAGGTCATGGCCGGCGAGCTGCTCAGCTTTCCCCATGGGATCGCCGGACTTGCTCTGAGTCTTGAAGAAGACCAGGTGGGCGCCGTGGTGTTGGGCGACTACACCGAGCTCAAAGAAGGCCAAGAGGTGAAGCGCACGGGGAAGATCCTGTCCGTGCCGGTGGGTGACGCGATGATCGGCCGCGTGGTGGATGCGCTGGGTCAGCCCATCGACGACAAGGGTCCTATCGCCACCACGGAGACTCTGCCTGTGGAGCGCCTGGCGCCGGGCATCATCGATCGCCAGGGTGTGCGCGAGCCGATGGCGACCGGTCTGAAGGCCATCGATGCCATGATCCCGATTGGCCGCGGACAGCGCGAGCTGATCATAGGCGACCGCCAGACGGGCAAGACGGCGGTTCTGCTCGACACGATCATCAACAACGCCAAGAACGACCTGATCTGCATCTACTGCGCGATCGGGCAGAAGCG
>CAZPEZ010000101.1:0-14970 GCA_964585715.1 uncultured Occallatibacter sp.
AATAGACGATGAGAGGATTGTGCGTTCCGCCTTCGCTGTTGGCATCTGATTTCCAGTAGCGGAACGGCGTATTGGCGGCCTGCGCCCAGCCCAGGGGATAGTTGCCATTCTTGGCTTCAGGCGTGCCGATCTTATCAATCTTGGCCAGGTTATAGGCGACATTCTCCTCCTCAGTGATAGGCTTGCGCTGAATGGAGCGGTCAATACTGCCTTCCTCCGACCCTTCTTTGCTGGCGCCGTTATCGCCGATGGAGATGAAGATCAGCGTATTGTCGAGCTGTCCGATCTCCTTCAGGTGATTGACCAAACGGCCTACTTCAAAGTCCGTGTAAGTCAAGTAGCCCGCATACACTTCCATGAAGCGCGCGTACAGCTTCTGCTGATCCGGCGTCAGTTGATCCCAGGCCTTGACGTTCGGATTGCGCTCGGGAAGTATCGCATTGGCGGGAATCACGCCGAGTTTCTTCTGTCGCTCGAAGACCTCTTCGCGAAAGACGTCCCAGCCCTTGTCGAACTTGCCTTTGTATTGATCGCTCCAGTATCTGTCGACCATGTGCGGGGCGTGCGTGGCGGCAGGCGCGTAGTAGAGGAAGAACGGCTTATCCGGCGCGGCCTTCTTCTGACGGTCGATATAATAGACCGCCTTGTCAGTGATCTGATCGCTGAGGTGACGGCCATCGGGAGTCGCATGCGCTTGATCCTCCACCAGGTCCGGCTTGTATTGGTCGGTCGCCGAACCAAGGAAGCCGAAGAAGTGATCGAAGCCCTTGCCGGTCGGCCAACGATCGAACGGGCCAGCGTCGGTCGCCTCTTCGTCCGGCGTGATGCCGTACTTGCCTACTGCAAAGGTGTTGTATCCGTTGTCGCGCAGGATCTCAGCGATGGTGCCGGCCGTGGCAGGCACGTGGCCGTCCCATCCGGGGAAACCGGCCGATGCCGTAATGTGCGAGAAGCCCGATTCATGCACAGACGCGCTGTTGCGCCCGGTCAGAAGCGCAGAGCGGGTCGGAGCGCAGATGGCGCAAGTATGGAAGTTCGTATAGCGCAATCCATTGCTGGCCAGGCTGTCGAAAGTGGGAGTTTGGATTACGCCGCCGAATGTTCCGGCAGCGCCATAGCCCACATCGTCGATCAGGATCCATACTACGTTTGGGGCGCCGGCAGGCGCCTTCGCAGGTTCCGGCCACCATTCTTTTGACTCGGCCAAGGTTCTGCCAACGACCCCTTGGTACGGCTGTGCCTCTTGAGCATGCAGCGAGAGTCTCGCACTCGTTGCAAGAATGAGCGTCGATGTCAACGCCTTCAGTACGCCATTGTCTTTCATAAAGCTCCTCTTCGTTCCGGTTCATTCAATAGAAACTCGAGTTGTCAGTCTCCCCTTGGGGTGTTCAGACACAGCGCCTGGGCGCATAACTCCAAGGCACCTGTGGAGACATGGGGTGCCTTGGCGCGCTCTAGGGATCATTGGAAGAGCTCGGCGAACGGCGGGAATGTAGCCAAGACACTTGTTAGCAACAGAATCAGCGAGATCAGATTGATGCGTTTGAGGGATACCGACTTCTTTCTCCAAAAGAGATCGAGCGCTATCCAGGAGAAGAGCCAGGCAATGATGGTCACCGTTGAAACACCGGAGAGCGCGCCGGAAGGTTTGTAGAATTCGAGCAGTCGCTTCGTGCCCGATGAGATGTCCGAAATAATTGTGAGTGCGGCGAGGAGGATGGAACCGACCCCGGCGGACAGGATTGCTGCGGCTGCGGCACCGTTGGTTTTCGTCTGGACACCTGATTCAACAGCTGGCAAAGTCATACTCATTTGCTTCCTCCCCGGACCAGCCGAATGGTGGATCCACCGTTTACCGGGGCCTCTTTGTTGAGCATGGCTCCAAAGAAGCCGGCGATTGCTGCGGCGACGAGAGATCCAAAGACGAATGTGAACAGGCCGGTGCGCAATTCCGGATAGTGCACGAGATCGGCTCCATAGCGCAGGACTATCACTGCAACTGTGGTGATCGCGATTGGCACAAGCCAAGCCACGTGCTCCTTCCACTCCATACCGATCGTGTGCCAGGCGCTCGTGGAAGGACTGGCCAGCAAGAGTGCGCGTGGATAGGGAGCGAGATTGCCCGTCCCCGCAGGGGCCGGAAAGCGGTACCAGGGATAAATCAGATAGGTGCCTGTGAGCACCGAGAACCAAGCGAGAGCGGCCATGAGCACCAGATACGTTTTGAGGAACCGATCGCTAGTAAGCGCTGCATGAGTGCTGGGAGCAGGCTGCCACCGCTGCCAGAGTGCGAGCAGGACGCCCGAGACAGCCAGCAAGTAGAGCGCGCCGAAACCCATTCCGTGAATGAGTGTCCATAGGCTTCGCGTAGTGATTTCCATTGCAACCATCTCCGAAGTGTGTGGGCCGCGCGACCCAAGGCGCATGCGATCAGGCCGCGCGGGTTCGGTTGGGCTAGAAGTTGATCTTGGCGGCAAGTTGAATCTGGCGCTCAAGCCGCTGGAACACGGGTTCACTACCCGCCGAAGACACCTTTCCGAAAGTGCCGGCGCTCACCGTAGCTCCTGGGTTGTTGAACTCCGGAGTGTTGAAGAGATTGAAGAACTCCGCACGCAGTTGCAGAATCTTCGATTCGGAGAGGTGGGTGTTCTTGAAGACTGAAAAATCTATATTCTTCGTGCCCGGACCTTGAAGGATATTGCGTCCAGAGTCTCCCCACATTCCCGCGGCAGGGTTCGCGAACGCCGCGGTATTAAACCATTCCGCACGCGTGCGTTTATCGCTCGGAAGCGATCCGTTGCCGTTTCCGGCGACAAGTTGCGCCCTGGGCGTGAGTCCGTCGCCCACTCCGCTCGACGATGAGGCCGAAAACGGGAAGCCATCGTAGTACTGGAGAATGGTATTCACTTGCCATCCATTGACAAAACCGGCGAAGGCACCCTTGTTTTTGAAGGGGAGCTCATAGGTTGCGCTGGCGACGAAGCGATTGGGAATGTTTTCGTCTGAATTGCCGTAGTCGTAACTAATGTTGTAGGGATTCGTTACGCTGCCCGGGCTGCCGGTGCTCTCGTCCAGAGCGTGACTATAGGTGTACGAGGCGAGGAAGCCAAGGCCATGCGCGCGGCGCTCGGCGGTTACCTGGAGCGCGTTGTAGTTGGAGACCTGGTGGGTCTCAAGATCGCTGATCTGAGCAAAGAACGGATAGGGACGGACTGCGGATACGGTGGTTGCTCCCCCTACTCCCAATTGACCGGCATTGATGTCACGAAGATGGTCCAAGTGAACTCCCTTGGTTCCCACATACGCAAATTTGAGTACGGTCGAGTAAGGGATCTGCTGCTCGAGGGTCGCGTGCCATTGCTCGCTGTAGGGCGTCTTGGCATTCGGATCCTGAGCAAAGGCTGGCGTGTTAGGCCGCAATGCGCTGCCGGAAGTGACAACCGTGTGAGCATATCCATTCGCTGCAAAGTTGAAAGGCGTGCCGTTGGTGGCTGCTCCATAGGTTGAGGAATTATTGAACGCCCAGTAATTATCGACTGGGACGTTGGCCGATAGTCCGCTCGAATTGGTGACGTTTGGCGCGGAGTAATAAATGCCGTAACCCGCGTGGAAGACAGTCTTGTCCGCCACCCTGTAGGCAAATCCGAAGCGCGGTGCGAAGTTCAGGTTATTGCCGCTTAGACCGCTGCCCGGAATGCCGTTGGTTCCAACCTGCTCGAGGGCCGTGGTCGAAATGGAAGGAACAAAGTCATATTCTTTGTTGTTGGTTTCGGTCCAGGGCCAGCCGAGAAAGTTTTCGTAGCGGAGTCCGAGATTCAGAGTTAGCCTGCTGGTGATCCTGAAGTTGTCCTGGCCATAGAAGGCGAGATCGCCCTGCCGCAGGCCCACAGTGCCGCTCGGGAGAGAATAGGTTCCACTTGACGGGGATCCGAAGAGCAGGTCGCTCCAAGCCAATCCCGTGTAATGCGTTCCGTAGGCTTCGGAGCCGTGTTCCGCGCCGGTTTGGTACATGTTGTATTGCAGGCGCACGTATTCGAAGCCGATGTCCAACGAGTGTTTACCGCGCACCAGATTGACATTGTCGTCGACCTGGTAGTTATTGGTTCCGATCTGCGTGGGGCTGTTGCCGGCATCACCGATCGCGGTATAGCCGGAGAAAGTCATTACCGGAAGTCCATCGGACCGTGGATTGCCGGGAATTTCGACTCCGGGTATGTCGAGTTGAGTGGGGAGATTCAATCCAGCGTCCCAGTTCTGGGCATTGACAAAGAATCGAGACCAGCCAATGCGTGCTGTGTTGATCGTGGTCGAAGAGAAGATGTGCGTCTCACCGAGAACGGCTTGGTGTGCCGGATTGGTTCCGGGTCCGCAAATGATGTCGCCCACTAATGGCGTTGGGAGCAGACCTGGGAAGCTGAGAGTGTCCAACGACTGGCTATAGCGAAGGAAACCGCTATCGCTCTCGGTGAACTTACGATCGACCCTGACGTCGAAAGCGTCTCCGTTGTCAGTACGTAAAGGGTTATACAAGAAGTTGTTCGCGATTGTCGCGCCCGCGACGTTAGGCGAGGCATATTGCTCATAGAACTTCAGAATGTTCGCGCCGGTCGGGTCGATGAGCGGGTCGTTCAACCGGACGAGGTTATTGGCATATGCCGCATGAGTCTTGGGATTCTTGATGGATCCGGCCGGATAGGCGGAGAAGTCGTAACCGGCGGATGTAATCTTGACGTCCGGCACGCTCTCTAAGTCCGTCTGTCCCTGGGCAAGGCGCGATCCCGCGTAGTCAGCGAAGAAGAAGGTCTTGGGATTAGCCTGCTTGAAGAATACGGGTCCACCAAAGGTTCCTCCAAACTGGTTTTCCCGCAGAGGCGGCTTACTCGCCGTATCGAAGTAGTTCCTGGCGTTCAGAGCGGAGTTGCGGAAAAACTCAAAGACATTGCCGTGATAGTGTTCTGTGCCCGATTTATAGACCAGGTTGACTGTGCCCCCATTGCCCCGTCCATAGCGTGCATCGGCATCGGCAATATCTTCGGAGAACTCCTGAATGGCGTCGATCGGCGGGAAAACGATGGGCGCGAGGCCGTTGTGATTGTCGTTATCGGCAATGCCGTCCAAGAGCAAGCGATTTTCCTGATAGCGAAGGCCGTTGAAGGCGAAGGATGTGTCTCCGCGCTGCATGGTATAGGGGACGCTGGATATCTGGGTCTCCGCAGGAACGGCTCCCGCACCGAGCCCGATCAACTCCGCGAAGTTGCGACCGTTGAGGGGCAGGTTCTTGACCGCTTCTTCGGAACGAAGATTCGAAACGGTTGAACTCTCTGTTTCCAATACGGCGCTTGTACCCTGAACCTCGATCGTTTCTGCGGTAGCACTCACGGTTAGCGCAATATCGACGGCTAAGCGCTGCCCGACTTCCAGCCGGACACGCTCCACCACCTTGTTGAAGCCTGGAGCATCCACTTCAACGTTGTAATTGCCGGGATTCAGCGGCGGGGATACATACAGACCTTGGCCATCCGTCGCCGTTTCCGTTGCGATGCCGGTATCCGCGTTACGCAGAGTGGCATGGGCTTTGGCGATGACCGCGCCTGAATTGTCTTTAACCAGACCGGTGATGACGCCCTTGTCCACCTGCGCCGTCGCGCGCAGGGGCAAAAACAGGAAGACGAAAACGGTAAACAGTAGGAATAGATTCAGAAGAAGGTGGTCAAGGTTTGCACCTTTTTGTGTTGCTGACATAAAGCCTCCGAAAAGCAGCCACCTGGCTGCATGCTTAACGGCACACGATTGCGGTCGCGTGACATAGCTGCACACGTCGAGAGAGCGGCTCACTTGGAGCGCGCGTTCGCTTCCGGGCGGATCAGATCAGCAACAACAGGAAGGCGCGAAACGGATGAGCATGATTCCTTCTCCTTGAGTGCATGAAGCGCTGTTCTAGCGCGAACCGACATATCCGCCTGCACGTCGCGTACATCGGACGTTCGTGCGGCAGTCCTGAACGTGCACAGGCGGTGCTGGGGCTAAGAACAGCGCGAGCGTATGAGTAGTTTGGGGAAAGAGTGGAGCACGTGAATCAACAACAGCCATGCGTCCGACGGGGAGCCAGACGGGAAGACGCGATAATAACCTTCGATGGCGTTGAATTCAGCATTAGTTCTAAGAAATGCCACATCCGTTGTCCTGTGTCAAGCCGTGCTTCGCAAAAGAGTACGCCTTGATGCTCGATCTTTCGGGCTTGCTTGACACGATTTCTGTTTCCATGCACTATCGAAGCATATCAATGCAAAGCTCGACACTATTTCGTGCATGTTGTTGTTGCTCCGTCTCTCATTGAGATGTCGAGTGACTTCGCGGAATAGCGTCCTTTCCTTGCGCACCCTCGGGCTCCAGATCGGATCCTCAAGATAAAGCGCTCCCCGAGTCATAACCAGGGTTTGTTTGAGCGTTGTCCACAGAGATTTGAGATCTCTTCCTATGAAGCCGATTCACATCATGGCCAAGCCGCACGGGCCGATTTGCAATCTCGATTGCACATATTGCTACTACTTGGAGAAAGAAAATCTCTACGGAAAGAGCGGCCGCGACTATCGCATGCGCGATGACGTGCTGGAGACGTACATCCGCCAGTACATCGACGCGCAGCCGGCGGAGCAGGTCAGCTTCGCGTGGCAGGGAGGCGAACCAACGCTTCTCGGAATCCCCTTCTTCGAGCGGGTTGTCGAGTTGCAACAGCAGTACGCCAACGGGAAGATCGTTGACAACGCATTTCAAACGAACGGGACGCTGCTCGATGACAAATGGGGCGAGTTCCTCGCGAAGAACAGGTTCTTGATCGGGCTTTCAGTCGATGGCCCAGCCGAACTGCACGACGTTTATCGCGTCGATAAAGGCGGCCAGCCCACGCACGCAAGGGTGATGCGCGGCCTCGATATTCTCAAGAAACACGGAGTGGAATTCAACACCCTCACCGTGATCAATCGGAAGAACTCTCATCGGGCTCTTGACGTCTATCGCTTTCTCAGAGAGATCGGCAGCAAATACTTGCAGTTCATTCCAGTGGTGGAGCAGGTGGCCCATGAGCCCGATCCTAACGGCCTGGTGCTGATCAAGCCGTTCTCACGGCAGCAATCGTCGGTTTCAGACTGGTCCGTCGAGCCTCTGCAGTTCGGCAAATTCCTCACCACCGTATTTGACGAATGGGTACGTCGCGATGTGGGGCGCACCTTCGTCCAGATCTTCGATGTAGCGCTAGAGTCCTGGGCACAGGTCCCGCAAAGCCTTTGCGTCTTCGCGCCGAAGTGCGGTCAGGCGTTGGCGGTCGAACACAATGGCGATCTTTACTCTTGCGACCATTTCGTCTATCCGGAGAACAAACTCGGGAACATTCTTCAGCGATCGATATCCTCGCTTGCGGAGTCACCCCAGCAAACGCGCTTCGGCAATGCCAAGGAACTTGGTCTCCCCTCGGACTGCCGCACATGCGATGTGCGCTTTGCCTGCAACGGCGAGTGCCCGAAGCATCGCTTCGCCACGACAGCGAGCGGCGAATACGGGTTGAACTATCTCTGCGCCGGCTACAAGCACTTCTTCCATCACATCGATCCCTACATGCGGTTTATGGCGAATGAGCTGGCACACGACCGCGCTCCGGCGCGCGTGATGGAGTGGGTACGTCTGTTGAACCCCCAGCCGGCACACAACAACACGCGGAGGAGGGCCCATGGCTTCTCACACGTGTAGCGCCTGTTGTTGATCCCCCAACCTAGTGTCTGATTTGTGCTTGGCCATATGCGCGTTTCGTGTGCGAATTGACCGGACCTCTTTCGAACAGTCGCATCACCATCCGTACGGAGACATTTGAAATGAGAATCGCACAGCAGATCAGCTTGCTGCTAAGCGGGACACTGGCGGCGACCGCATGGAATCCCAGCCTGGGCAAAGGACAGCGATAGCCTATCGGGAGGATCGACATTACCAGTGCATGAAGCGCCTCCGCAGTCGTGGCCCGAGCCTCCGAAGAGCACCTGCCGGCGCACCGAACATTGTTCTCAGAGGCCCTGGGCTAGCGTTGGGCCACGCCGACCAGATATTTGACGCATTCTTTACGACGAAGCCGCAAGGCAGCGGCATGGGCCTGGCAATCTGTAAGTCGATCGTCGAATCGCAAGGCGGACGTATCTGGGCCAACGACGACGGCGAGCGTGGCGCGACATCCTATTTCACCTTGCCCGCGGCTCCCGTAGAAACAAATCCTCCCATGGGTCTTGATGAGGCATCCCGCTGAGTCGGCGCAGTGCCAAGTCGGCGTCGTTTGAGGCATAATGGCCGTCTCACATACGTGGGAGGATCTGCCATTTAGGTGTTAGGGAAATTCAGAGCTCGGACAGAGGAAAAGAGCAAACATCGCGGGTACATTAAGGGCAAAACCCAGGGGGGCTGGGTAGAGGTCCAAAGGGCAGACGCGGCGGTTTGTGAACAGTGCGATAACTGCTCCTTGTCCCTGTCACGGCAGGGGTGTGAATTGCCGCATAAGGAAGGGTTCGTCGGTTGTCGAGCGAAGTTGACGGGGACCATTGCTGAGCCCCCTCAGTATCTGGTGCTTTTGTCGGACTCGGAGCAGGAGCTTCGATGCCGCGCGTAGAGGACCAATTTATGTGAATCGGGAGAACAATCAGGACATCATAAGACATCATGGGGCTGAAGCTGAAATCCGTACTGCTTACCGTGCTGGCTCTGGCGTCGTCGTCGGCGTTGGCGGATACATTGGAGTTGAAGAACGGCAGCCTGATTAAGGGCAAGTTCAGGGGTGGCACGGAGACTGATATCAGCTTCCAGGTCGGTTCGACGGTACAGAAATACAACCTCGCTGACATCGCTTCGCTCAAGTTCGATTCGGGAGGTGAAGCAAATGCCCCGGAGCCTCAGCCGCAGAGTTCGCTTCCTGACAATCCGGTGGCGGCAGTGCCTGTCGACGCAGCGTATGTCGAGCCGGTAGCGCATATCGAAATGAAGCCGGCCTATGTAACGATCCCAGCCGGAACACGAATCTCTGTACGCACCATCGATGCCATCGATTCCACCACGAACCTGGTGGGAGACCGCTTCCAGGCTTCGCTCGAAGAACCCCTCAGGTTCGAAGGCATCGTGGTCTTCGCGCAAGATGCCCTCGTCTATGGCCGGCTGACGCAATCGAAGGAGTCAGGAACATTCACCGGCAGATCGCAGCTACGTCTGGAGCTGACCGGGATTGTAGTGAATGGAAAAATGGTGCCGGTCGTGACGGGAGAATATCAAGCGACTGGCAAGTCGCGCGGGGCGAGCACCGCGAAGAGAACGGTCGGCGGCGCGGCTCTTGGAGCGATCATTGGAGCCGTTGCCGACGGCGGCCAGGGAGCATCGATCGGCGCGGGCGTCGGGGCGGGTGCCGGCGCGGGCTCGGAAATCGTCCTTGGGGGCGACCAGGTGAAGGTGCCCAGTGAGACGCTGCTTGATTTCACGCTGCTGCAAGAGGTGTCGATTGCGACTGGTCAGAGCTAGTTTTTGCGGTCTAAGATCAAAGTCGAGTGTCCCTATTACTATGAGCAGAATACGCTGGACTCAGGGCGATCAAGGGGGGCTCAAGATCACTAGAACTTTTACGCTAGCCGACAAATCACTTTCATTTCAGTGCGCCGAGCTTCGGCTATCTAATTGATTCCATAAGATCACTACTTTCATCTTGGGCGTCTCCCGACAGGGGTGGTGGTGGTCGGGTGACACCAAAATGAAAATTTTGACTCCACTCGTGAAGTGCGGACGGCATAAGGTGAAAGACACCATAACGCTGACGCTCGTATTCTGCGGGGGTTTTACGCTTGGCGTACAGATGGGCGAACCTCTCGGACCGCCTGTTCCAGGCCGTCCGGAGGGCTGTAGATTCTCTCGGAGCAGTCGAGGTGAACCGAGTTCCTTCCTACAACTGATGTGTGGCGATTTCACGATCGGCAAAGTTTAACGCCTCCACTACTGACATCCTGTCCCCACCAGGTTTGGCCCGGTGACCGGTCGCAGATTCAAACGACTGCGGTACCGACACAGGCAGGGAGGATTTTCTTGACAGTAGACCAACTAGTTGGTATGTTACCTGTCAATTAGTTGGTACCAGTATGACGATAGCCGCAGCGAGACATGAGTCGAAGGCCAGGTTTCTGCAGGCTGCCCTTCGCGTGATTCGCGTCAAGGGATATGGGGCCACGAGGGTAGAGGACGTCTGCGAGGCGGCAGGACTGACGAAGGGTAGCTTCTTCCACCATTTTGACAGCAAGGAGGAGCTGGCTCTAGCTGCGGCCGACTATTGGATGGAACGCACGGATGCGCTGTTTGCTTCCGCGGGGTACCATGCGCCAGCCGATCCGTTGGAGCGGTTGTTGGCCTATGTTGATTTTCGTAAGGCGCTGCTGACGGGAGAGTTGCCCGACTTTACTTGCCTGGCGGGGACGATGGTGCAGGAGATCTACGATACGCACCCGGCGATCCGCGAGGCGTGTAATCGCAGCATTAGTGGTCACGCGGAAACGCTGGAGCCGGATATCGCCGAGGCGATGCGGAAATACGGTGCGACCGGCGAGTGGACGGCGCGGAGTCTGGCACTGTACATCCAGGCGGTGCTCCAGGGATCGTTCGTTTTGGCCAAGGCGAAGGGCGGGCCCGCGGTGGCTGCGGAGTGCGTCGATCACCTGCGGCGCTATATCGAGATGTTGTTTCCGCAAATGGAAAGCAGGGCTTAGTTGGAACTCTGAGTGGCTAACATCGTTCATGAGTAACTTTTCTTGGACGAGGAATCTGCGCACGATTGAGGTTAAGTGCATCCGTGCGCGATGTGACAGCCTTCGGATGCACTTCAAAATGAAAATCATTTCTGGTGCGGGAGAATCGCATGCAAAAGAAGGTAACGATCCTTGTTTCTGTATTCTTAGCCCTCGTTGTCCTGCCAGACGCCATCCGGGAGGCGCGAGCTCAGGAGAATCCCTATCCCGCCATGGCTCCGCTGGAGCAGTATTTGATGCCAAAGGATGCGGAGATCGCGCTGGCACGCAGCGCGGCACCGGCCTCAATCGCGGACGACGCCACCGTGATGGTGCTGGAACGGCAGGGATACACGACCGCCGTGCAAGGCAAGAACGGCTTTCTCTGTTATGTGGAGCGATCCTGGGCAGAGGTTACGAATTCTGCGAACTTCTGGAATCCCAAAATGCGCGCTCCCAATTGCTTCAATGCCGCGGCGGCCGGCAGCATTGCGCCAATCTATCTGATGAAGACCCGACTTGTGCTGGCAGGCAAATCGAAGCCGGAGATCGCACAGGCGATCAAGGCGGCCCTGGATAGCGGGGAACTTCCGGCACTGACGCCGGGAAGCATGTGCTACATGATGTCGAAGGAGCAGTACCTCAACGATCAGGCCCGCAACTGGCACCCTCACGTGATGTTCTATGGCGCGGGCGACGTGGCGAAGAGCTGGGGAGCGAATCTGCCGGACTCACCGTTGATGGCGTTGAGTGATCCGGAAGCGCGAGTGACGACTTTCATGATCATGGTGCACGAGTGGTCGGACGGGACAACGGGCCCCGCAATGAACTAGCGACCGGGGCCGGCGGCGGTGGCTCGAGACTTGGCCCGATAAGACAGTCATGAGCTCGGGGCGCGTGGGAAGCGGAAAGCAAGGAGCGATCAATCAACGGCTGTCAGTTCCAAGGGGCCGCATTGACAGGATTCGAGGCTCCCGCGAATTCCAGACGGATGGGCGTCTTTCGGCTTCGACTCACTCTCTTCGAATAGCAAGCTGATTCCACGGGACGCACCGTGTTACTCGTGCGATGTTGCCCGCGGGCATCGATCCTCTCGTCGACGAGTCGATCGGTTCGGGAGCCGGGAATCTCGATGAGCGCGTAATCGCCAATTCAACAAAACTCGCGACGCACAACCATGCACATGTTAGCGTCGAGCATTGGGATGAATAGGTCTGTTCATCAAATCTTCTCTTCAGTCTCAATGGATCAAGTCGGACGGCGTGTTTTTGTGGTGGACGCAAAAACAACGAGACTGCTAGTGCAGGGCTACGCGCTTTTCGGCGGCTACGGTCTGATCGATCATGCGCAGGAAGTTCAGCCACTCCTGACGGCGGTGCCTCTGCTGGCAAGGCCATAGACCTCGCTGGTGGCGGTGTTCAGGGCGGCGAACAGCGTGGTGGTGCCGTTTCGCCTATAGTCGTGGGACATGGTCTGGCCGCGGCCCTTCTTCATAGCAGCCCAGGCTGGGGTGCGGTCCAGTGGCTGGCAGACAGCACCGGAGCATGCCCGGGCGGGTTACGGCTTGAAGCCGGATCGATCGGCCGTACGGCCGATTACACCACCTTGAAGTCATCGTCTGGCTCCGGGGGCTTTTGCTCCTCGATATATTCCGCCGTATAGCACGTCCCGCAGTGCAGACCGGACGATATTTTGGAGAGGAACGGTCACATTTCCCGCACCCGGTGCGAGGATTCAGAACACGAACTTGGCGAGGAGCGATGAGGTTGGCACTGGAAAAGGGCGGCAGGATCAGGGAGGTGAACCTGCCGTTCAAATCAAGCTGATTGGATCCTTAGGGTCTAAAGGGGACGGGCTTACGCCGGTCCCCTTTAGTTCATAACTAAAGCCCGTCTTCTCAGAAGACGAACTTGCCGCCCAATTCGAGGTTACGCGGATCCCATGCGGTGGTGATCTGCCCGAACTGGCTGTCTCCCAGTTTGCTGTCGAACGAGTTGAACTCGGAGTGGTTGAAGGTGTTGAACGACTCGAAGCGTAGCTCGAAGTGCGCCCGCTCGGTCAGAGCGAACGACTTGTAGAACGACGTCGTGAAGTTCACGCGGCCAGGGCCTACAACTGAGTCCCTACCAGCATTGCCGAAGCCCTGGTTCTGGCCGCCCAGCCACGCCGGCACAGGAGCCGAGAACTGGGAGGTGTTGAACCACTCTTTCTGAGTCTTCGGGTAGCTGACCTTTCCGCTCACGTTCGGGCGGTTGGTGTAGGCGTTGTTACTGTTGTTGAGACCGATCGGATCGTAGCTGAGCGAGAGGCCCGGTCCCGGGTAGTTTGTACCGCCGTTACTCGGGAGCCCCGCTTCGTCGACAAAGGTGCCGGCTAATTCCCAGCCGCCCAGGAGCGTGTGGGTCAGGCCGTTCACCTTCGCAAAGAAGGGCAGATTGTAGACGTAGTTTGCGTTCACCATTTGACGCCGGTCCAGATTTCCCGAGCCCTTGTCATACTTCAGGTTCCAGGGATTGCTGACCCCATCCAGATCGTTGCTGGTGAGGTCAATTTCGTGCGACCACGTGTAATCGACTTCGCCGCTGAGGCCCCACTTGTTCTGGATCCGGAGGCCGGTCTGGAAGCCGCTGTAGTTGCCGTTGGTGGTGTTCTCTTCCTGTTGGATGTCGGAGAATCCCGGATAGGTACGGAACTCATCAGGAATCGCCAGGTTGGCCGGTGCCTGGCCGTTGGGGCAGACATCGCCGGCATACTTGTCGTTTCCGTCCCCCTCGTTGCAACGGGTGGTGATGTCGGTGTTGATCGGGAAGGTGTTGATGTGGTGGAAGATGTTCTGGTGCCACGCCAGATTACCGACATACTGCACCACCCAGATCATCGACGGCCTCAGCTCATGCTGTATGCCGAAGCTGAACTGCGCAGCAGCTGGTGCTTTGTAGGTCTTGGCAAGGTTGGCCATTTCCGCCGGAAACGTCGGGGTTGCGGCGGTTGCGCCGGTGACCCAACTGGTGCTTGGGGTGCTCAGATACACCTTGCTTGCGCTCGGGCTGAAAGCGAACGGCGGCGAGGTGGCTGCGTTGTAGATGTCATTGCCCTGCAGGCGTTCAAAGAAGGTTCCGAAGCCGCCGCGGAGAACGGTCTTGCCGTTGCCGAAGAGATCCTCAGAAAAGCCGACGCGGGGCTGCAGCGTGTTGTAGTCGTTGACCACCAGGCCCTTGGGGAAACCGTTCACACCAGCAAGACCCATGCCGTTGAGATAGAAACGATTTCCGTTGGCTACCTGGAATCCAGGACCGTTGGGATTGAGCGAACCATCGGCGTTGAACTGCGGCGCCTCGCTCGAGTAGTAGAGGGACGGATCGAAGTTCGCCACCGCGTTGCTCCGTTCCCACGCGTGCGGCAGGGCGTCGTAACGAAGACCGAGCTGCAAGCTGAGACGCGGCGTCACGTGCCAGTTGTCCATGGCATAAGCCGAAGGCGTCTGGTTCACGTAGTGCCGGATCGGCACCGCCTGGAACTGCGCGTAGCTGCTCGACAGACCCAGCAACATATCCATGAACGAGTCGTTGGTCAGGTTCCCGAAGCCAAAGGTGCCCTCGGCATCGCCGAACAGCTGCTGGTTCTTGGTGTAGCGGTTGTAGCTGAAGCCATACTTCATGGCGTGTTTGCCCATGGTGTACGAGATATCTACCTTGGGCTCGTAGTCGCGAGCTGCGTTGTGCCACGGGGCCGATCCCATGTCTTCCCCAACATAGTACGGACCACCCCAGCCGCCGCCCACACCGGGCAGATACGGGTTGCCGGTGTTGAAGAAGGGCTTCACGCTCCATCCGGATGGAAGATCCGCTAGTTTGGAGTCGAGGATGTTGATGACGTTGCCGTCGTAGTTGATGCTGGCTTCGACCAACAGGTTCGGATTGATGGTGCCGCTCAGCTTGATGGCCGCCGAATCCGAAGGGTTCGCGAGTGTGCTGGTGACGGTGTTATAGCTCGCCCACAGCCAGCCCAGTTCAGGCTGCGCATAGCCCTGGGTCACCTTGTCTTCCATGTAGTGACCGAGGACCGTCCACTTGTCGTTGAACTTGTGGTCGATGCGGACCACCGTGTCCACCACGTCGATCGGGTTGGACACGTTGGTGATGTTGTGGCCGTCCGATGTATTCGCCGCAGGCAGGATCCCCGA
>CAZPEZ010000102.1:0-14954 GCA_964585715.1 uncultured Occallatibacter sp.
ACCAGGTCATCCTCGATTTCCCGCACAAGGACCTGCGCCGCGCCCGCGCAGCCGCGATCAACATGATTCCCAGTTCGACTGGCGCCGCCAAAGCGCTGAAGCTCGTTCTTCCTGAGACCGCCGGCAAGCTCGATGGCTTCTCCATGCGCGTTCCGACTCCCAACGTTTCCATCGTCGACCTGACCTACGTCGCCGAGAAGCCGACCGACGTCAAGGCCGTCAACGCCGCGCTCAAGGCCGCTGCCGAAGGCGAGCTCAAGGGCATTCTTGGGTACGAAGAGAACCAGCTCGTCAGCTCCGACTTCAAGGGCAACAAGCTTTCTTCGATCGTCGACGCGCCTCTGACCAAGGTGGTCGGCAATAGCGTGAAGGTGCTGAGCTGGTACGACAACGAGTGGGGCTACTCGAACCGCGTTGTCGACCTGATCGGCTTCCTGGCGAAGAAGGGGCTGTAAAGCAGTTCGTAGTTCACAGTTCTTAGTTGCAGGTTCGCAGGCATGCTCGCCTGTGAACTACGAACTAAGAACTGTGAACTCATCCTTAGGATTGCTATGCGCCAAAACATCAGCGGCGGTTCTCCTTACGAGCCCATCATCGGGTTTTCGCGTGCCGTGCGCGTGGGGAACTCCGTGCACGTCGCCGGGACTGGGCCTGTTGGGGCGGACAATGAAGACGCAGCGAGTCAAACGCGCCGCATCTTCGCCATCGCCGAAAAGGCGCTGACCGAAGCGGGAGCATCGTTCAAAGATGTTGTTCGCACCCGCATGTTTCTGACCCATGTCGAGGATTGGGAAGCGATCGGACGCATCCATGGGGAGTTTTTCACCGCAACGCGTCCTGCCGCAACCATGGTTGTAGTCGCCAAGCTGCTGAATCCGGCATGGCGCATCGAAATCGAGTTTGACGCGGTGATCGAATCACGCGTCTCCTAGTCCCTCATCCCTGTCCACTTGTTCCGAGGAAGACATCATGGCAAAGCTCAGCATTCGCGATATTGAACTGACCAACAAGCGGGTCTTCATTCGCGTCGATTTCAACGTGCCGCTCACCGAAGACGGCAAGGAAATCACGGACGATACCCGTATTGTGGCTACGCTTCCCACCATTGAATACGCGCTGCGGCGCAACGCCAAGGTCATCCTGGCCTCGCATCTCGGCCGGCCTAAAGGAAAACCGAATCCGAAATACTCCCTGCGCCCCGTCGTCGACCGCCTGCGCGCATTGATCGACAAGGATGTGTGCCCTGCGGAAAACGTGGGCTTCTCCCCGAACTGCGTGGGAGAGGTTGCGAGCGAAATGGCGCGCCAACTGGAGTCGGGCCAAGTATTGCTGCTCGAGAATCTCCGCTTCCACGCGGAGGAAGAGGCGAACGATCCTGGTTTCTCGAAGGCGCTTGCGCTACTCGCCGAGGTCTATGTCAACGACGCGTTCGGATCGGCGCACCGCGCGCACGCCTCGACAGAGGGGATCACGCACTATCTGAAGCCCGCCGTGGCCGGCCTGCTGATGGAAAAGGAAATCACATATCTGGGCAAGGCTCTGGAAGCGCCGGAGAAGCCCTTTGTGGCGATCATCGGCGGATCAAAAATTTCGGGAAAGATCGACGTGATCGAGAACCTGCTCGACAAGGTGGATACGCTGGTGATTGTCGGCGGCATGGCCTACACGTTCCAGCGCGCCCTGGGCGTGAGCACAGGCAAGTCGCTCGTGGAAGAAGACAAGATCGCGCTTGCAAAAGCGACACTGGAGAAAGCGAAGATCAAGGGAGTGGAACTCCTGCTGCCGGTCGATAATATTTTGGCAGACAACTTTGCCGCCGATGCCAAGACGCAGACGTGGGATACATCGAAGGACTTCCCTGCCGACTGGCAAGGGCTCGACATCGGACCGAAGTCGATTGCGGCAATTGAACACGTGATCTCGAAGGCACGCACGATTGTGTGGAACGGCCCTGCCGGCGTGTTTGAGTTTCCGCGGTTTGCGGTGGGAACGAATGCGATTGCGAAGGCGGTCGCAGCCAACAAGGCTGCTATCTCGATCATCGGCGGCGGCGACTCGGTGAGTGCCATCAATCAGGCTGGTGTGGCGGATCAGATTACGCACATCTCGACTGGCGGCGGTGCGAGCCTGGAGTTTCTTGAGGGCAAGAAACTACCGGGCGTGGAAGCGCTGACGAATCGATAACGGCCGCAAGCAGTATCAATCAAAGTCCCACATCCAAGCGCGAGAACCTTTCGTGGATGTGGGGCTTCTTTATACGAGGACAGCGGCCACAGGAGTAAGGAAACTTGAGTTACTACACGCGAGTCTTGTCCAAAGATGAGCAGTTCCCGGCGTTCGACGAACTCGCGCAATGGGTGCGCACGGAGCATCCTGAGTACAAGCTGAACCTCGAAAGCGGCGAAGAGGAGGCATGGGAGACGCTTCTGCTCTCCGGCAACGACGGGGTCGAGGTCGCGATCATCGAGAGGAGCCCTGTCACGGATGGCTCCCTTGGCCAGGATGAAGTCGCGGAGTTCATCGAAGAGACGCAGAATTGCGAACCTTCAAGCGGCGTCGCCTGGCTCCATGAGTATCTAGCTTCCGTCAGGACGATTTATGCCTTTCAGCACTTACAAGGAGGCGACACCGAAGACGGCAGTAATGTACTCCATGCCCTGCGCTCGCATCTTTGGGAACGCGGCGAATCGATTATCCAGGCCGACCTTGAGGGATTTACCAACGAAGAGGGTTACCACATTGTCTGGCAGTTTTCAGATTCCGTTTCAGGCCCGTGGAATATGGCCATCCTTCAGGATGGAACCTGGTATCACTTCGCGATGGACCTGGGTGACCCCGAGCATCGAGCCGCCTTCCTGAACGGTGAAGTGCCCTCCGATTTGTCGGCGATTCGTGCGTCCGGCTCGCAGCAATAGCGCCGCTCTCAATCACTACTCATGCCAAATTGCGCCATGGACGGCGTGTCCTGTTGTGCTCCCGGTCACCCGGCGCGTGTTCCTCTGTTCGATAGAATCGGTTTGAGGATGACCAACACATGTCACGAAAGAAACTGATTGCCGCCAATTGGAAGATGTACAAAACGCCTGCGGAAGCCAAGGCGTTTGTTGACGCTTTTTTGCCTCTTGTTGCAGGTCACACGCGGGACGAGATCGCGCTGTTTCCCTCGCCGGTGCTGCTCCCTGCGGTGATCGCAGCCGCCAAAGGATCCAGCATCGCGATCGGCGCGCAGAATATCCATTTCGCCGAAGAAGGCGCCTATACGGGTGAGACATCGATCGGGCAACTGATTGCTGTGGGCGGAACACATACGCTGATTGGCCACTCGGAGCGGCGCCAGTACTTCGCGGAGACCGACGAGATTGTGAACAAGAAGCTGCACACGGCGTTGAAGCACGGGATCGTACCCGTGGTGTGCGTCGGCGAGGTACTGGCGGAACGCGAGGCGGGCAAGACCGAGTCGGTATTGAAGACGCAGGTCACAGGAGCGTTTGCGGGAATCACGCCGGACGCGGCGAAGACCATCGTGATCGCATACGAGCCGGTGTGGGCGATTGGCACAGGCAAGACGGCCACACCGGAGATGGCGGTCGACGCTCACAAGATCATCCGCGCCGAAGTGGCGAAGTTGCTGGGCGCGGACATCGCCGCGAAGATACGCATCCTTTATGGCGGCAGCGTGAAGCCCGATAACTCCACAGCCCTGTGCTGCCAGGAGGAGATCGATGGGGCGCTGGTGGGTGGCGCGAGTCTGAAGCCGGATTCGTTTACGGCGATCGTGAAGTACTAATCAGCATTTCCGGAATCGGTGGGCCGTGCCCCAGGGTGCGGCCCTTTGTTTTGGAGCTGATCCCGTGCAGACAACTGCCGCGGAGCCTAAGCCATCCCAGCTTCGAGGAGAAGCACATGGCGACACGGACGAGTGCAAAGAAGAGCGTCGGGAAGAAGTCTTCGGGCCGGAAGTATTCCCCATCAGCGGCGAAGAACGTGGCGACGGAGATGCAGGAGATGAAGGCGGGCAAGCTGCGATCCGGGCGCAGCGGCAAGATCGTGACGAATCCCGAGCAGGCGATTGCCATTGGGCTCTCGGAGGCGCGAAGAGAGGAAAAGAAAGTACCCGCGAAGAACTCGTAGAGCGGCGCTGGGAGTCAGAGCTTCGCGCGCAACTCGCCGTTCTCGACCTTGGCTTCGAATACCTGCGCTCGAAATTCAGGGTCGTCGCTCGCAACTCCAGTGTGAACGTCGAAGGCAAAGCCATGCCAGGGACATACGACTCTGCCCTCTTCGATGGATCCTTCGCCGAGCGGGCCGCCTTCGTGCGGACAGATTCCATCGAGGACCGCGATCTGGCCGCCCACGTTGGCTATGCACAAGGCGCGGTCATGGACAACGAACTCACACACCTGATTGATGGCGGGGAGCTCAGATTGAGCGCAGATACGGACAAACTCGGCCATGGCGGACTCCTTTGCGACGCTCAATCTCCGGCGCCGAACACGCAATTAGCATAAAGGAGTGCGATCCAGTGGAGGCAAGTCCGATCAGCGCCAACAGCAGGGGCCTGTGGCAGCGCCGCAGCAGGTGCAGCAAGGCAGTTCAGCGCCTCTGGTCGTTTCTCCCCGCTGGATTGCGGCGGCATTCTGCATCGCGGTTGCAGGAGCTGCGCTCTGCGTCTGGGCGGCCCTTTGCCTGGTGTTCTGGCTGGGAAGCTGGCAGCTCCTCTACCATCCGAAAACGACGATCACGCAAACCCCGGCCAGCGCTGAACTGCCGTTTGACTCGATCGATTTCGCGACAACTGAAGCGGGGCAGCCTCAGCTTCACGGATGGTGGATTCCCGGACCGCCGGAGAGCCGATTTACCGCGATCTATTTGCACGGCGCCAATGGCAACATCGGGGATGTTGTGCCTGCTGTGGTCTCCTTGCATGACGCGAAGGTGAACCTGTTGGTGTTCGATTATCGTGGCTACGGCGCGAGCCGGTTTGAACGGCCGAGCGAAAAGCACTGGCGCGAGGATGCAGAATCGGCCATCCGGTACCTGACGGAAACACGGCATATTCCTGGTGACTCGATTGTGCTGGCCGGATCGGGCCTTGGGGCAGATCTCGCGCTGGAAGTCGCTGCGGTCCATCCGGAAATTGCGGGCGTGGTTCTCGACGATCCAGCGGAGTCGCCGGAGGTGGTGGTATTTCGCGATCCCCGCGCGCGGTTTGTGCCTGCGCACTTATTGGTCGAGGATCGCTGGGACCTGCTGGAGGCTGCGGCGACGCTGAACGTTCCTTCTCTGTGGTTTGAATCTCAAATGGGTAGTCACGGGTTCATGAAGAAGGCGTACGACGAAGTCGACGCGCGCAAGACTCGGGTGTGGACGACCGATTCGGGCAGATCAAAGGACTATGAAGACGCAGTCTCGCGATGGTTCGATGAACTGAGACCTGATCGGCGATCCGGTGATTAGCGGGGGACGTCGCGATGGACGGCCTTTACCTGGTAGCCGGCTTTGCGGAGGCGCTTCGACATCTCTTCGGCCATCATGACGCTGCGGTGCTGGCCGCCGGTGCAGCCGAAGCCTACGGTCAGGTAGCTCTTCCCTTCCTCGACGTAGTGAGGAAGCAAATAGAGCATCAGGTCGGTTACTCTGGTAAGGAATTCCTTGGTCTGCGGAAAGCCGCGCACGTAGGCTGCAACCTTCGGATCCTTGCCTGTTTTTTTGCGGAACTCGGGAACGAAGTGCGGATTGGGCAGGAAGCGCACGTCGAACACGAGGTCGGCATCGAGCGGCACACCGTTCTTGAAGCCGAAACTCAGGCAGCTCACGAGCAGGCGTTTGGTCTGTTCTTCGTGTCCGAATCGCTGCTGAATGTGCGCACGCAGCTCGTGCACATTGAAGTTGGAGGTGTCGACGAGGGTGTCGGCGACGTTGCGGATGGGATCGAGCAGCTGCCGCTCTTCGGCAATCGACCGTTCTACGGTTTCCGATCGGCGCAACGGATGTGGCCGGCGGGTTTCGGAGTAACGCCGGACGAGAACGGAATCCTGTGCGTCGAGAAAGACAACACGAGTGGGCAGGATGTGCCTGACTTGTTTCAGGATTTCGGGCAAGCGATCGAGCGTTTGCCCCTCACGAATATCCACAACGATGGCCGCGCGTTCGATCTCGCCTGATTTCCCGACTAATCCAGCAAATTCGGTGAGGAGTTCGAGTGGAAGGTTGTCGACGGCGTGATATCCGAGGTCCTCGAAGTTGCGAAGGGCCGAAGCCTTGCCTGCGCCGGAGATACCGGTCACGATGACCAGCTCCTTCTTCGGCGTCTTCATGGGCACGACGTGGTCGGCAGGCGGCTTGCCGGTGAGTTTTGGGGACACCTGCGGCGAAGATACCATGGCTCATCGTACACCGAATCGATGCGCGCGAGAGTTGCGGCGCGATGAAAGGATGGCCTCTGAGTAACACGTCCTGACGGGCGCTCTGAGATTTCGGCGTTGAGGCGCGGTGTGTAGAGCGGCTGGACCAGCAATCGCGTCAGGGAATCTCGACTAACTCCATCTGGCCATCGCGACGGCGATGAAGCACGTACAGGTCACCGCCAGGATTGCGAAACACGAGGAGATCGCGGTCGCGAAACTCAGCATCCTTGACGGCTTCTTCGATGGTCATCGGCTTGATGGCGATGGCTTCGGCGCTCTCGAGGATGTGCGGCTCGACAATCGCCGCTTTGGCGGGAAACGAGTGCACTGGGATCACAGTCCTAGCGTTCGATGTCCCGTTGACGCCTGGTTCCTGCGACTCCGATGGACGCACCTTGGGACGCGCAACGGGCGGGGCGGTCAAAGTCTTCTCCTCTTTGGGCATGCGTTTGCGCGCCATGTGTTTGTCGCGGTAGCGAAGCGCCTGATGTTCGGCGTGGGCAAGTGCATCGCGCAGTGCAGACTCCTGCGAGTCTGCCTGCCCTGACGCCACGATGGTTTGGGACCGCGACTTTACGGTTAACTCGGCGATCTGCAGATGCCGCTGGACACGAAAGGTCACGCTGGCCGTCGTCGTGCGACCCATGATGCGCGCAATGCGGTCCATGCCCTCCTCGGCCTGAGCACGCAGAGCCTTGGAGACTTTTACCTGTCTGGCTGTCAATTCGACTTGCATCGTCAGCCCTCCGGTTATGCGGAGCAAACGTCGTAGCCGCCGAAAAACGGCTCGCGGTGCAGCAGCGCATGTGACGCATTATAGCGAGCGAGGCGGCTGCAAATTGCAACGCGACGGAAAATCTCGGCACACCTGTTTCAGGAAAGGAAAAACTGCTTTGGCGGAGCCCTAGGCGTCGCGCCGACGGCGCTGATGGGTTGACGGGATGTTCATATCCTCGCGATATTTGGCGACGGTGCGGCGGGTCAGCTGAATACCCTGGGACTGAAGAGTTGCCGCGAGCTGATCGTCGGTGAGCGGATGCCGTGGGTCCTCTTCCTCGATGAGTTTACGGACCTTGCGCTTGAGGACGAGCAAGGGCGTGTCAGCGCCTTCGGGGCCGTTCGATCCCTCGGAGAAGAAGAAGCGCAGCTCGACCACGCCCTGGGGCGTATGGGCATACTTGTTGGCCACAGCGCGGCTGACGGTGGAGGGATGCACACCGATCTCTTCAGCGACCTCTTTGATCATCATGGGGCGCAGCGCCTCGATACCCTTTTCGAGGAAATCTCCCTGACGCCGAACGATGACCTCGCAGGTGCGAAGGATGGTGCTCTTGCGCTGAGCGATGTTGCGCATCAGCTGCAGGGCAGACCGGAAACGCTCCTTCACGTACTCTTTGACTTCTTTCTCAGTGCCTTCCGCGACCAGCATGCGTCTGTAGCGCTGGCTGAGGCGCAGGCTGGGAAGGTCTTCCTCGTTCATGGAGACGATCCACTCGCCGCCGCGCTTGGCAAAAACCACGTCGGGCTCAATCAGCCGGGTCTGTTCGCGATTGTAGAGGCGGCCGGGCCGCGGATCGAGAGTGCGAATGAACTCGACGGCTGCCTGCGTTTCGACGGGCGATACCTGCAGAGCGCGCGCCAGATCTTTCACATCGCGTTTCTGGACGAGACTCAGGTGGCGGTCCGCGATCTGCTCGGCGATCTCCACCGAGCGTTTCCGCTCTTCGAGCTTGGCTTCGGCGTCGGCGCGGAAACTGCCACGGGATTCGTCGGCGAGCTCATCGCTACGCCGGGCGTAGACCTGGGCGAACTCCTCCTGTTGCGCCTTGATCTGAATCAGCAGGCATTCGCGAAGATCGCGCGCCGCCACTCCCGGAGGATCGAGATGCTGCACGAGGTCAATGGCGCGCCGAACAACGTCGAGAGCCGCCTCGTCGTCAAGATCATGGCTTCCAGGAAACTCCCGGAGCGCTGCCACGAGCTCCTCTTCGCTGACGGCAAGATAGCCGTCTCCATCGAGATTGCCGATGATGAATTCCGCCACCTGCTCAAGGCGCGGATCGACGGTGGAGGCGCCCAGCTGCCAGGCGAGATGATCGGCCAGGGTAGTTGGCTGAGAAAGGAAGTTTTCGAAGGAGGGCCGCTCGTTGTCATCAAACTCGGGCAGCGTCTTATAGCCAGGATCCAGGTATTCCTGGAAATAGGAACCAAAATCGACTTCGTTGAACGGATCGTTGGGGGTGGCAGGCGCTTCAGCGGTGCCGTTCTCCGCGTGCTCCAGGCGCTCGACTCGCTCCTGGCGTTCGACCCGGCCGGCGACCTCGTCGAGCATGGGTACCGTCTCGTCGATCTCCTCAAGGACGGGGTTTTCGACCATCTCGGCGTCTATCATCTCCTTCAGTTCCAGCTTGTTGAGCGCGAGCACGCTCACCATCTGCATGAGGCCCGGGGTGAGGACCTGGCGCTGCGCGACCTTGAGATTCAGTTTGGGTTGCAGTAGCGGCATGCGGTGTTCGATTCCTGTACAACGTCTAACCACTTAAGTGTAATCGGATGAGAAGCCAGCCGAAAGCGAGGCGCCATCCGCAGGTACCTTGTTCCCAAATCGGGTTGCGTCACGCCGGGAAGTCTACGATCGGCAGAGGTGGCCCCCAGGCCGCCTTGGGGAGTTGCCTGTCAATACTTAGAAAGGTCCCGACGGGTTCCGGGACATAAGACGGTTCCGAGCGAGCCCCCTCAACTCAGCGAAAAGCCTTCGCCGAGATAGACGCGACGGACCTCGACATCGTTGCCGAGTTCGTGCGGCGTTCCAGTGCGGAAGATTTTTCCCTCGGCGATGATGTAGGCGCGATCGGTCACGCTCAGGGTCTCGCGGACGTTGTGGTCGGTGATCAGGATGCCGATCCCACTGGCTTTCAGGTCGAAGATGATCTTCTGCAGCTCCAGGACGGCGATGGGGTCAATGCCGCTAAATGGCTCGTCGAGCAGAATGAAGTTCGGCTGAATGCAGAGCGCCCGAGCGATCTCAACGCGCCGGCGTTCGCCTCCGGATAGCGCATAACCTCGCGTGGTACGAATGTGCCCAAGATTGAGCTGCTGGATGAGACGCTCGGTTCGAGCCCGTCGCTCGCGCACATCGAGCGGCTGGGCCTCAAGCACGGCGAGAATGTTCTCCTCGACGGTGAGCTTGCGAAAGACGGAGGGCTCCTGGGGCAGATAGCTGATGCCGAAGTTGCGCGCCCGGAGATACATGGGGACGCGAGTGATGTCGGCCTCGTCGACCAGGATGCGCCCGGTCTCAGGCGGCACCAGGCCGACGATCATATAGAAGCTCGTGGTTTTGCCGGCTCCGTTGGGTCCCAGCAACCCGACGACTTCTCCGCGCGAGATTTTGAGGCTGACTCCGCGAACGACTTGCCGGCCTTTGTACGATTTGCCGATTCCCTCGGCGATTAATGTATCCATCAAGTTCCTGCAGCCGGTCTACTGCCGCTTGGGGGCGGTGGTCTCGGTTGTGGTTGCGCGCTGGCCGCCTTCGACATTGACGCTATCATCGCGACTGTTGAAAATCAAAGACTCGCCGGTCACCGTTCCACGCTCTGGGTCGGTCAGCCGCGGAGGATTGGCGGCCGTACCGGTGAGAACGTACTCATCCCGCTCGCTTGAGTAGTCGAGCCGAGAGCCCGTCCCGCGTCTTCCGTCGGCTTCGATCGAGACGTTGCCGCTGGCCGTCATGCGGTCGACCTGCGCGGAGCCGCCGTCCTTTCCGGAATGATTCCCGGGAGACAGGAGAAGAAGATCCACCTCCTGGGCCTGAGTCGTCGCATCCCCGGTCTCGGCCACCACCCCCGCCAGCACGCCGCCGTGCATGACTGCCTTGCGCTCGGCTTCGGAGTACTTCAAATCGCCGCCGCGCACCCTTACGACGGAGGGAGAGCCGGCCTTTCCCGCCCTGGACGGCTGCATGTTGGCGGCACTGAGCAGCACGACGCGCACAGGATCGGCTGGATTCGCAGTTTGCGCCGAGAGAGTCTGTCGAGTCCGGTCAAGAACGATGACAGGAGCCGAGATGGAATTGGCCTGCTGCCACAAACGCGCATTCCCGCGAAAGGCCGCTTCGCCGCTAGCCTGATGCATCTGTGCCTCGCTGGCTACGATATGAGCCGGTCCCTGCGCACCCAGCGCGGCGCCTTGCTTCCCGAACCAGGTGGCTTTCACCGATCCATGGGCAAACACATCGCCCGAGGCGCGGGCTAGATCGACCTTCTCGGCATCGAGCGCGATCTCTCCATTCTCCACGTGGGGTGTTCCGATCAAATGCAGCCACTCCCCTGCGCCTTCGTAATCGGCTCGCTGCGCGGTAGCGCGCAGCGCTGCAGGAGGGACTGAGCCCGGTGAAGCCGCCGCCTGCTGCGTGAGAACAACATGGCCGACCACCGAGGCTCGATCGATCTGAGCGGCGCCAGTTTCGGGCTGGGCTCGGGGCTGAGCCGGATGACTCGGAAGGCCGCCGTTCGCAATCGCGTGTTGACCCGTGAACTGAGCTTCGACCCGATCGCCGCCCGCTGTCTGACGCGTGCCGGATTCCGAGGTCTGGTCGAGGGTAGCGTGGCCCGTGCCGGTCATCGCGGTCAGCGCAGAGTCTGCGCCGAAGGATCCTTTCATTTCGTCTGCTGTCATGCGGGCACGGGCTGGAGCCGCATTGCCACGGCGGCTGTCGCTGGAGACAACAACCCCGCCGGTTCCCTGCACCGAATCCAAAGCCACTCGCCCGGCACCTACGTCTCGAAGAGCAACGTCGGCCACAGGAGATGCCCAAGTTCGATGGACGCGCACTGGGGCGCTTGCATCGCCGGTCTGCTCGTCGGTTGCGAAGGTGACGTTCCGCTCCAAATGTACGCTGCGGAGCAAGCCCGCAGAGGAGAACTGCAGATCTGCCATTGGAGCCGATCCGTGAAATGTACGACCCCCCTGATCCGAGTCCAGGATTACGCCGCCTTCGAGGTGACCGTGGGTCGGCTCGTTCTTTGCATCGAAGCTCAGCTGCCCGGTTGGCGCCGCAACCCGGCCTCGGTTTTTTGTGTTCAGCACCAGACCATTCGCAGCCTCGAGTTCATCGACCGTACCGTCCTCGCGAAAGAGTATCTGCGATTGCCCAGCTTGCGCATCTCCATCTCGATATCGGGCCGTTGCTGCTGTCAGGCTGCACTTCGATGCATCCCGGTCGCACACGGCATGCTGAGCCTGGATCTCGACCGGGTTCGGTCCTCGCCGCACATTCAACTCCACCGCGCCCGCCAACACGAGCTGGCCATGTTGCGAATCGTACGAGGCGCTCATCGCACTTCCCGACGCCTGGGGAAGATCGAATTCGACGTGGTTGGCGGAGGTGGCAACGCCCGAGTTCTGATCGAAGGTCAGGCCGACGGTCTTGACATGAATCTGGCGCAGACTTGACTGGTCTGGGGTCGCGGCGGCGTGATTCTCACGGCTCGAGGTGTTATTTGACGTCGATGATTGAGACTGTGGCGGCCTATCAAGCGTAATCTCGACCGGTCCAGCAGCCTTGGCAATGCCGGCCTTTTGATCGTATTCGAAGTCGGAACCCTCGATGCGATCCGTTCCCGCGCCGTCCGGTCCGTACATTTCGATCCTGACCGCGTGCAGACGAAAGCGATTGTCCTTGAGCTGCTCGACCTTAGATGCGGTGAGTTTGTATTTGGCGTGGCCTGCGTTGAAGGTGGCTTGCGTGAAGCCGTTGGCCTCCTGCTGAATATCGATGCCGAGCTTTTTCGGCAGGTCTCGGCGACTAAACGGGCTCTTCCAGTGTCCGATCGTAAGCAAAACGCCGAGTGCCGCCACGAGCAGCACGCCCGCGATCAGGATCGTGGTCCGAATCCGCTCGATGGTGAAGCGCACTGCTTAGTTCTCCATGCCCAGCCGTGCAGCAAGACGCTGGGCAAGGCTCTCTCCGAGTTCACTCCATAGCAAACGCGCAGTGGCTCCGGAAGATTTTTCGATGGCTGCGGTGAGCTCGACAAGCTGCCGCACGTTCTCTTCGACGTGGCGCGCGGAGATGGCATTGAGTTCGGCATCCTCTTCGAGGAACGCTGCGTCGCTGCCGAAATCGATGCGGATGTGGCCCTCCTGCTCGTAGGCTCCTTCATCGAAGAGCGGGCCGAATGCAGTGACACGGACCAGTCGCGGCTGGCGCATCCATCGGGGATCAAGGTGTTCGGCAGGTTCGAATTCCCAGAGATTCCAGGCGATCTGGAACTCATAGGCATAGTCGTCATGGAGCAATTCGAGGGCGTCCTCGATGGCCTGCTTCGGGTCCGCTCCCTGTTCGCCCAGACCATACACACTCTGAAAGACCGGAGCCTCACTCCATCCCACGGGCCAAACCGTGGCGGCGTAGACGCGGGCTTCTCCGCCGTAACCTGCAAAGGTTCCCAGAACCGAGACCAGTTTGTCGGGGAGTGAGGCGATGCGCAGGTTGGGGTACCACAAACTCAGATACAGGTTGTCGGACATCTCTAGTAATTTTAGACGCCGAGCGGCAGGCGAAGATGCAGTGTTCTGACAGCTCAAACCACTTCAGATATCGCGGGCCAGGCAGGATTGGCGTTGACAGCAGGCAATGGTTTCGGGAAGATGGTCTCACCCGGCTTAAGCTGTATGCGTCTTCCCCTGCCCCGAGGTGATGGCGCTCCCCTTCACGGATCTGTGGCGTTATGCCGGCGTCAATTCTCTCCTTCCAGAAGATGAGGCCTCTTATGCGTCGACTCAGGCTAAGCATCCTGGTCTCCCTGCTTCTGCTCTCGGTGATGCAAACTCGCGTCTGGGCACAGGGCGGCGAGAGCTTTGTAGCTCTCGTGAATGTGCAGGGCACCGTGAGTGGGCCGGATGGAAAGCCTGTCTCCGGCGCACGGGTGGATATTCGTGCGGGGTCAACGAGCGATAGCACGGTCGCGGACACGCGCACGGACGTGTACGGAAAATTCGCCTTCCTGGGCATCGCGATGACGCCCGGTCCGTATTTGGTGCATGCTTCCGCTGCTGGTTTTGGTGAGGCAGAGAGGGAATTCAGGGTCGACACATCCGGGCGTACCCCTGACCATGCATTTGTCTTGGTTCTTCCGGCCCAGCCCACGGAGCGTGGCGCGAGCACCGGCTTCACCGTGGTCCACGTACTCTATGCGACCGACCGGAAGCCGCAAACCGAGCAGGGCTCGCTGGAGTATCTGGGGGCGCGATCGGATAACGGGGCGCTGTCGTACGGCTCGTGCGACGTCAGCGTTCCGGAGACCCATGTGCTGGCCGAGGTGGAACGGCCCGACATCTGGAAGCTCGAGTTCCACCCCGATCCGGAGAAGCACATCGTTTTGCAGAAGGTCGAGTCGGAGGCAAAGGCGCAGTTCCTGAAGAATGTTGCGGGGATGGTGGCGGCGTCACCGGGGAAAGAGGCATTCGTCTTTGTGCACGGCTACAACGTGAGTTTCGAGGATGCGGCGATCCGGACCGCGCAGTTGGCCTATGACTTCGGCTTCAAGGGCGCGCCCATCTTTTATAGCTGGCCGTCGCGTGGCAGCCTCTTCGGCTATCTCGACGACGAGCAGAGCGTGCAAGATACCACCGGAAACCTCAAGCAGTTTCTCGAAGACGTCGCTGCCAGTTCAGGAGCGACCGTTGTTCACCTAATCGCCCACAGCATGGGCAACCGCGCGCTGCTGCCGGTCCTGGCGCAGTTGGCGGCCGACCCGCAGTTCAAGGATTTCGGAAAATTCAGCACGGTCGTGTTTGCCGCGCCCGATGTCGATCGCGATGTCTTTATGCAACTGGCGGCGCAGATTCACAACCCGCAGAACAAGGTCACGCTCTATGTTTCGGAGCACGACCAGGCGCTCGCGGCTTCTCATCTTCTCTTCCACAAAGAACCACGGGCCGGCGAAGCGGGCAGCGACACCATCGTGATGCAGGGTCTCGACACGGTGGACGTGTCGAAGCTCAGCATGGATGCGCTGGGCCACAGCTACTTTGGCGACAATCGCAATGTGGTGGAAGATCTGCTGAAGTTCCTGAAGGGGCAGTTGGCGCCGCGACCTGGATTGTCGAAGGTGCCGTTGGGGAGTTTGGCGTACTGGCAGCTGGTTGCCGGGAATTAAGGGGACTGGCTGTCCAGAAGGACGCGCTGCGCCGGAAGCCGCTTGGAGGGCCTGGCGCGCGGCTGAGAAGGCTACAGAGGAGAGATTCAGCTTGTCACGATCTCGCTGAAGCGGGCGATCGTGGAAAAGCTCACGGTCAGCGGTGCACACGAAAGTCCCCGCCTGGTAAAGCGGAAACACGCGACAGGAACTCTTGCTGCAGGGACCTTTTGCGTAGGATTACGCCTCGATCGGCCAGACTGGATTCTATGGGTAAACAAAAGGCGGCGTCGCCAGGTGCTCCTGGTCGCGGAAGGACAGCCCAGACCCCGGAATTCTTTCCGAGAGGTCAGACCACGACCCCACCCCCCGTTAATGGCGAAATAGTCAATAACCCCGGTGC
>CAZPEZ010000103.1:0-14619 GCA_964585715.1 uncultured Occallatibacter sp.
CCGCCCAGGTCTTCACCGCCATCCGCCACATCAACGTGCGCATGATCTCGCAGGGAGCGAGCGAGATTAACATGAGCTTCATGATCGAAGAAGACGATGCCGATGAGGCGGTGCGTTCCCTGCATGCGGCCTTCTTCAAAGATCCCGATCCCCTGGTTTTTGACGTTGAAGCGCGCCGCGTCTTAACGCAGACATAAGAAGGCATCCCTCACGCACGTCTTCGACTGTTCCCCGCGTCGCACACACCACAAAAGTTGGCCACAGGAAGAGCATGACAGTTCTAGTACTGGGAAAAGGCAAGACCGGGTCGCTCGTTGCCGAGGTGGCCCGCGAACGCGGACACGGCGTGCGGGCATTTGACATTGCAGAGAACCTCCGCGCCTCGGCGCTCACCGCGCCCAACCTCGCGGGCATCGACGTCGTGGTCGACTTCACTACTCCTGAGGCTGCCGTCGAAAACATGCGCGCAGTGCTCGCTCTGGGCGGAAAAATCGTGGTCGGGACAACCGGTTGGTACAACCAACTCGCCGAGATGAAGGAACTGGCCTACCGCCGGAATGGCGCCTTGCTCTATGGCACCAATTTTTCTATTGGCGTGCAGAAGCTCTTCCGCCTGACCGCGGAGCTGGCCAGGCTCGACGGCTATCAGTTCTCGATCAGCGAGACTCATCACACTTCCAAGCTCGACGCCCCTTCGGGCACGGCCCTTACCTTGAAGGAGATCGTGCTGGCGGTGAAGCCGGGAATTGAAGTGCCGGTTGAATCGCACCGCATCGGCGACGCCAAGGGCGAGCATATCGTGACCGCGCGCAGCGACTACGATGTGATCGAGCTGCGCCACGATGCCCACTCCAGGCGCGGCTTTGCCCTGGGGGCGGTGCGTGCAGCCGAGTGGCTGCAAGACAAGTCGGGCGCGTGGGAGTTCCGCGAGATCTTCGATCAATTGTAAGGCTGGCCGGCTGTCCCCGTGAACGGGTACCTCAGGGCACACTGCCAAGGCGCGTCCCGGCTGGCCGGGATCCGTGGACCTCAGGGGGCGAGCGAGAATACGACGCGGATCGTCGTTTCAACTTCAACTGGCTGGTTGTCGAGCATATACGGCCGGTAGCGCCACGTCTTCACGGCCTCCAGCGCCGGACTACGCAGCATCGAAGGACCGCTTAGAACATGAAGATTGGTCAGAGCACCGCTCTTCGTGATGTTGGCGCCCAGAACAACGGTGCCACCAACGTGGGCGTTCTTGGCGATCTCCGGATAAACCGGCGCGGTCTTATGTACCAGCATGCCCTCGGCAACCCCGGCGGAAATCGCGGAGACTGCGGCGACAACTTTCACCCCGCGCGACTGGCCAAAGACCTGGCCGGGCAAGGCGCCTCCGCCGTCGATGGCTCCCGGGCTGAAGCTGCCGGGCGCGTCATCGGTCTGTTGCGAAGACTTCTTCAAAGACCCCGCGATACGTGTTGGCGCATTCAACTGGGCATCCATCATCGCGGACGAGACTGGAGCTCGCCGCGGTTGCTCATCGTTCAGAGGAGTGGCAGCGGATGGCTTGGGCGCTGGCCTCGTTTCGAGCGGAGCCGATGCCACTGGCCCGTCCGCAGGCTGCGTCTGTGCGGCCGCGGGCTGAGCCTGCTGGCTGGCCGGAGCGCTGGTTCGATGCGACGGCAAGAAGACCAGCATGATCAGGCCGATGACGGCCAGAAATGCTCCTCCAAGAATCGCCCACCGCTTCCAGGGATGCTGGGACCCGGCTTCCTGCTCGGAATCAACCGCCCGAAACAACGGTGTGGCAGCGGGGCTTGGCGCGGACTGCGCCTCGGTCCGCTGCTGCGCCGCCCGCTGCACTAGCTGCGGGCCGCTTTGAAACGCAGATCCCGGCGTTTGCTTTGCAGGTGCTTCAGGGGCTGGAGCGACGCTTGGCGCCGTGGCCTTTGCCGCGCCTGACAACGCCGGCTTGATCCACATGCTGTCCCACGCGTCGATTTCATCTCCTTTGGATGGCGTGCTCACCGCCTCCTGAGAGGGCTTGACTGCGGCGCTGGACCGGCGCAACTCTTCCGGCTGGATGTGCGTCGCCGCCGCTTCGGTACGACGAACCTCCGATGTCGGTGGCGGCAGTGGTATCGGCTGCTGCGCGGATTTCGCAACCGGTTTCGGCAAGGGCTGAAATGCGGGTTGCGATGCGGGTTGCGGTGCGGGTTGCGCTGCGGAGCGCCGCGGATCGACAAACTGCGGGCGGGACGGAACGCTGTACTCCTGGGGCTGAAACGCCGGCACAGAAACAGACGGCTCCTCAACCTTCCGCGGAGTCTCCAGCAGGAAGTCCCTGGGATTCAGGGGTGCTTCTGCTACCTCCGGCGCTGCGGGTTCAGACCGCAAAAAGTCGGCAGGATTGACCGCAGGTTCCGGCTCCGGCGAAGGCGCCGTTTCAAGCGCAGGCACCGGCTCAAGCACTGGCGCTGTTTCAGGCACAGGCAACGGCTCAGGCACTGGCTCAGGTTCGGCCTCGGCGCTGGCATCCACCGGAAGCGGCAGAAAATCGCGTGCTCCCGCGCGCATGCACTCGCGGATCAGCTCCGGATCGTCCCGCATGGAGTAGGCCATTACGATCGCGGTGTTGCTCCCTGCGATCGATTGGATGATCTGCAGCGCATAGCTCTGATCGCTGTCGACGTCGATCATCACGACATCGAAGTGCTCTTCCATCAGGTGGGCAATCTCCCCGAGATTGGCGGGGTAGTCGATGAACTCGCGGACAACACCCGCGTCGCTCCCAAGGAGCGCCTTGGCCATCACGCGGCGATGCGTGGCATTGGGCCCGATCAATGCGATCGTTGCACTCGCAGAGCTAGCGGGTTCAATGTTTGGATCCTGAAGGGTCGTCGACATCTCTGGTCTGCCGCTCATAGTTCCTGCATCCTTCATGGCCGAAAGAAAAAAAGAAAACTGACTGCCCCTGCAGGAAATGCACGCTGCGTGCAGTACAGAATCCGCTCAAATCCGAGGAAAAATGGCACTGCCGCCTGCAACTTTGTTTTTTGAAAACATTGCAGGGTGTAAATCTATCTATACAGAATCCTGGACAACCAGTTCGGTCACTGCGACTGCTCGTGGCGCCCGAACTCCCCTGTCAGAAATGGTATACGCGTACTCATCTCCAGGGAACAGCGTGGTTACCACGTACACATGCCTTTCGTCATGGTTCGAGCGCGAGCCTTGCTTGCAATTTGGAACTCGGGTTGCGTTCTTACCCTGCCCCAAACTCTCGCGCCCTCAACAGTTAATCTGAATCTCATGTTGCTTCGCCCCGCGGTTACTGACGACATCTCCGGCCTCCTTGCCCTGGAGCGTCTGCCCTTCGCACGTGCCTTCGTCGGCCAGTGGAACGAGGCACGCCATCGCGCCACTCTTGCGAGCGGGGACGCGCGCTATCTTGTGAGTGAAACCGAGCCCGGACAATTGCAGGCCTACGCCATACTGCGCGGTCTCAACGAGGATAATCGTGCTATCGAGTTGAAGCGGATCGTAGTCGGCGTCCCGGAGAAGGGGCTGGGCCGCAAGATCCTGACCGAAATCGTCCGTATGGTCTTCGAGGATCTGCACGCTCACCGGCTCTTCCTCGATGTCTACGAAGACAACGCCCGGGCCCGCCATCTCTACGAGAGCCTTGGCTTCGTCCATGAGGGAACTCTGCGGGATGCGGCGCATCGGGACGGCGTGTGGTGCAACCTACGCCTGATGACGATGCTCGAATGCGAATACCGGAGGCAGGGAACAGCGGACCAAGCGACCTTAGGGGGCTGATGGCTCACTTGCCCCGCACTCCCATGGAATTCCGCCCAGAAACAGCCCTGCTGATTCACCCTTGCCGGGTATACACTCACTTTTGATGGAAACGACGGGCTGTGGCACAGCAATCGTCACGCCTTTTCGGGCGGACGGCGGAATCGACGAGCAGGCGCTGCGTGCACTTGTGAACTGGCAGATCGGGGCGGGCATCGATTTCCTCGTGGCCTGCGGCTCGACCGGCGAGGCAGCTACGCTCGACGAAGATGAGTGGCTCGATACGGTGCGCATCGTCATCGATGCCGCCGCCGGACGTGTCCCGGTGTGGGCCGGATGCACGCACAACTCCACCCGGACTCTTCTGCGCCACGCGTCGCTGCTCAGCCAGATTCGCGGCGTCGACGTGATCCTCTCCGCCAATCCCTATTACAACAAGCCCAGCCAGGAAGGCCAGTACCGGCACTTTCTCGCATTGGCTGAAGCCGTCGATCCCATCCCGGTGTGCGTCTATAACGTCCCCGGCCGCACGGCCGCCAACATCGAGCCGCTCACCATCGTCCGCCTGGCTGAATCCGCACGCAACATCCAGGCCATCAAAGAAGCCAGCGGAAACCTTGCGCAGATCGCCAAGCTGATCCATCACGTGCCTTCGGGCTTCAAGGTGTTTTCTGGCGACGACAACCTGGCGCTGGCAACGATCGGCATCGGAGCTCATGGGCTCATCAGCGTCGCGTCCAATGAAGCTCCTGCCGAAGTCGGCGAGATGATTCGTGCGGCGCTGCACAATGACTGGCTGAAAGCGCGCGCCCTCGAACGCAAGTACGCCACGCTCTTCGAAGCGAATTTCTGGGATGCCAATCCCGGACCGGTGAAGACGGTCCTCAGCCTGATGGGCAAGTGCGGCGATCATCTTCGTCTGCCGCTGGTTCCGCCCGATGCAGCGGTCCGGGCTCGCCTGGAAAAAGTCGCCAGCGACCTGGGCCTGCTCAAGTACGTACAAGCTTCCAGATGAAGTGGCGCTCTCGTCCGATTTAGCTTCGGCTTACACAGTGGGCGCTCTGCGTTCAAGGGAAGGCTTGCGTGCCGAACAATGGGTCGATGGCGTTGGGCCTACGCCATCGACCTTTCCATTTGCCTGCTTCCCTTCAGCAGACCGCGCCTACAGCAGCACCTCGATCGGGCTTTCAGCGACAAGCGTGGCCACTGAGACGTGGGGCCAGGTCAAGCCGTTAAAGTTCAAAAACACCGTCTGCGAGTACTGAATCTGCGTGTAGTTCACCGTAATCGTCTTCGGCGCCGTAATCTCGGTCGGAGGCTTGACCAAAAAAATTGGCGTGGGCGCACCGGGCCGCGGCGCCCCCTTGATGAAATGCGGTGGACGGCCGGGCTTGTAGACCGGCACGATAATCTTCTCCTGAATTGTCTCGATCCAGAACACCGCAGTCATCCGAATCGCGTCGGCGTTCGGGTTCTTGGGCGGAGTGTTGTCGTCGCCCAAAAGAAAAGCAATGTTGTCTGTGCCTCCGCCGAAGAGCGGTGCATTCGGCTGCGTGGAGATGATGATCGTCGTGAAATTGACCAGATCCTGTCCGGCAAGGTGATTGCGAAGCACCGTGTTGGGATCGTCCAGGATGGCCTGGGTGATGGTTCCGGCAGCGATGTAGGAACTAAGATCCTGCGGGATGCGGGCCGGGCCCGAGTTCGTCGCGACCTGGCTTAGGAAAGGGTGCGTGCCGATCGGCGGCTGCACGCCGCCAATGGGAAAAGGATTGATGTTCGCCTGAGGAATATTCAGCGGCGGATTGCTCGGTCCAATCGCGGTCCCTTGAGCCTCAATTGTGGTGCCGTGTGGAATCGAAGCCATGCGCGCGTACGTCACCTCGTTGATAGGCGGCGCTTGCGTTGCAGGCACGGCAAGCCAGATACCCGGTTCGAAGTGAATCGCCGGAGACTGCCCTGGGAACGTGACATCGTTGATGGACTGAACATACGGGACACCGTTCAGAAAAAGATCTTTCTGAGCGAAACCGCGGTTGGGAATGCTGCCCAGAGCAGCCGAAAAAGAGAGTGTTTCCGTGGTCAGATTGAGCTCGAGAATGTTATCGCTGCCGGGAACGGGCTTGGGAAGAGGTGTCGGCGAGCCGGCATTCTGCGGGCGGAAGATTGTGTTGAACCCCGTACCTTTGAAAGTGACTCCCGCAAAGGGCGCGATCGCACCCAGTGGAGGATTCGGTATGGGAGGAGCCAGAGCCGTGAGTGCTGGCTTAACTTCGTTGAACTCAAAACCTTCAGATAATGCGATGGTTGCCTTTTGTGGTGTGGACATGGACCTGAACCTCATTTCTTGGGGAGATGGAAGTGAGATCGTAGGGGCGCATGTTAGCCACATTTGCTCTGTGAATACAAGCAATATCGTCTAACAATTCCATGAATTTATTGGACTTATTTAGATTTGAGTCAACAGCATGGGCGGAGAGTAACTCCGCAATCAACTAACGATTCGCCGTAGCCTCAAGGTTGCAGTGCACTTCGATGTAAGCGAGGGTCCGTGCACGCCTACGCGGCCGCCAACTCCTGCTCCAAGGCGACTTCGTCGCGCCGGTTCAGCACCACACTCAGATTCATCAGCGCTCTTGAGGAACACGCGGGACATTGGCGATTTGCATCGCTCACGCAATTGCAGTCCAGGCAAAGAACCGCATGATCGAGGGGAATCGCCGATCGATTGAAGGGAGACTTTGCTTTTTCCATCGAGCTTCTACCTACCCCTGTGCGTATAGATGTCGAAAGAGAAGGATAGTTGCGGTGGCTAACACCTAGGTAGCATCTGCACACTACAACTCTAACTATCAATTCATCTTCACCCCGGCATAGCAGAGCGATCCATGTTGTCGTGTCCATATCATCGTCATCGGTCGACCAGATTTTTTTGGGATCGGTCTCGTACGGATACACGTGCACCATCCATCCGAAAATGTGCGGGTAGAAGTCGCCGCCCGCCGCATCGCACTGATCCTTGGTTGTGATCGAACCCATCAGCCCGAATTTCGCATCGGGACCGAAGTTGGCGGCCCATTGGCCCGCCGGCGCCTTGCAGAAATTCACGTGTTGATGCCATCGCGCGACACTCAACGGAATCCGGTCATTCAACTCATCCTCGCTCGCACTGACGCGGTCGGTATACATCGCTCCCACCAGCTCGTACCCGCCATCCGCGGTCTTCTTGTAGAGCAGCGAAGTTGGTTTAGAAGCATCGAAGTGCTGGCGCGCTTCCAATCCATACTCCGCCTTCGTGAAGTGATAGATGGGCTGCGGCACATTGGGCAGAAAGATTTGATATCCGTCCGCGAGCGCCTTGTGATAATCCCGATAAGGCTCCATCGCCTGCCTTGCCGTGGCGGCGATGACATCCGCCTTCTGTTGATCTCCGGCCTTCAGCGGTTGCAGGGTCGTCATGTACATGTGCCCCGCCATGTGTGTCATGCCAGGCATTGCCGGCATGTCCTGAGCACGCTGTTGGGCCTTAAGGGCTGCGGATGCTCCGGCGATGAAGCCGATCGTCGAACAAAGAAAGAGAGCTGACTTGAATGGGGACATTGAAATTGACCTCCCGGCTGTCCCGTTGGACGGAATCGCTCCGCTTCCAGGCTACAGCCGCAGCACGCGATCGCCTGCTTTGCTCGAATACGCTGAACTCCACGAGCCTGGTTCCAGACTGAACTTTCGTCGCCGTCCCCTTGTCCCGTTCGCCACTCTCTATTTCTGGTTTCTCGTTGTCGAAATGGAGCGGTTCTCGGCGTCATGAGAGCAGGCGAGCGAGAATGCCGCCTACAATCCAAACGGAGGAAGGTTTCCCATGCAATATCTACTCACGCTCTACGCAGACGAAAGCGCCTTTGCGAAGATGACACCGGAACAACAGCAGAAGGGCTATGCCGCTTACATGGCCTACACCGAGGCGCTCAAAGCAGCCGGCGCGCACGTCAGCTCCAACCGTTTGCGCCCCAGCGGCACGGCAACCACCCTGCGCACCACCGACGGCAAAACGCAGGTTCTCGACGGCCCCTTTGTCGACTCGAAGGAGCAGTTGGGCGGCTACTACCTCATCGATGTGCCCGATCTCGACGCAGCGCTCTCCTGGGCTGGGCGTTGCCCCGGCGTCGGTCATGGCATAGTCGAAGTGCGCGCCATCTGGGACATGTCCAACAACGGCAGATGAGTCCTGAAGTCCACCACCAGCAGGCGCGCGATACAGCTGAAGCTGTCGCGCGCCGCAGCTATGGCAAGCTCGTCGCCTATCTCGCGGCTCGCACGCGGGACGTCGACGCGGCCGAAGATGCGCTGGCCGAGGCCTTTGCCGCGGCGCTTGGCGATTGGCCGCGCAAAGGCTGCCCCGCCAATCCCGAAGCATGGTTGCTGACCGTCGCGCGGCGCAAATTCCTCGACACCGTGCGCAGCCGGCGGCGCGAAGACACCAGTGACGACATGGAGAGCATGGCCGACAGTCTCGCCGCGGCCGCCGATGAATCGAACTTCCCCGATCAGCGGCTGGGGCTGATGTTTGCCTGCGCTCATCCAGCCATCGACATCGGCATTCGCGCTCCGCTCATGCTGCAGGCCGTGCTTGGGCTCGATGCCGCGCGCATCGCCTCGGCCTTCCTCCTCTCGCCTGCCACGATGGGCCAACGCCTGGTCCGCGCAAAACAGAAGATTCGCCAGGCCGGCATTCCACTGCGTATTCCCGAACGCAAAGAGCTGCCCGGGCGTCTCGAGGGCGTACTCGATGCGACCTACGCCGCATTCTCCGAAGGCTGGATCGATGCCTCGGGCGCCGATCTTGCGCGCCGCGATCTTGCCGAAGAGGCGATCTACCTCGGTCGTCTGGTCACCGAGTTGCTCCCCAATGAACCCGAAGCGATGGGACTGCTCGCACTCATGCTCTATGCCGAGTCGCGCCGTCGCGCCCGCCGCGATGTGCAAGGCGAATATGTGCCCCTGATGGAGCAGTGTGTCGATGACTGGAATACGGCGATGATTAACGAGGCCGAGCAACTCCTGATCCGAGCCTGTGCAACAAATACCATAGGACGCTACCAGCTTGAGGCTGCCATCCAGTCGGCGCACATTGAGCGGCGCCGCACGCGACAGGCCAACTGGACGCACGTTGTAGAGCTCTACGATGCGCTCCTCGCGTACGCGCAATCCCCCGTCGTCGCCATCAATCGCGCTCTTGCGATAGCCGAACTCCATGGTCCAGAGGCAGGGCTCGACGCCATCGGGCAGCTCGGCGGCGACGTACGCCTCCGGGACTACCAGCCGTGGTGGGCAGCGCGCGCCGATCTCCTCGCCCGCACTGGAAAACTCGATGCGGCGCGGCAAGCCTATGACATAGCAATGGGTCTCGAGAAAGACGAATCGGTCAGAAGATTTTTAGATAGACGCCGATCGGCCCTTGGAAGTTGACAGGTAATCGCGATACTTACTCTTAATTCATCAATCGATGGCTCGGCGCATTACGAGTGTAACGAATCAGGAGAAAATACCGAATCGTCGCGCAACTAAACGACGCAACCCTGGGTTCAAAGTGAGCAAGGCAATACAGTAAGTCGGCAAATTCTCGGTTTCCTCCCCCAATTCGGTTTCGTCGTTGTTCGCCCGCTTTCTCCAGGCACTTACCAAAAGAGAAACGGCTTCATCGGATACATAAACCAGAACGCGCACATTCAGAAACTGCGAAGCTCGCTGCTGTTGTTGCCTGAATTCCAGCGATGAATCCGTGGAGGCCACGGACATCCGCAGAAAGCGATGTACTCGAGATGCCCTCTAAATTGCTTGGAAGAACCTTTCTTCCTTCTATCTGTGCACTGGCCGTTGGCTCAATGCTGATCGCAGGCTGTACCAGCGGTATGGTTACGAACTCCACCAACAGCAACTCCACCTCGCCCACCGGCGCTTCGTTCGTTGTCGGAACCGATGCCCCGATGGCCGCAGTCACCTCGTTTGCCGTGCAGCTTTCAGCGATCAACGCCTACACTTCAACCGACTGCAGCGGTACCGGTGTATCGCTGATCAGCGCACAGACGGTGGACTTTGCACGCTACAACGGCCTGCAAAGCCTCATCGATATGAACGACGTCGCCGCGGGCAGCTATAACTGCGTGTCTATCTCGCTCGGAACCGCAACCCTCGGCTACCTCGACACAACCAATCCCGAGCCGACGATCACGACTGAGACCGCAACGCTTTCTTCGAACTCCCTGACCTATCCTTTGGCCAGCCCAATGGTCGTTGCAACCGCCGGCGCGCCGGTCGGCCTGCACATGGACTTCGATCTGCGCAAGTCGATTCAGGTGGACTCGAATGGCAACGTTACAGGAGATGTGACCCCGACCTTCACCGTGAAGGCCGTCAACAACTCGGACCCGGGCGCTTACATCGACGAGTTCATCGCAGCCGTGACCGGCACCCCCGGCACAGACTCATTCACGATCCAGGGTCCCCATGGCCGCACCTTCACCGTCAACGTAAATGGCCAGACCGAATGGGATGGCGGCGCAACGCTGAGCAGCCTGAACTCAAGCAGCATCGTGGTCATCTCCGGCTCTCTCGATCGTGCGGACGCGACCATCGATGCGGACGAGGTGGGCCTGATCTCCGACACTGGCTTCTACGCTGCTGGACAGGTCACCTACGTGACTCCCTCGAGCGGTGCGGCGACCAGCTTCGACCTTTATGTCCGCGGCACGCTTCCTACGGGCACAGGCGTGACCGACGGCAACATCGCAACGGTGGATCTGAGCGGCAGCGAGAAGTACTCCATCTACTGGATGCACGGACCGCTGGCTCAATTCCTCTTCAACCCGAGTGGATTGCTACCCGGCCAGCATGTCGCCGTAGGAGGACCGGCTACCGGCGCGGCCAACGGATCGGCAGTCACTGTGAAGCGCGTCATGCTGCGCGACTGGGGCTTTAACGGTACGGTGGTCCCGGGCAGCGAAAGCAACGGCAATGGAACCTTCCAAATGCAGGTAACCGGCTTTGCCGGCGTTCTGATTCCGGAGAAGGTGACCGTCTACATCGCAGGCAACTGCGAGTTCCGCGACGGCTTCAGCGGCTTGAGCAGTATCACCGATAACGCCAACGTCCGCGTCGTGGGCCTTCTGCTGAAGGACCCCACGTCCGGCAACCCAATCATCGTCGGCCACTACGTCGACGATCTGGACTAGTCCGAGCAGTCAAGCTACCAGCCAGTGTGCCGGAGCAGGCAACCCCTGCTCCGGCATTTTTGTGAATGACCGTGCCAACTCATTCGATCTCAGAACAAATCCGCAATTGGCGGAAACGTCAGCAACAAACTGAGAGCAAGAAGCGTGAAAGCCACTGCGCCAGCGGGTTTGATGGCCACGTCGCGGTTGCGCCAGCGGAGCTCCAGCACCATCCAGAGGACCAGCCAGGCAAGGATGGCCGTGGTCGTCACCCCCGAGAGAGGCCCGGTTGGGCGATAGAGATTCATCATGCTCTTGATCGCCGCCGACTTGTCCGCCGCGATAGCTGCGACCGCAAGCACGAACGAACCGAAGCCCGCCGCAACCACCGCAGCGGCACCGGAGCCGTTGGTCATCGCCGGGGCAGCAGGCGCGGGAGTATCGCCAGATCGGCTGCTCATCGCGATTCTCCTTGTATGAGACGAATCGATGGACCGCCTTCAACAGGCGCACGCTTGTCGATCATTGCGCCAAAGAAACCGGCGATGCCCGCAGCAAGAAATGAAACCGCTACAAAACTCAGAACCATGGCTCGAAGCTCCGGATGATTTCTGAGGTTGCGGCGATGCTTGCTGAAGACGGCGAAGGCCATCGTGATAGAAATCGGAACCAGCCAGGCAACATGCTCCTTCCATTCCATGCCGATCGAGTGCCAGCCGCTGGTCGCTGGGCTCGAGAGAAGCAATCTCTGCGGATACCCGGCAAGATCGACAGTTCCGGCGGGGGGCACAGCCCGATACCAGGGATAAACAATATATGTGCCGGTGAGAACCGCGGCCCATGCCAGCACCATCATCGCCAACAAATATGCCCAGAGAAAACCTTCTTCCCGTTCGCTGATCGGCGACAGCTCCGTCGCTGCATAGCGACGCCACAGCTCCACCACGGCCCCGGAGCAAGCCAGAAGATAGAGCGCGCCGAATCCCATGCCGTGCACCAGTGTCCAAAGGCCGTGCGTGGTGATCTCCATCGAATCGATGCTCCTCCGCATCCCTGGCCCATCAATGAAAGTCCTGTTCAAAACCCACGTTTCATGCTCTGTCTCGAATTGAGTCCGTCGTTCAACAAAGCCTTCTTGTCCGGCGCATCCTTGTCGTCCGGCTTGTCATCCTTGCCCCACGTCCAATAGATGCCTGCGTACGCGTAGTTTTCTGTCTGCCCGGCCACCGAGTGTCCATACGCAAACAGAAACTCCGTATCGGGCACCTTCTTCAGGTGCCAGTATCCGCCGGCGTCAATCATCGTCGACTTCTGCGTCTGCGCCGCGGCAAAGCCTTCCGCCCCGTGGGTGAACACTTCCGCGGCCAGCTCAAGCTTCTCGCTCATCTCGCGCTTCACAAGAAAACCACCGTAAGGAAAATCGTGGTAGCCGATCTGCGGCACCACCGTTTCACCGGCGCCGCCATCGAAGAGCCACTTGCCTTCATTCTTCTGCAGCCACACCGGCAGCCTGTACCAGACCTTGCCCACACCTAGTCCTTTGTCGTAACTGCCGGTGGGCATCTCGAACATCGTGAACGTGCCGATCTGCGGCGTCATCTTCGTCTCCTTGAAGATCGCCAGCTTCACGCCGAGTTCCATGTCGGTGAGGCCAAAGGCGCTCGGCCCAGTGCCCGCGGGAGCGTAGACCGCGCTGTTCGATGGATAGATCCCACCCCAGGGCAGGATGGCATGCAGCTGCACGCGCGGCACTGCGCCCCAATTGAATTCGAAGGCCGGGCCCGTGAAGTCCATCTCCGCTGGCGTGCCATCCGCCCCGCCAAAGATGTAGAACTCGTAGTGCCGATAGTCGACCGGAACCGGATCGTCCACCTGAAACGGCGGCCCCTGCGCGTGCAAGCACGGCGCACTGATGAGCGCGGCAAGGAAAAGGGCCGCGTTCACACATCTGCGACGGGAATTCGTGAAGAATGTTTTGGCCCCGGAAGACATGCCGTTTCCGATCGACAATGGGAAATGCGCCATCCGTTGGCGCCAATATATCGAATTTCGATAATAATGACTAGATGCGAAGATGGAAATAGAGTGGATTATGTGATGGCCCATCGGCTTGACATGTTTTATGGGTTAATTCGTATGCACGTGCTTCTGCACTCGGCGCGCGAACCGATTTTCGGTCTCGGCATGATGGAGGAGTTGCGCCATCATGGCTACCGCATCGGACCCGGCACTCTCTACCCGCTTCTTCACGGATTAGAGCGGGCGGGCTTCCTGAAGTCGGTGGAGCGTTATGCTGGAGAACGAAAACGGCGCGTCTACAAAATCACTCCATTGGGAAGACGATCTCTTGCCCAGGCAACGATCAAGGTCGATGAGCTGCATCGCGAACTGCATGAGAAACACCCCCGCAAAATCGACGGGGCCGGCCGCAAGCGAAACGTCTGACCGCGGTTCGCGGCTCCCCGGCTCAATTCGAACGGAGTCGGAGACGATCAATTACTCCAGCTTGCCGTGAGCGTCCTGCGCAAGCTGTCGGCTAGAATCGGAACCTGACTCTTAGCCAGGTGGCCTTCGTCCTTGTAGAGCGAGACTCCTTCCCTTTGAAACTCGCATTGTCCGTTCGGACAAAGGGCCGCTCTGGGATCGAAGACTGTTGCGCCCTCTGCGACTGTAATCGCTTGAATCTGCTGCGTCAGCTCCGGAGATGTCCTGTCGGCTGGAGTAATCGAGAGACCAAATCGGCCGAACACCGCGTTGCTGATTTCAACCGTGGGTATCGATTTGTCATAGATCGGAAAGGGAAGACAGACGACCACCTTCTTACCATGCGCTCTTAGCACACGAATCTCTCCGGCCAAATCTGTCAGAAAGCGTGGAACCACTTCGCTCCGGGGCAGCCACCGCGAGCATACGCCATTGGCCATCGTGCAAGCCCCGTTGTCCGTGATAAGTAACAACGAACTGAATCCAAGAAAGACAGTATCGATATCGCCTTGCTCTGCCCGAATCATGGCGAACTTGCTGAACGCGTCGCAGTGATAGCGGCCAGTGCCATTGTTCAGGTTCTCGTCAGGCAGGCATCCGCTGCCAATCATGAACAAAAAACCGCGATTCTCCAACATGTCCTCGCTGTATAGCTGCTTGACGGCCGGATATAGCTGCTCTGCATGCGAGTCACCCCAGAACATGACCTTGCCCGGTATCTTACCGTCGAAGCTGCATACCTTAATGTCGCTCAGCTTGCGTACTTCGGTTTTCCAGTTGGAGCACGATCCATCGAAGTCTCCCGATCGCTGTAGGTTTTCGGCAACAAGTTGTCTCGTGTGCGATTCGTAACGCTGCGGTAAGCCGCCTGATCGGTAGGCCGCCGTTCCAAATGCGGCAGTCACAATGCTCGCTGCGAAACCGAGAGCAAATATCTGCCGGCGGCTAAAGGGGGAGCTCGAACCGCGAAATGGCCTCTCGATGTACTCAAACGACAAGAACGCCGCCGTCGTAGAGCCCAACAGCGCAATTGCAATCTCAACATTTGAGGAAAATACGAAGGGCAGATGCTTGCTGAAGACGATAATCGGCCAATGCCACAAGTAGAGCGAGTAGGAGATGACGCCGATGAAAACCAGCGGAC
>CAZPEZ010000104.1:0-14571 GCA_964585715.1 uncultured Occallatibacter sp.
GGCTGCCGACCGACACGGGGTATTTGTATTTGTAAGACGTTCGATGAACGATTTTATAGATCATAGACCTATGCTGATCGGGAGTGTGCGAGCGTGGCTGAAATAGCGGCTCGACAGGTTATCTGACCATGATGGGAGCAATCGTTCCAGACCTTCAAGGAAAGTTTCGAGCTGCACGAGACCCTCTGAGTTTGTGGTCCTGGCCGGGTCGCCTGGCAAACTGTGGCTGATTGTTCGCAGATCGAAACGGCGTAGCATCGCCAGCGCGTTCCGCATCGCTTCAAGATCGTCGGCCATGTGCCTCGGAAGTCCCTGATAGAGGGCCACGAGATGCGCAAGTTGAAAATCGAGAGACCGCGGGTTATTCTCGTCGGCCATCAGGACATCCAGCGCGGCCACTGGCTGAAGCGTGGTGTAGTAGCGAGTACGATAGGTCATCGTGCTGTCTCCAACTTCGAGCAGGCATTCAAGCAGGGGCCACTCCTGCTCACGGAGTGGATGTGTGATCTGGCGCAGCAACCGCGTCAGATAAATAGCACGCTCAAGTCGCCGGCCGATGCTCAAGAACAACCAACCCAAACCGCGATTGATGTTTTCGCGCTCCATTCCGGAAAAAGCCGACAGCAACTCCAGGCACCGCGTGAGTATTGCCGGATACTCGGGAATCTGCGTATCGCGTTCCGCATCGAGTGAGATGCGCAATTGGCCGATGAGGATCATCATGTCGGCCGACAGACGCTCTCGAACGCTGTTTCCAACGCGAGAGACTTCTGAAAGGATGAAGGCCAAGCTGTCAGTCCGCTTCGCATCGGAGATCACAGAGAGGAATTCCTGCTCGAGCTCCAGCGGAGTCGGACGTCTCTTTTTGGCTTTGGGCAGCTTACTATGCCTTGACTTCAAGCAGTCGTGTAGACGGACCAGGTACCCAAGTTCTCCCGGGTCGGCACGCCGTACGCGGGAAATCATTGCCCGTGCGATCCGCGCCGTGCTTTCAGCGCGTTCGACGTATCTTCCCAACCAGAAAACCTTGTCGGCAACGCTACTCGGAACGCTGGGAGATCCACGACGCAATGCAACTGGCTGGTTACGTGGGTGCAACAGACTGAAAGTGTCCACGGGGCCGTCCCACAGAACCCATGCGTCCTTGCTGTGTCCGCCGCGCTGCATCGACACGACTGAGCCCTCGGCTTCGGCTACGCGCACCAGTCCCCCGGGAATCGCCGTCCAGCCATTGCCGGTGTTGATCACGTAAGCCCGTAGCACCACGCTGCGCGAATAGAGACGTCCGTTGTCCCAGACCGGGGCATTGGATAAGGCGATCTGCTCCTGAGCTACGTACTCGTGTGGAAACGCCTTCAGTTGCTCTGTAAGCTTTCTCCTTTCCGCTTGCTCAAGATTTGCGCCAAACACGGGCTCCATTCCGCGGGATGGAAACGCCGGCTTGAGGACAACCGAATCTACATGCCTGATCACCCAGTCAAATGCATACGACTGTCCGCACCACCAGGTCGCCACGGACGGAAGCTTGAGACTTTCTCCCGTCATGTGCCTTGAAAGTCCAGGAAGAAACGGCATGATGGCAGCTGTCTCGATCACTCCGCTGCCCAGAGCATTGGCGACCTTCACGTTTCCGGCTACGACGGCGTCGACGAGGCCGGGCACGCCAAGAAGAGAATCACTGCGCAGTTCCAGCGGATCGCAGAAGCTGTCGTCGACCCTTCGCAGGATCACGTCAACTCGCTCCAGCCCATCCACGGTTTTAAGAAAGACGCATCGATCGCGAACCGTGAGGTCCGCCCCCTCCACCAGAGTGAAACCAAGGTATCGTGCGAGGTAGGATTGCTCAAAGTAGGTTTCATTGTGGGGACCTGGGGTCAGCAGCACGATACGCGGATTGCTGGATTCAGCCAGGGAGGTGAGCGCATCGCGCTGGGCGCGGAAAAATGGCGCGAGCCTTAAGACATTCGAGCTGCTGAAGGTGTTCGGCAGGACGTCGGAGACTATGGTGCGGTTCTCAAGCGCGTAGCCGCTGCCGGAAGGCGCCTGCGTGCGATCGGAGAGGACCCACCATTGCCCGTCGGGCGAGCGGGCAAGGTCGACCGCGAGCATGTGCAGATAGGAGTGCGAAGGAACGCGCACGCCCACCATCGGCCGCAGGAATGCGGGATTGGCGTAAAGAAGTTCAGCCGGAAAATGGCCGCTTTTCAGCAGTAACTGAGATCCGTAAAGATCCTCGAGAATCAGATTGAGGAGTCTCGCACGCTGGATGATTCCCTGCTCGATATACCGCCACTCGTCGGCTGCAATCAGGAACGGGACAATATCAATCTCCCACGGCCGGTTTGCACCGAGGGGATCGCTGTAGATGTTGTAGGTGATGCCATTCTCGCGGATGCGGCGCTCGGCTCGAAGGCACCGTCGGCCTAACTCCTCGGCTCCGATGGCGCGAAGTGATTCCATCAGGTGCGCCCAGTGAGCACGTGGATTCACGCCGTCAGCCGAGAGTTCGTCATACGCTTTGCCATAGCGCAGTGGAGTTTGATCAAGATCAGTCGTCATGACGAAGCCCCCTGACCTTCGTTACGGACGCGGGGGCCGGTTGAAGGAATGCGCAGGTCCAAAGTTCCCGGGAAGATTCGGTTGACCTCGTCCTCGGGTATCCTCACCGCGACGACTGGATCGATTACCTCAAAGCGTTCGAGTCGCCGCGCCAGGGCCTCGTCGGCATCCACCGGGAGGCCCTTATATTCACGGCCCACAGGTGGATCGATCCGGTAAACACATTGGGCCAGTGAGCGCTCGTTGCGGCGATCCATCAAAGTGAACGTAAGCGGCGAGTGCACTGGTATCGTGGGATGAATCGTGGCCGACAATTTGCGTGCACGGAATCTCACGCCGCCAACAGCGACGCCTGGCTCAGTGGCCGGACGAAGAGGTACGGATCGTCCATTGCAGGCCACGATATAGCGCGGATCCGGGGTTAGCCCCGAAACTTTCACTTGAACCCGCTCAACCGAGGAGTCGACGTTTCGAACTGTCCGGCCCGATGCGGTCTCTTCCGCCAGCACATTCCACGGTTCCAGCGCTCGGCGCAGTTCGACCTCAACCCCGCCCGAAGAGATCGAGCCAAGCTTCGGAAAGCGAAATTCAAAATGCGAAGCGAACCACTCAGTTTCAAAGTCGAACCCGGATTGCCGTATGTGAGCAAGGACCTCGACGAAATCCTGCATGACAAAATAGGGGAGCATGAAGCGGTCGTGAAGCATTGTGCCCCAGGGGATGAGTGCTCCGTCGAACGGCGCCTTCCAGAACGCACAAACCAAAGCCCGGACAAGCAACATTTGCAAAAGGCCCATGCGCATGTTGGGCTGCATTTCGAAGGCTCGCAGTTCGAGAAGGCCGAGTGGAAGTCCGACGCCCTCGGGGGGAAATAGCTTGTCGATGCAAAACTCGGCGCGATGCGTATTGCCTGTCATATCGGCAAGCAGGTTTCGGAAGAGTCCATCGACCATATAAGGCGGACAGTCTGTCGACAGCAGATGGCGAAAGGAAACATCGAGTTCGTACAGGGCGTCCATGCGGGTTTCATCGACGCGCGGGTATTGGCTTGTGGGACCGACATACGTTCCAGAAAACAGATAAGACATCGATGGGTGGTTCTGCCAGAACGCAACCATGCTGCGCAGTAGATCCGGCCGTCGCAGGACGGGGCTATCGGCGGTGGTCAGTCCGCCAATCACGATATGGCTGCCGCCTCCCGTGGCTTCGCAGTTGCCGTTGAAGTTGAACTTTTCAGAAACTAATCGATTCCGTCGCGCCTCGTGGTCGAGCAACATGCTGATCTGCTCGAGTTCTTCCCAAGTTTGAGCTGGTGGCATATTGATTTCCAGCACGCCAGGGTCAGGAGTGACACTGCACGAGCGCAGGCGTGGATCGGCGGCCGGGGCATAGCCCTCAACCCAGACTGGCAGCTGCAAATATCGACAGGTGTCTTCAATTGCGCTCACCAGATCGAGATAATCCACGAGGACGGGTGCATAGGGGAGCGACACGTGAAGGCGGCCATCGCGGATCTGCACACAAAGGGATGGCCGAATCAGTTCACGCACTCCATCGAGTGAACGCGCCACGGGAGGCAATGAATCGGCCTCCGGGTTCGCATCGAATAGCTCCATGCGCCGCAGCTTGGAAGTGGGCAGCCTGACACGGTCGGCGAATGGGGCATCCGCAAACGTATATTCGAGCGCGTCAGGCGGAGTCCAAGGCATTGCTTCGGTCGGAATGCGGTAGCCGATTGGAGAATCACCGGGGGATAGAACGATGCTTCCCTCGCTCGGAAACCACCATTGACTGGACCAGCGCAGAACGCCATCCGGTTGGCGGCGCCGAATCGGCAAAACGTGGCCCGCAGGTTCGGTCCTTGGCGCATCCTGCTCAAAAGCAGGAAGAATGTTTTCGGTTGTGACCTGCAGTCGCCGCGTCAGCGCCCTCATGAATCGAAGAGCGTCGGACGCCTCCAACCCGTAATCATGGTTCTCTAACGCGATAAGCTTGACATCCTCCCACACCGGAACGCCATCTGCGCGCCAGAAACAGCTCAAGGCCCAGCGAGGCAATTGCTCACCGGGATACCATTTTCCCTGTCCGTAGTGAAGAAGGCCGCCCGGCGCCAACTTTTCACGAAGAGCCTGAATAAGAGTCAGTCCGCAAGCCCGCTTTTCATCGCCGAGGGCATCGATATTCCATTGAGCGCTCTCGGGCTGGCCGACGCCGACGTAGGTCGGCTCGCCGCCCATCGTCAGTCGAACATCTTGCGCCTGAAGGTCGGCATCGACGCGATCTGCCACTTGGCGTATTCGGAGCCACTGAGCATCGGCGTCTGCTTGCGCCTGCGGGCGAGGGCTGTCCAGGCGGCGAACAGACATTTCATAACCGAAGTCGATGCTTGCCCGCTCTGCGGTGCCCGAGATGGGAGCGGCTTGGTCGCAACTTGAGGTGCACGCCAGGGGGATGTGTCCTTCGCCGGCGAGGAGGCCTGAGGTGGGGTCCAATCCGATCCATCCGGCACCTGGCAAGAAAGCCTCAGCCCATGCATGCAGATCGGCAGAGTCGGACTGCGGGCCGCTCTTGGCGCCGTTCAATCCTGTCTTCTCATCGCCACCCAGCTGAATGAGGTAGCCGGAGACGAAACGTGCTGCGATTCCTAGATTCCGGAGGCACTCGATGAGCAACCAAGCCGAGTCGCGACATGAGCCCGAGCGCTTCTGAAGCGTCTCTTCGGACGCTTGGATCCCGTGTTCCAACCGGGTGAGATAGCCAATCTCATCCCGTACTTTGCGATTCAGGAGCAGAAGGAGATTCACCGTGCTGGTTCGCTGGTCCCGGCAGTCTTCAACGAAGGCGTGAAGCAGGGGTCCGGGAGGGTCAATCAGCAAATAAGGATGGAGGTCCCTTGCAACGTCGGGCGTGTATCGGAATGGATATTCCTCGGCCGTGGGATCGAGCAGAAAATCGAAGGGGTTGAGGGGAGATAGATCCGCGACGAGAGTCACTTCGACCGCGAACTCGCTCGTTTTCTTCGGGAAAAGTACGCGTGCCTGCTGATTAGAGGAAGGATCGAGTTGCCAGCTCAGGGTGTGCTCAATGGGTGCGACATGGAGCGAATAGCTGAGAATCGGCGTGCGGCAGTGCAGACCAGGACGCAGTCGTATGGTCTGCGGACCGAGCATAACCGCCTTGTCGTATTTGTAGTGCGTCCGGTGCCTCAGTGCAACATGGATTCCCATCTGCCCTCATGCGGTACACGGCTAGAAGCCGGCGGTCCACATTCGCTGGCACCAGAACCCTCGCGCCGCCGAACCCCTTGAGCAAGCCGTGGTGTAAGAACACGTTAGCATATCGGTTACGGGTTGGAGATCGATTCCGGCGCCTGACGCCCGGAATGAGAGACGCCCTTCTAAATACCAGCTCGGCGGCTAGCGGCGCGGCCACACTGTCCACGACGAGCGACATTCCCTGTCGGTCGCATACGACGCCGTCTCGCAGGCTGACGCGGGCAGGATAATGGGACAGGTCACTATCTTGGCTTGGCTCGATGTGGTTCGGACAGCACCTGGAGTGTAATTCAAATCCGGCAGGCCGTCCTCGCTTCTGCGGCCCGCGGCGGAACTGAATCTGTTTACTGATGAGGGTTAACGGCGTGGCTACAACTCAATACCCGAAGCTGATAAGGGTGAGGTCCCTGGCAGGATCCTAAACTGGCGGTCCACTAGCCTCTATTGGATCGCACCCAGTCGTCCTCTCTGACGGCATTTGTGAAGTCGATGAATGCTTTCTCCAATTCAACCATTTTCCGATCGACTCGTTGAAAATCAGCTGCATTTGCGGCAGATTCTATCGCCGCCGCTGCGTGCTGAAGCATCTGTGCGCCGAGAGTAGCGGCAGCGCCCTTTATCGAATGAGCCTTGAGACTGCAGGCAGAAGCATCCTTCCGCTTAATGATATTTTTCAAACTCCCAAGCTGGTCCGGAAAATCTGCGAGAAACGAGAGTAGATAACTGGAAATAAGTTCTTCGTCTCCCATCATGCGATTAAACACACCTGCACGGTCGAAGACGATCAAGTTCTCATCGGTAGGCAGTGGCTGCGATGGGGTTGACGGCACGTCCGAAGTCGTGTCCCCTTCAATCGGGAGCCACCGTTCAAGTACGGTGCGCAGGCCATCGATCGAGACTGGCTTTGGCACAAAGTCCACCACGCCAGCTGCAAGGCTTTCCACCCTGTCAGAATTCATGGCATTGGCGCTCAAAGCGATGACTGGAACAAGGTGATCGAGCACTGCAGATTGCGGATCACGAATCTGGCGTGTCGCCTCAAGGCCGTCCATCACGGGCATGCGCATGTCCATCAGAACGAGGTCGTAGGGAGACGATGCGAGCGATTGGATCGCTTCAGCCCCATTTCCTACAGCATCAGCATGTAGGCCGAGCTTCTGCAGCATCCCTAAAGCAACTTCCTGATTTATTGAATTATCCTCCACGAGAAGAATCCGAGCGCCCTCTCGGACCCTGCAATGCCCCGCCTGTGTGCGTGGTGTCTCCGGAACTGTGACAGACACGCGATTCGAGCTTCCCATCTCCTCGTATGCTTGAGATAGGTGCTCTAAGAGCTCTTCACGGCGTACTGGTTTGGTAACACAGCTGCTGAAACCAATTTCATCCCAGGATGTCTTCTCTTGTCGTGAACCAAGCGGCGCCAGCATGACCAACCTCGTATTGCTCAGAGCAGCGTTCGCTTTGATCGTCCGGCCGAGGGTCTCCCCATCCATATCCGACATCTGTTTGTCGATTATCGCGATCTGAAAAGGGTCATTCTCATGATTTGCTTTTTGGAGCGCCTGGATTGCAGCGAGACCACCGTCAGCCTCGCACGGGCGCATTCCCCATCCGGCGCTAAGTCCCTTCAGCATCTCTCGACTCACCGAAGAGTCATCGACGATCAGCAAACGCACGTCGGTCAAACTTCTGAAATTGGTGCGCTCGGTGTTTTTCGTACTACTCTCGAGACCGAACGGAATCGTAAACCAGAATTCCGAGCCATCGCCCTCCTGGCTCTTCACTCCGATCTGTCCCCCCATCAACTCAGCAAGCTCCTTTGAGATCGCCAAACCGAGACCAGTGCCGCCGAATCGTCGTGTCGTTGACGATTCAACCTGCGTGAACCTATCGAAGATCGCGCCGAGCTTGACCTGAGGTATGCCGATGCCGGTGTCGCGCACCGCAAACCGCAACAGGCAGTTCGATTCATTGCGCCACTCAACACTTGCCCGGACGGTGACTTCCCCCTTCTGCGTGAACTTCACAGCATTCCCGGCCAGATTGAAAAGTATCTGTCGCAACCGGGCCGGATCACCCACGACTTGAATTGGCGCTTCGGGACTTAGGAGAAAACAGAGTTCCAACCCCTTCGCATTTGCGGTAACTGCGAGGGTAGTGGATAGCTCTTCGAAAAGAGACTCAAGATCGAAGTTCAGCATCTCGAGCTCTAGCTTCTTCGCTTCGATCTTTGAAAAATCGAGAACATCATTGATCAATCCGAGCAGGGTTTTTCCGCATTCGCGCACTGTAGTGGCATAGTGACGCTGTTCGCCGGTCAACTCCATGTCCAGCAGAAGTCCGGTCATGCCGATCACACCATTGAGCGGGGTTCGAATCTCGTGGCTCACGCTCGCTAGAAACTCGCTCTTTGCGAGATTTGCTGCGTCTGCCTGTTCACGGCGCTTTCTTTCTGAGATTTCCTGGAAGACAACCACGGCGCCGTTGGGCTTGCCGTCTTGCATCATCGGCGTACTCGTGTACGCTACCGGAAAGCTTGTTCCGTCCTTCTTCCAAAACACCTCGGTATCGCAAAAGTGCACCTTGCCATCATGCAAAGCTTCGTAGATGTGGCAGGTCTCCTTTTCATAGATTGACCCGTCCGGATGGGAGTGGTGAATCATGGCGTGTTGCGATTTTCCGATTAATTCATGGGGCTGATACCCCAGCATTGCGCTCGCGGAAGGGTTGGCGAAAGTGGTCAAGCCATCCTTATCCAATCCGTAAATGCCCTCCCCAGCAGATTCGAGAATCAGCCGATGAAGGTCGTTCGTTTTCTGGGCGGCTTCCAATTCAAGTCGAAGGACAGCCTCTTGCAATTTGGAACGTTGCAACTGGGCTTCCTCCAGGTCGGCCTCAGCCCTTTTACGTTCAGTGATGTCCTCGATGATCGTAATGAAGTGAAGTATTTGCCTATCTCCATCACGCAAGGCGGAAGATGTCACCCGCACCCAAGCGAGGCTCCCATCCTTGCGGACATAGCGTTTGTCCCATCGGGGGGTGCTCGGCGCTCCATCCATCAAGAGTTGGAAGAGCCTCTGGCTCTCGTGAAGGTCCTCAGGAAGTGAAATGTCCGCGAGGGTAAGACCAACGATCTCTTCTTGACTGTAGCCAATGATCTCGGAAAAGCGCGCGTTACATCTTTGAATCCGTCCATCCAGCGAGATATGAAGTATGCCGATCGCGGCTTGATCAAATGTTGCACGGAAGAGTTCTTCACTCTTTAGCAGAGCATCCCGCGTCTGCTTCGCTTCTGTGATGTCCTCTGCAACGCCGACAACCCTGAGAATGCGACCATCCGCGTCGTGAATCGGGAAGCAACGATCTCTTATCCATTTCTCTCCTAGTCCAGCCGAAACCCGAAACTCAATGTCGGTTGGTTCTCCTGACAATTGCTTCTTGAACGTCTCCTCGGCTAACTTCTTGTCACTTGGGTGGATGAAGTCCTTGAGTTTCTTCAGATCGTTATAGGCTTGTTCCCGTGGAAAACCCCAGATTTCTTCGAACGCAGGGCTAAGATACTGCATCCTGGTTCCCTCACCATCCATCATCCAGAAGAGCTCTCGGATATTCTCCGTGAGCAACCTGAAAGTCTCATCTCTTTCCTGAAGCCGGGCCTCGACACGCCGGCGTTCAGTCACGTCTTGAACAATGGAGAAGAGCAACTGTTTCCCGTCCACATCCATGGGGGAGGAATGCACCTCGACATCGCGTAATTCACCACTGTCGAGCCGGTGCTTAAAGTAGAAGGAGTTCTGCTGTTGATACAACGCCAGTTGCATCTCTGAGCCGATCGTTGGCGAGGCCAGCGTGTTGATCTGGTTAATCGACATGCCAGCCAGCTGATCCTGTGAATAACCATAGAAAGCAGAAGCGGCTTGATTAGCGCTGTTGATGCGACCAGTCAGGGGGTCGATCAACAGCATGACTGATGCGTTGTTTTCGAAGACTCTCCGGAATCGCGATTCGCTTTCGATCAGCTTCTGTTCGGCTCGCAGCCGTAGAGCGATATCGCGCGCGATGCCAGATGCACCAACCACCTCCCCGGCAGCATTGCGAATCGGGAAGATGGAGAATGATGCGTTGATTAACCGACCGTCTTTGCCCCGAAGAACGACATCTATCGGCCCTATACTCAGCCCATTGCGAATTGCTTCTAATACCTTGGGCAACCTTCCAAGCCGTTCGGGCCGTACGAGAATGGCGACATTTTTCCCAATAATCTCCTCGCTCGTATAGCCGGACATTCGTTCCGCGGCTCGGTTCCAGCTGCGGATCGTTCCATCAAGCGTCGTGGAGCTTATTCCGTCGTCGGACGAGTCAATGATAGAGGCCGCCAAGGCTTGCGCAGCCTCAGCTCCTCTGAGTGCTGTGACGTCGCGGATCGTAGTCGAGATGGCGGCGATTTTACCGTCGGGTTCCTTGACCGGCCACCATGTGATGCTGAGGGTAATTATCTTGCCGCTCTTAGTGACTCCCAGGCTTTGGATAAGGCGAAGGACGCCTCCATGCGATACGTGACGAATGTGTTGCCCAACGGCCGCTTGATCCGCGGGCAAGATCAAGGAATGGAAGTGAATTCCGATTGCTTCTTGGGCAGAATAGCCAAAAATCGATGCGGCGCCGTGATTCCAGGTGACAATTTCGCCTGACGGCCGAAACGCCACAATCGCATCTTCAGCGCTTTCGACCATCGCAGCAATCAGCTGGAGGTCCTGAGTCTTTTTTACTTCGGGGGCTTTCGGCGGCAATCCTTCCCCATTTGCAATCAGAATGCCTGCTTGATCGTGGGTCACCAACTAATCACACCTTTCATCAATGACTTAGGAAGGTTAGCAAGGAGACGAACTGCCTTTTTGCGCTCCGATTAATATCGGCAAATCCACGGCGCCTCATCAGTCGATTCGTGGAAATAAATGGCGTGCGGGATTGAAGCATATCGGGTGACCTGCCGATAGAGGGGAATGACCCGCTCTTCACCTACGTCAACCAGGCCGGGGTTGAGACGCTGCAAGAGCAACTCTACGAAAGCTATGATTCAGATTCTCATCGAAGTTCATCCCCTAATCCGAATCGAGGGGGGGGTGTACGCATGGCGGCTTCCGCGAAAATCCTCGTCGTGGATGACGAGCGAATCAATCTGGAACTTTGCGCTCGACAGCTCAATCGTAACGGGTATCTAGTCGATCTCGCCTTGAGCGGCCCCCAAGCCATTGAAATGGCGCGAGAGGCACGTTATGACGTCGTATTGCTCGATTACATGATGCCCGGCATGAGCGGCCTGGACGTGTTGAAGGCTCTAAGGCTTCGCCACGACCCACTTGAGCTCGCCATCATCATGGCAACTGCTATCTCTGAGAGCAGTAAGATCTCCGAAGCTCTCGACCTTGGAGCAAACGACTACATCACCAAACCGATCGACTTTAACGTAGCGTTGGCGAGAATCCGGTCGCAGGTAGCAAACGTCAGGAAAGGAACCACCATACGAGCGACCGAGGAGCGCTATGCTCTGGCCGCCGAGGGAGCCGGCGCTGCCCTGTGGGATTGGGATCTTGACCACAATGAGGTCTACTTTTGCTCGCGCTGGCAATCCTTGCTCGGCTATGCCCCGGAGGATCTCAGGAGTCAGCCCGATGAATGGTTCTTGCAAGTCCATCCTTCCGACATTGAACGGCTCAAATCGACCATTCAGGCGCACATCGGGAACGCAGCAACAGAACTTCGGTGCGATTACCGCATCAAGGGCAAGGACGGCACCTACCGCTGGATGTCACTTCATGGAGCGGCTGTGCGCCATGAAGATGGACGCGCCTATCGACTGGTTGGATCGCAAAACGATGTCACGAATCAAGCAACAGTCGATTTGTTGACAGAGCTCCCGAATCGAGTCTCGTTTGTGGACCGCCTATGGACGGCTTTGGCTCATCGCCGGTCTGATGAAAACTGGCGCTTCGCTGTCCTGCTCCTTAATCTCGACCGCTTCAAACTGTTCAATGACAGCCTCGGCATCGCCATCGGTGATCGAATGCTCGCAGCAGTCGCTCGGCGGTTGCGAAACTCCCTGGATGCTTCGATTAAAGAGATTTGGCCGGATGGAGAAACATTCCTCGCCCGGTTGCGAGGAGACGAGTTCGCCGTGCTCATTGAAAACCTGGGGGCGACTTCGCCCCCCGAGGCCCTGGCGAACTCTGTTTCTGAGATTATGCGCCCGGCATTCCACGAGATCGGCCAGGAATTCTATTGCACTCTTAGTGTCGGCATCGCGTTTCCGCAGGGGGACACGAACTCCGAAGAAGACTTACTTCGGGATGCCGACATTGCGATGTGCGTGGCCAAAGCGCGAGGCCAAGGCAAGTGGGCAGTTTTTGACGTCTCCATGCGGCAGGAGCAGACAAATCGTCTGCAACTTGATAACGATTTACGTAAAGCGATTCTGGAGTCCCAATTCGAAGTCTACTATCAGCCCATCGTGCTTTTGGAGACAGGCGCTATTCGAGGCTTTGAGGCGTTGGTTCGGTGGAACCATCCGAAGCACGGACTCATTTCTCCAGGTGTGTTCATCCCTGTCGCGGAACAGACCGGATTGATCGATCAGATAGGCCTTTGGGTGCTGGGTGAGGCATGCCGTCAAATCCACTCCTGGAACCAACAGCGCCTAGCTCTCGAACCCTTTTACGTAGCGGTCAATGTCTCAGCTAGACAGTGTGAGAATCCACGACTTATCGAAAATGTTTCCGCGATACTCGAAGCGACGGGTCTCCCGCCAGAATGTCTTCATCTTGAGCTCACGGAATCAATGTTCGTCCAAGAAATGACGGAAACAAAGAAGATGCTCGAAGAGCTCAAGAGCCTTCGAATCGGTCTTAAGATTGACGACTTTGGCACTGGATATTCAAGTCTCCAGCACCTTGCAAAGCTTCCTTTTGACATGCTGAAGATGGATCAGTCATTTGTGCGTGACATGAGCGCCGACAACCGGGACTCGATCGAACTTGTGCGATCAATTGTGATGATGGCCAAAGGGCTCAATATGGAGGTCGTCGCAGAAGGTATCGAAGGGATTGAGCAACTGCGTTCACTTGATCAAATGGGCTGCAGATTCGGGCAAGGCTACTTCTTTTCTAAGCCAGTGCCGGCGGGCCAAATCGAGACAATGTTGGCATCCGAACCAGGAACACCTTTGCTCCGCGCGGAGGAGCGCGGGCTGCGTCATTGTTAGGCCAGAGGTCGCCGGGACTACGCTGATCCAAGTAGTGCATGATCAAACACGCTATCGCCAGATTGCTGATAGAAGCATGAAAATCATCATCGAAAGTGCGACGACTCGGGCCTGACAATCAGCTTTCCGAGTCGCCGGCGTATAACCCACGAACAGGACCTTGGACGAATCTTCGCCATCGTTTGTTACTTTCTCATCGGCAACAAGGTACCTCAGGCGGCTTGAACTGGGCGGAAACGGTCCATAATTGATCTTCGCAGGAGTGAATTATGGCAAGCTGCCCATCGTGCCAACACGAGGTCTCTGTGCTTTTCGATTCGATCCGCCCTGCGATCTTCCTGCAGAATATGTTCCGGTCACCGGCAAACAAAGTTTTCATCTGCAGACATTGCGGCGAACAGCTTACGATGGCGACCTCAGGTTTCGTCGTCTGCCAGCTGGCATTTGTCGCCATCGTCATTCCGTGTGCGATCGCTTTTGCTCGTCTGCAGACCTGGCTTCTCAACTCCTCCCAATTGTTTCATCACCTTTCTACAGAGTTGCCGAACATGACTGTGGTCTTGCTCTGGATTCTCCCCACCTTGATCGTGTCTGTGATTGCTTGTGCTCAGTTCGCTAAGCACTTTGTCGAATTTCGAAGAGCGATTTGACCGCGTGCAATATGCTCCCCGGTCGTGTTGAGCCACAGCCAAACACTTCAGGAAAACTGCCAAACTGGAAGTTGCACCATTTTTGGTTACTGACGGATTGACCACGACTCACTCGAAGCACGCGAAAAACTACTGTCCGTTGTTGCATGAATGAGAACTAAACTAACGTCGAGGGCTGTTTTCGATAGAATGGTCTGGCGGGCTATGCTGAATTGATTTCCCTAAGAACTCGCAACTCGTAACTCTCAACTCCTATACGGCAGCCGGCACCTGCGCAGCAAATCTGCAAATCGCGCATCCCCGCGCAACGAATCCCACTTCGGTTCGGTCGGTAGCATCGCTAGGTGCACATCGTGCTCCTCAATACCGCGTTCGAGCCAGGCAAACGCGTCATCCACTTCACGAAGTCCGACATGCACCTGCGCAATCGCGTAAGCAGGTATGTAGCGCTGCAGCGCGAGTGCCTCCAGCGTCTTCAACACCTCGCGCGCATCGTTCTCGCGCCCCATCTTCGCCAGAACAAATCCACGGAGCGCGAGCACTTTGCTGTTTTCGCCGCCAACTCCTCCCCCGCGGCTCAGTGCCTCCAGGGCCAGCGCATCCTCGCCCAGCTGTTCGTATGCTTGCGCCATCTGCAGATTCGCAATCCAGAAGTCTGTCAGCACCACTGAGGCTTGTCGCGCAAATTCGAGCGCCGCAGGGAAGTCCCGCCCCATAAATGCAACCTGCGCCGAAAGCGCGTGATGCATCGCCTGTAGCGGATCGATCGCTCGCGCCCGCTCCATTGCCTGCCGCGCCTCTTCTTCGCGGTGCCCCGCATGTCCGAGGG
>CAZPEZ010000105.1:0-14032 GCA_964585715.1 uncultured Occallatibacter sp.
CACTAGTCCCTCAGTCCCTGTTCCTCGGTCACTGCGCAAAGAACTCCCCGCGCCCACCATTCGCCCAAGGATCGTAGTGCGCCGCAAAGTTCGCCCGCGTCTTCACCGAAGGATGGCTGTACTCCCAGAACTCCACGAACGGGCTCGGATCGGGATCTTCCAGCCACGCCTCCCCCAGCGCGTTGAATCCCACCACGGCTGTTTTCTGCGGGTCGGCAATCAGCCCGTGCACAGCTTCCTGCCCGTACACATCTGCCTGATGCTCGAAGTGCCGGCTGAATGCATTGCTCGCAGGCTCCAGCACAAAGCTCGCCACCGAAATCGTGAACAGCAGCACCACGAATCCCGCCCTCGACGCCAGGGGCGCTTCCGTATCCAGTCCCCAGCGCGCCCCAAACTTCCGCGCCAGCCAGTTCGAGAACGCCGCGCATCCCCAATACACAAAGAACAGCGCGACCGCGAATCCCGTCAGCATCTTTGGAATGTGATTGAGCACGTAGTGCCCGCTCTCGTGCCCGAACACAAACATGACCACATCGTCCGGCACCCGGCCTGCCGTCGTATCCCACACCACGATCCGCTTCGTCGCGCCCAGGCCGCTGACGTAGGCATTCAGCCCGTTCGTCTTTTCGCTGGCCTTCATCAGAAACATGCGCTCCGGAGGAATATTTGTTCCCGTCCGCTGCGCCACCTTCTCAAGTTCAGCCACCAGCCCCGGGTAGTTTTTGCTCAGCGGCTCATATTTGTTGAACAGCGGCTCAATCAACGGCGACACAAACACCGCCAGCACCATCAGCGGCAGGGTCGCCACCCAAATCCCAAACCAATACCGCCGCGGCCACTTCTTCACGATCCACTGGAAGAGCAGCATCACCAGTGATCCGAACACCACCGACAGCCCCAACGCCTTCCCCTGGTCCCCAAACCAGCTTCCCCATCCCTGCACGCTAATGCCGTAGTCCCGGCTCACATTGTGCATGTACGCATCGAGAGGCAACTCGGTCAGCGTCAGCACCACAATCAGCGAAGCAAAGAACACCAGCCCCCGTATCCATCTCTTGTTCGACGCGCGCTTGGCCCACGCCTCCATCCCCGCAGCCGCCCGCGTCGAAAGCAGCAGCCACAGCACCAGCAGTCCCCAGAACGCATCGACAAAATGCTCGATATTGCGAATGCGGTTCAGCGCAATCGCCTTCGCCAGCTTTTCCGGCGGCAGGTGATAGCCCTGTTGCGTCTGTGCCGTCTGTCCCTGCGCTCCAGGCGCGGCCTGTCCTGCCACCTGTCCCAACCCGACCCCAGAACCCATGGCAACCAAGAAAACCGCCACAACGAATGCACGAACGATGCGCATCGGAGAACTCCTTCCTACTGTCCAATCTGCGACAATCGAAGCTGTACCCGCTTTTACCTGATCTCCGCCAATCTATGCCACAAAATTGTCCTCTCCCGCGCTGTCTCTGCTTCCTGGGCCTTAGCTTCTGCGCCATCTCTTCCGCATCGAGCGCCGCCCTTGCCCCGAATCAGTCCGCTTCTGGGCAGCCCGTCCCTGTGCTGTTAGACGCGATGACCACCGAGCTACAGCGCGCCTTCACCTCGCTCGGCCACGGCTCCACTGCGCCCCCCGCCGGAACTCCTAACGACAAGCAGCTTCCGCCCTACTTTCTCAGCTACTCGGTCAGCGACGCCAACGCCGTCATGATTCGCGCGCAATATGGCGCGCTTGCCGGCAGCGGGTCGAGCCATGTGCGGGTTGCCGATATCCAGGTGCGCATCGGTTCGCCCAAGCTCGACAACACCCACGGCGACCATCGTGGCTCCGCTGTCAACACCGTCGAGCTGCCCGTGGTCGACGATCGCCAAGCCATCGCACGTTCTCTCTGGGTCGCCACCAACGGCGGCTATGGCAACGCTGTCGACAACTACCTGCGCGTCCAGACCGAAGCCCAAGTCCGCGCCAAAGAAGAAGACACCTCGCCCGACTTCTCCACCGAACCACCGCAAGTCTCCATCGCCAAGCCGGCGCCGCCCATCGCCATCGACCGCCCCTCGTGGGAACAGCGGGTCCGTGCCCTCTCGCGCATCTTCCGCGACTACCCTGACGTCTATCGCAACCTCGTCCTCTTCACCGTGCAGAACGAGACCGATTACTTCGTCTCTTCCGAGGGCTCCCGCGTCGTTGCACCCCATCTGCAGGCGCGCCTCGTCATCCTCGCCGTCACCCGCGCCGACGACGGCATGGACCTCTTTCGCGATCAGACCTTCGAAGCCGAAACCGCCGACGGCCTGCCCCTGCAGGCAGATTTGGAATCCGCTGCTCGCGCCCTCGGCACGAGCCTCGAGGCTCTGCGCAAAGCTCCCGTCACCGAACCCTTCGATGGACCCGCCATCCTCTCCGGCCGCGCCTCCGCCGTCTTCTTTCACGAGGTCCTCGGCCACCGGCTCGAAGGCCAGCGCCAACGCGGCGACGACGAAGGCCAGACCTTTACCAAGGAAATCGGCAAAGACATCCTGCCCAGCTTCCTCTCCGTCGCCGACGACCCCACCCGCACCACCTATGGCCGAATTTGGCTCAGCGGCAGCTATACCTACGACGACGAGGGCCAGAAAGCCCGGCGCGTCGAGCTCATTCAGGACGGCATCCTCAAGACCTTCCTCATGTCGCGCCTGCCCATCGCCAGCTTCGCCGAGTCCAACGGACACGGCCGCGCCCAGGCCGGCCGCATGCCCACCGGCCGCCAGGGCAACCTCATCGTCACCTCGACAAAAACCGTCCCCGACGCCGAACTGCGCAAGCAACTAGTCGACGAAGCAAAAAAGCAGGACAAACCCTATGGCCTCTACTTCGAAGACATCTCATCCGGATTCGCCGTGACCCAGCGCAGCTCGCCCCAGGCATTTCAAGTCATTCCGTTGGTCGTCTGGCGCGTCTACGTCGACGGCCGGCCCGATGAACTCGTGCGCGGTGTCGCCATCGTCGGCACGCCGCTCGCAGCGATGAAGCGCATCGTCGCCACCAGCGACAAGCCTGAAGTCTTCAATGGCGAGTGCGGCGCCGAGTCCGGTACAGTTCCGGTCAGCGCCGTCGCGCCAGCCATGCTGCTCAGCGAGATCGAAACCCAGCGCCAGCCCCAGGGCATCGACCGCCCGCCGATTCTGCCCATCCCCTCGGCGAAGGAGGCCCAATGACCTCTCCTCTTCGGTGTGATCCTGAGAACCCGCGTGCCTGGGGCCCCCACGGACAGGTCCTCGCCCGTGGGGTGACCTGGGGCCCCGTGAACAGCGCTAGTTGTTCATGGGGAAAGCGGGGCGAAGGATCTGCTGTTCGCAAGGCCTTCCTGCCACTTCTGCGCCGTGTGTGGACAACCACTATCCTCGCGCTCCTCCTTACTTCTCCGCTTCTCGGTCAATCCACTCGGTCCGATGCCGAAAAAGATAGAATCCTCGCCGCCGTGCTCACCGAGCTCGACCGTAGCGTCAGCCAGCTTCAGCTCCCCGGCTTCCAAAAGCCTTTCTTCATCCAGTACCGCATCGAAGACATCGACGACTTCGACACGCGCGCCACCTTCGGCGCCACCCAAGGCATCAACCGTAATCACGGCCGTGTCGCGCGCGTCACCGTCCTGGTCGGCGACTACAAAACCGACAGCTCCGGCGGCCGCGGCGACGGCGCAATTGAAATGGCCACGATCGACGACGATCCCATCGCCCTGCGCTCCACGCTCTGGACCGCGACCGATCAAGCGTACAAGAACGCCCTTGCCGCCTACGCGCAAAAGCAGGCCGCTCTCAAACAGGTCGAAACTCCCCCCCAGGCCGACGACTTCAGCCACGAAAGGCCTCTGGTCTCGCTCGCCGAACCGCAGACCCTCACACTCGACGAGACCACATGGCAAAAGCGCGTCGTCGAGGCCAGCGGTCTCTTCCGCACCGAAGCCTCCCTTAAGTCCATCGCCGGCGGCATCCAATACTCCAACGCCGTCTTCCACGCGCGCGTCATCACCACACGCCTCGTCAACAGCGAAGGCGCCATCGTGCGCAAATCCGCCTCAAGCTATCAGGAAACATTCGGCATCGGCACGCAGGCCGACGATGGCATGAAGCTCGATCGCTCCTACTCCACCAGTGGCATCGCCCTCGCCGACCTCGATGCGCCCGACGCCTTTGCCGCCCACGCCGTCAAGCTCATCGCCTCGCTCGACGACCTGCGCCGCGCTCCGCTCGTTGAAGAGGAGTACCACGGCCCCGTCCTGCTCAGCGCCGACGCCGCCGCCGACACCCTGCGCATGCTCATAGGCCCCGGAGTCATCGCAACCCGCCCGCGCCTCGGCACCGAGGCCCGCACCAACGGCCCCTTCGCCTCCAGCTTCGACGCGCGTGTTCTCCCCGATTTTCTCGATGCCACCGACGATCCGGGTCTGAAGGCACTCAATGGCAAGCACCTCGTCGGCGCTTACGACATCGACGACGAAGGAGTCCCCGCGCAGTCAGTCGATCTAGTCAGCAGCGGCAGGCTTGAGAACTACCTCATCGGCCGCCAGCCCGTGCGCGACTTCCCGGAATCGAACGGCCACGGGCGCGCTGCCGTCTCCGGACCCGCACGCCCCTCCATCGGTGTCCTCAAGATCACCGCCAAAGAAGGCCTGAGCGACGACGACCTGAACAAGAAGCTCCTCGACATGGCCAGGGATCGCGACCTCAAAGCCGTCTACTATGTCGAAACGCTCGGCGGCCCGCTCAATCCGCGCCTGCTCTATCGCGTCACTCCCGATGGCACGCGCCAGCTCGTCCGGGGCGGACGTATTTCGGATTTGGACCAGCGTGCCCTGCGCTCCAGCCTGGAGACTGCCGGAAAAGATTTGTGGGTCGGCAACTACCCCGGCGAAATCCCCGAGACCGTCCTCGCCCCCGCGCTCCTTCTCGACGACATCACCATCCGCCGCGCCAACGAGAAAAACGACAAGCTCCCCTTCTACGCCCCGCCCAACTAGCGAATCGAGTTCGTCAGCTTCTTGCAACGCACCGATCCGCACGAAAATGAGTGCCCCAGGTCTCGATTCTGAGACCTGGGAAAGCAACGAACCCAACGCCGCAACTCTGGCTCAGCTTGAGTCCTATCGAAGAAGACGCCAAAATCAATTGAGTTGGGCTTTCGATTCCGAGGCCGTGCATGCATCCGATTCACCCCATCCTCTTCATCGAAATCGTGACCGGCACAGACGACGAGCGCAAAATCGTCGAGCAGCAACTTCGAGCCATCGAAGCGGACCCGACAAGCGGCATCGCTGTCCAGCAGCTTCACTGTCTTCTCCTGGTCGGCGAGGATGAACTGCAACTGGAAACCGTCTGCGAACGCCTCCAGCAGACAGCACCGATCGGGTTGAGCGAACTGCGCATCGGCTATCGCGAGACGATCCGCAGGCCCGTCGAAGCAGAAGGCAAATACATGCGGCAGACCGGAGGTGCAGGTAACTACGGCCACTGCTGGCTGCGCATCGAGCCCAACGAACCGGGCAAAGGCAACGCATTCGTCGACGAGATCGAGGCCGGTGCGATTCCACAGCAATACATCCAGCACGTCAATCTGGGCATTCGGAGTGCGATGGAACTGGGCATGCTTGCCGGCTTCCCGATGATCGATGTGAAGGTGACACTGTTCGACGGCAGCTACCACGAGACCGACTCAAACGAAATGGCGTTCATGTTTGCCGGGTCCATCGCGTTCAAGGAAGCAGCCCGGAAGGCATCGCCAGTCCTGATGGAACCGGTGATGGCCGTCGCCATCGACATCCCCGAACAGTTAGCCGCAGCGGTCGAAGAAGACATCAACGCGCGCCGCGGGCGCATCGAGAAAATGGACAGTGTCGACGGATGGTGTGAGATCGAAGCGCTCGTCCCGCTCGCAGAAGTATTACGCTCAAGCCCTCATGGCCGCCCGGAATACTCCATGCGCTTCGCCCGCTATCAGATCGCTCCCCGCCGCGACGATCGCGGAGACGGCGATGTTGCGATTCCCGTCCTTCGCCCTCTCCGCCCCAGCTCCCGGGGCGGCTCCGCCTCGGTTCCGCCCGATGCAGATGAGCTGTAGCAGCCTGATCTCCCCTCACTGCTTCTTCAACAGCGCCGTCCCCCGCTCGTCCATCACAATCGCGCACTCGAGCTTCCGATAGTCCGCAGCCCGCGTCGCGGGCACCTCGACCGCCCGCACAACATACTCGCGCTCGTAGTGCAGCACGTTGCCCTTGGCCGTCGCAGACGCGTGATAGCTCGCAAAATCCATATCGACGCTGACCGGCTCAGGCAACTCATCCACCGCATACCCCGCCGGCAGCGTCACGTCGTAGCTGTCATGCCAGCGACCTGGATGCCCGATCTCGATCGGATACGCGCGCGGCTTGCCTTCCATCACGTCCGGCGCAGGATGCGCATGGCTGCCCACGATGCGCGGCCGCAGCAGCAGCAGCGGTCCCGACGGATGCGCGTACATCGCCGCATCGAAGTGCAAATCGAGTTTCAACGGCTGGTCCAGATCGGGCGTCCCTTTGAACTCATAGCCCTTGAATGCAACCCCCGGCAGGTCGGCCGCCATCCGCTCCTCCAGCGTCTCGCGCACTTCCTTCGTGTCGTTGTCCTTCAGGAACCACCTCTCGTCCGTCGCATCGCCTCCGGTGAACGTCTCGTGCAGATCGCCCGCCAACCCGCCATCCGCACTTAGAACGAAAGCTCCCTCGCGCACCAGTCCCGCTGACTCCGGCGGAAGCACCGGCATCTTCAGCACCTGGCTGCCTTCACCGTCCGAAATGTTGCCCCATGCTCCCTGCAGTTCCGGCCGGATCAGCCCCACCGGCGTCTCCTCATCCGTGGGATCGAAGATCAGCAGGTTCTTTCCGCTCGCCGTCTTCACCCGCGCCATTAACCGCGGATCGGAAGTGCCCTCCGGCAGTTCAATCGCCGTGATCATGTGATTGCCCACCAGCGACGGCGCATTCGGATCGATCACCCCGCGCCGGCTATCCACGTGCAGGTAGTAGGCCTGAATCCCAACCGACTGCAGCATCGAAATCAGCAGTGTGGTCTTGTCCTTGCAGTCGCCATAGCGATTGCGGAAGATCTCCGCGGCAGAGTGCGCCTGCCAGCCGCCGATTCCCTCCGCCACGATGAAGTAGCGCACGTTCTTCTGGATGTAGCCCGTAATACGGCTCAGCTTGGTGTAGAGATCGGTCGCGTCGGCCGTCAGTTCCTTCGCCCTCGCTGCAATCTCCGGCGTCGCATCGGGCCGATGCTCTTCGAGCTTTGCCTGCCACAACCCCAATGCCCGCCACTGATTGTCCGCGCCCTTCACGGCGGAGTCCCCCCACTTCACCGACATCCGAGCCGCCAACGCTCGCCACGGCGGCGTGGCCCGCACATTCTCCAAATCGAGCGCGGGAACATCCTTCAGCTCCCAGCGCAGATGATTGCCCGCCATCTCCTCAGGTTTGACTGCGGCAAAGTGCGCCCAGGAATCTGCGTAATGTCCGCCCGGCGGCAATGCCAGTTCGAGGGCTTCAAACACCACAGGAATCGAAGACTGAAGGTCCCACTCCTCTTCGCTCATGTAGGGACGAAGCCGCTCCTCCGTCTCGCATACCACCACCGACCCCGGATCGCTTCCCGGCGGATTCACCGTGCGAATCCTCTCCGTGAATTGAAGCACCGGCGCTGCATAGGCTCCGTGGTCCTCGAAGTCGCTTTCCATCGCCTGCAACTGCCGGCCGTCCGCGGTAAACGTCCACGACCGGAAGTAATTCAGCTTTTCATCCACGTCGTAGTCGATCGAACAATGCGCGTAGCCCCTTCCCTGCGGCTTCAGAATCCGAATGGCTTCGCGTTCGCGCTCCACCGCGTGATTCTGTTCGTCCACGGTGATCAGGTATTCGTCAAAGAGAACTACAGCGGGCGCGCTCTTTGCCGACTCAGGCGTCGCCGTCTTGGCGGCGTCCACCGCCCATTGCGGCGCAGGCTCGGACTTATCGCGTGCGAACGCAGAATCGGCCAACAACCCGAATCCAAGCAAGACAAAGGCCCAGCCCGTTCTTCGCATCGCCTAATTGCCCTTCGTCGCGATACTGGCAGCCGTAAACACCAGCTGCTGTTGATCCGCGGCGGCTATCTTCTGGTAGAACTCCCGCAAATTGGCGTACTCCTCGGGCTTCACCACCGCAAATCCGCGCAACATCTGATCCGCGATCGTCACCTCATTTGTCCCAGGGGTGCTCTTGGTCGCATAGATCGCCATATCTTTCAAGGGAATCTTCGTGTCCTGCGGCGTCCCCTCCACTGCCAGCGACGGCGGGAAGTGATAGACGATCTCATCGACTACTTTTTCCCCGTAGTGCATATCCACAGGCGTCAAACGCTTCTCCTCCTGCACAAACGGCTCCCGCTGCCGTGTCTGAAAGAAGAATCCGGGTAGCAGCAACCGCTTCGCTGTTGCCGTCCCCAGCACACCGCTGATTTTGCAAACAGCCATCAGATTCGAATCCGGGTCGTTCATACCGAGAAAATGGTCGAGATGGCCCTCCACGCCCTCGGGCAGCATCGTCTGCAACCAACGATCGAAACTCTTCTTGACCTCATCATCGTCATTCCGCAACGATTCCTGGCGCCAGCGTATCCCTTCCTGGCCGGTCATGATGATGTGCAGATCGCCGTTTGCCGCGCCATGTTCATCAAGATGGATGTCCCGAAGACGGGTCAGCGCGTTCGCCGCATACGGCGTCGAAGGCGTCGACTGAATGGCGCGGCCCTCGGCGCTCTGCCGGATACCCATCGCTCCGGCATGAGTCCACTGCAGCGTCTGAAACGGGCACATCTTCTCCCCCGGATCAAGGAAAATCTCCTTCCCGCCCGAACTCAGAATCACCACATCGTCGTCCAGTTGATCGAAGTTCAGATACCCCGGAAAGAAGATGCCGCGATCGCGATCGACCACCTTCATGTCGTAGGCCGTCAATCCTGCCGCGCGCAACATGGCCAGATAGAGCAGCGTGATGTCCTGGCTCGATCCACTCTTCTGGTTCCATGTATCCTCGGCGCGCTTGGCCTCGCGCAATCCGAGTTGCTTCAACTCCGCCTGCTCCCGCTTGCGCGAAAAGTCCGTGTTATCGAGAGCCTGAACCGCTTTGTATAACTTCCGTGCCTTGTCCAGTTCGCTGTCACTTGGAGCAACAATGTCGGCCACCGCCATCTGAATTGCTTTCGTTGGCTCCGCAAAATGATCCACATCCTTCGACCATCGCTTCGCCTCCGATATCCAGAAATCGGTCAGGTCCATTGAGCTTTTGTAATAAAACAGCACGTGGTAAAGCACGCTGCTCAGCGGCGGCATCCACTCTTCCTGCGGAATCGGCGGCACATCCGAAATATCGACCGTGAATCGGCCGATCGAATCGGTCACCACCTTCACAATGGGCGGAAGAATGTTGGTCCAGATCAGGGAGTTGACTGCGTTGCCTTTCGAGTCCACCAGCAACTGGTTCGTCGCTCCCTGCAAGCCGTTCAGGAACCCCTTGAACGGCGTGAACGCGTAGTGCGCTTTGTGCACGAAATACTCGCGCTGGATCCGCCACATGGGCGAGGAAGAGTGATTGTCGTCGTACCTCTCCTGATAGGTGTACTCGAGGATGCTGCCGACCTCGACACTCGGCAAGGTGAACACCTTCCGGCCAAACTGCTTATCCGCTGTCTTCGAACTCAGCAGATCGTCAGGCTTGCCCTCGAGAGGAATCACTGTCCCATCGGCATGGATCGTACGTCCGCGCATGTCGGTGATCTTGATATTGCCGTGCTGGTAAGGAATCTCGACCGTAGCGAGGTCCTTGCCCTTCTCCTGCAAAACCTTTACGCGCGCATAAAAGCTGTGAAAGTGTAGCGGATCGTTGGTCACTTCTTCGACATTCAGATACACCGCGGCCGCGCCCGGCGCCTTCGGATCGTCGGTCATCTGCAGTTCCTCTTTGGTCGGTTCCTGGAACTGCGCTTTCAAAACGGTGGGAATCAATAGAGAGAGCGATACGAAGACTAGCGAACCCAAGGCCTGGAGTCGCATGGAGAATCTTCCCCTCCGAAACCAGTGAAATTAGAGGAAGGTCGATTTCGGAAGGACGATTTTACCCCCGTTCCGTCGAAGCGAACAGGACACGACAGTGCTATTGATTCCTTCACTAATAATCTTGCGCGCAATGCTCAGCCCGTCCGAAGAGATCCCACTGGCAGCAGTCGTGCCATACTCGCGGCGTGACTCCTGAGGATCGCGATGCCGAAATCGCGGCAGCTCCGTCGGGAACAAAGCCCTCGCCGACGGCGCCATCGCAGCCTTCCTCGGAGTACTGTTGCTGGTTCTCGGCCCGAGCCCGGCGCCCGGCGTGCCGCTCAGCCCGCACCAAATGGCCTACCTGTTTCTCGGCTTCGGGGTCTTCCTGATCGCCGTCGGAGCCATCGCGCGCTGCCTCTGAGTCCTAGTCTCTAGTCCCTGGTTTGTTCAGTCCAGCCGCGTCAGATACGCGTCGCCTTCTGTCGGCCGCACCCGGCGCAGAATCTGCTCCGCCTCAGCCCGATCGTCGCCATGCGGACGAATCCGAACCCAGTAACTCGCCTCGCCCGGAAACTCGATCACATTCGCATCGGGATACGCATGCACCAGCGCAGCCTTCATCCGCTCCGCCTTGTCTTCGCTCTTGTAGGCGCCAATCTGCACGCACCACCGCCCGCCCACATCCAACGGCTTTGGCGTCTCATACACATCGATGCGCACCGGCGCAGTCCCCATGCGATACATCCCGATCGACTTCGCCGACGCAATCGAAAGGTCCAGAATCTTGTCCGGCACAAACGGCCCGCGATCGCTGATCCGCATCGCCGACGCCTGCTGCGTCTTCAGGTTCGTCACCACAATCAGCGACCCCATCGGCAACGTGCGATGCGCCGCTGTCAGTGCATCGTCGCGAAACACCTGGCCGTTCGCGGCCTTCCGCCCCTTGTAGGGCGCCGTGTACCACGTGGCCGCACCTGTCTCCGAAAAGATGGGCTTGTGGTCCTGAACGAACTCCCTGTCCTCTTCACTGACCCCGCCGTCCGGCAGCTCCGTGATCGGAATCCGCGCCGTGTTGGATGTGGAGGCGGATGTCGACGCGCTCGGCGTCGCGGCAACCGGCGGCGCCGTCGCCGGAGCATTCGCCACGTTCTGCTTGTGCCCGCAGCCCGCCATCAGCGACGCCGCCGCAAGCGCCAACCATGCAGCGCGCCGCCGACTCAACCCAGGACCATCCCTCATCCGGCCCCCGGACCTCTGGCCTTCTGCTCCATCCGGTCCGCCAGATTCTTCAGCGTGTCCGACACCTTGCGCATCGCCGTGATCGACTCGGCACGCACCTGCGGAATCACCGCATCATTCACATACCCGATCGCATGACGCAGCTCCATCTCGATCAGTTCCATCGCTTCCTCAAGCCGATGACCCACGCCGCCCGGTCCCGCCCCCGATCCGTAAGGAGGTGGTGGAGGATAAGAGCCCATAACAGTGCCTCGCTTTCCAGTCTCCGTACGCCGTCAGGGAGCGTCAATTGCACCCGCCCGGCATGTGCCCCAATCGTCAACAGAGACTTCGATGCCTGTTATGTACGGTTTGGCCACTCCGCCCGTTCCCTGTGACCTTCCATGCAAAAATTGCGTCTTACCCTAAAGAGCAGCAACGATTTGCTTTGTCATGACCAAAGTCAGACGCCCGGCGGCGTTCTGGCCAAACCAACAGGCAGATCAGGGGACAATACATCCAATTCCAGCTGCGAGCGAGGACCCGGCACCTTGGGAGCACAATCCAACCTGACCAGCGTTCGACGTGTTCTCGTTGGCCGACCCCCTGGCTTCCGGGTTGTACGCAGCTGCTTTTTAACTCTCGCCGCCGCCTGCGCCGCTCTCGCGTCAACCGCGCAAATGCCGCCTTCCCCGCAGCTACCCAACGCCCCCAGCCCCCAGCACTTCGCCTCCACCCCACTGCCGACTGCAGGACCCTGTCAGGTCAGGAACGCCGGCGGGAACGTTGTAGCAATCGGCACCGCCGAAGCGCTCTACCACGCCGGCTTTGGAAATCTGGACGCGCACCTCACAAACCAGCCCTTCCGCATGTCGGTCCCCTGCCCCCTCTACATCCCCATCGTCAACTGGTACGCGCGCTTCTACAACGGACCGCAGGTCAAACCACTCACCCCGAAAGAAAAGGCCTGGCTCGCCGTCCGCAACGTTACCGACCCTTTCAACGCCATCACCATCCTCGGCACCTCCGGCATCGGCATCGCCTCCGACGCCCACTCCGCCTACGGCCCCGGCTTCCCCGGCTTTGGCAAGAGCGTCGGCGTGGCCTACGCGCAGGACATGACCGGCGAATTCTTTGGCACTTTTCTCATCCCTTCCATCGCGCATCAGGATCCGCACTACCACCGCGAACCCACCGCATCCATCAAGCACCGTATCGGCCACGCCATCCTCCAGGTCGTCTGGACCCAGGGAGACAACGGCAAGGGCATGATCAACTACGCCAACCTCGTCGGCTTCGCCATCGACGACGAGGTCAGCAACCTCTACGTCCCCGGCCGCGAGACCAACATGCCCGCCAGCGCCGCCCGCTACGGCATCGGCCTCGCCCTCGCCCCCACCGACAATTTCATTACCGAGTTCGTGCCCGATATCGCCAGCCACATCCATGTGCGCGTCGTTATCATCCAGCGCATCATCAACCAGGTCGCCAAGACCGACGGCCCCGGCGGCAGCTAGAGTCTCAACCATAGCCGCAAAACGAAACGCCTCCCGAAGATCGAGAGGCGTTCGAGGTTCTATCCTCGGGCTAATTCACCGTCAATGAAATATTCGCTGTCTGCTGCAGCGACCCCGATGTGGCCGTCACCGTCACAGTCGATGTCACGGGCGTGGAACCACCCCCTCCGCCCACGCCACCGCCGCTGCTGCCTCCACCTCCGCAGGCGGACAGGCAGCCCAAGGCGGCCGCGGCGACTGCCAGCATCAGCCAAAGCCTCAGATTGCCACGTCGTCTCCATCCGATAAAGCAGGCCGCTAGAGTCGCCACAGGCAACCAGGGTGTGTGATTCGGCCTCACCGCTGCAGATTGCGCAGGAGCCGTAATCGTGAGCGACGGCGTCACCGTCGCTCGACAAAACGAACAACTTGCCGCTGTCGGCAGCCCCGAGCACGCAAAGCGCACCGCCGCGTTGAACCAATTCTGCGGCGTGACTGCTAGTGTCGTCGTCCCCGTTCCGCCAGAGTTCAAGGTCAGCGAACCCGGCGCTGCCGTGAACGTAAAACTCGACGGGGGCAAACTGATCGTGTAAGTCGCCGACTCCACCGCAATCGCGTTCAATGTTTCTGACGCCGCCACAGGGATCGGACCGACAGTCTACCCGCAGTCCATCCCAATCTCGTGTGATTTCGTTTGTTTACAAAGGAATAACTCCCCCGCCTTTGCTTCCGGTCGGCCTTCCATTCCCTCTGTCCGAATCCCCATTCACTCCCCATTTTCCCCATTCGCTGCTCTTCCGTTGGCTTGACCCGACCGGGTTATTACTCTAGTGCTGTCATTTCAGGTTCCCATCGAGGGACCCTCCAATCTCTACTGGCCAGTATCCACACCACCTAAGCCATACTCTTTCAAGGAGATCGCGATTCATGTCCAAAGCCGTCAAGTATGCTGAAAAAGCCGCCGTCTACGGCGCACAAGCTGCCTGGGTTGTCTTCGAGCGCCTGAATCGCATCAGCCCCAACCCCTCATTCACCCCCAAATGGTCCGAGAAGCCCCTCCTGAAGTCCTACCAGAAAGAAAAGCCGCCCCTCGGCTGGCCCCGCACCACCGACTCCCTCTGTCCCAAGTGCGTCCCTGAGATCCGCCAGCAGATCCTCGACGGCAAGCTGCCTCACGAAGTCCTGCTCAATGAGAAGGTCGGCGAAATCAAGGCCCAGATCATCGAGCGCGACGGCAAAATCCTCA
>CAZPEZ010000106.1:0-13919 GCA_964585715.1 uncultured Occallatibacter sp.
AGGGCTCCGGCTATCAGATCCGACAGTCCTTGATTGCCGTCGGCTCGGGCGGAATATGGGGCAAAGGCGCCGCCAAGGGCACCCAGACCCAGGGCTACTTTCTCCCCATCCCTTATACAGATTTCATCTTCGCTGCCTTCAGCGAGGAGCACGGCTTCATCGGTGCGATCTTTGTGCTGCTGCTATACTTCTTTATATTGATGCGTTTGATTCAAAACGCTCAAACGGCCGCCGACTTACCAGGCTCCCTCATCATCATGGGAATCGTGGCTGTGTTGACCTTCCAGATTGCGGTCAATGTTGGTATGGTCATAGGGTTTATGCCCGTCACCGGAATTCCTTTGCCCCTCATGAGTTACGGCGGATCTTCGGTGTTGTTTACCTTCCTTGCGCTGGGTGTTGCGATGAACGTGCGCATGCGCCGGTTCGTGAACTAGGCATTTTCATCTCGCGGGAGCTCTGAAGGTGTCTCAGGCGTCCAAGACGGCAAGAGCCGGACGCACATGTAAAGGTTGAATTCCTGGGAGCCACCTCAGTTGGATCCCGGGAAGGAAAGTTGAAGTATTTCGCCGGCCAAGTCCCGAAGGATCTTGAGGCCCGGCAGGATTGAGCACATGAGCACGCAGAGACGCGCTAACCGCATGAATCGCACGCGGGCACTGAATGCCCCGGACACGCGGATCAGTTTTGCGGTTGCCAGCGGCACATTGCCCCACGTCGGGACAAACAAGTCTCTGCCGCAGGATCCCGGTTTCGTACCGCTCGTCAGCCACCCACATCCTTCCCTGAAGAAGGCTGGCCTAAGAGCAACACACAGGTATTCTTCTCGGCCCATCTCCATCCCGTCCGATTCCTCGAAACCCCTTCCGGCCTCGCCGCAGGCCCCGGCAGACAACTGTCTACGGGCGGAAAGGCACGATGGCAAAAGAGATTTGTATTTCCAGCACGCCGCATGAGACGCGGCTTGCAATTCTTGAAGACGATCAACTCGCGGAAATCTATTACGAACGCGAAAACGAATATACGCTGGCCGGTTCGGTCTACAACGGAAAGGTCACCCGCGTTTTGCCCGGTATGCAGTCGGCATTTGTCGACATTGGGCTCGAACGCGACGCCTTCCTCTATGTAACCGACTTCCTGGAACTCGAAGATCAGGAAGAGACGGACGAGCTCGAAAGAGCCGCCAACAGCAACCCCAATCAAGCGCCGCGCGAAGTCCGCCATGGCCGGTCGAGCCAAGAAGCACTTCCTTCGGGCGAGGCTGAGGTAGCTTCAGGCGAGGGCGCACCCTCAGTTGCAACCGCGACTGCGGCCCGGGAATCCCAGGAGAGCTCGCGAGCGACAGGCGATGAGCAGGGTGCCAAGCGCTGGCGGGGACGCAGGCGTCGCCGCGGTGGGCGGGGCGGATCCGGCACGCAAACCGAGCACGGCGAAGGCGAAGGTGGTTCGGAGTCGCACGCGGAGGGATCGTTCGAGGAATCGGCTGAGGAGGCGCACGAGATTCAGGCAGTTGCCACCAGTGTGCCGCGCGCGGAAAGTACACCCTTTGTTCTTCCCGGAGAGTCACTCTCGCGATACGGTGGCGTTCCCGCCGAAGCGGAAAAGAAGCCCGCATTCGAATCCGCCCGTCCGGCCATCACTTCCCGGCCCTCGACGTTAATCCAAGCTCCGATCGCATGGGACGGCAGCGGTCTGCTTCCTGGCGAATCTTTAGCGCGCCATCGCTCACACGACGCCGAACCGGAAGCTCAGTCCGAGCCGCAAAGCACCTTCGAGACAGCAGAAATCGAAGAAGAGGTCCCGAGCCATTCTTCCCTCTCTGCACCCGCCGAACACGAGGCCGCTGCGACGACGGACGACGAATTCGTCGAAGAGACCCTCGTTGAGGAAGCGCCCGCGGAGCATTCTCCTGTCGCTGCCGAGGCCGTGACTGCCTCCGAGCCGGTCGTAACAGAGCTTGCCGCATCGCACGAAAACGAACCCGCCGCTGAAACCGACGGCGACGAGCCAGAGCCCAACGCAAGTGCTTCGCACCATGTCGATCCGCTGCCGCCGAGCAGCTTCCGCCTCTTCGGCTTCGGCGGAAAAGGCAAGAAGGACGGAGAGCACGAGGCTCCAGAACCGCCGGCCGCGCCTTCGCACTCCGAAGAGCCCAAAGCAGCCGCGCCGGTCTCCGCGTTCTCCCCCGGAAATGGTGTCGTGGAAGAGGAAGTCATCGAAGGCGAGGAACTGGATACGCCACTCCATCGCCATGCGCACCGGCACGACGAGCATGACCTCGACGAATACGAGGAAGAGACGCTGCAGGCGCAGATTCGCTCCGGCGCACTGGGCGAAATGCTGCAGGAGGCGCACCTCGATCACCGCATTCAACTCGACCTCGACGACAAAGCCGGCGCCGAAGAAGACACTGAAGAAGACGACGAGGAAGAGACCGCAGCAGAAGGCCAGCCTGCAGGCGAAGGTCAGCAGAGACAGCGGCGCGAGCAGGGAGGCCGCGGCCGTCGTGGACGCGGCGGAGACCGCGGTTCTCGCCCTGGCGATCGGCGGGGCCCGTCGCGCCGCTCTGCGCAAACTTCCGACCTGCCCATCATCTCCGACCTGCTCAAGCCGGGTCAGGAGATTCTGGTACAGATCGCCAAGGAGCCCATCGCCAAGAAGGGCGCACGCATCACCAGCCACATCGCTCTGCCGGGCCGCTTCCTGGTCTTCATGCCCACGGTCACGCACGTGGGCGTCAGCCGCAAGATCGCGTCCGACGAAGAACGCCAGCGCCTGAAGCGAATTCTCACTCACGAGCGCGGCGAAGCCTCGGGCGGATTCATCGTACGCACCGCAGCCGAAGGCGCCTCGGAAGAAGAGCTGCGCGCCGATCTGCGCTTCCTGATTCATCTCTGGAACGAGATCAAGCAGCGCTCCGAGGGCTCGAAATCACCTGCGTTGATCTATCACGACCTGTCGCTGATCGAGCGCATCCTGCGCGATCAAGTGAGCGCGAACTTCTCGTCGATCTGGGTGGATTCGGAAGCCGACTACGAGCGCATCGTTCGCTTTCTCAACCGCTTCTCACCCTCCCTTGTGCGGCGCGTCAAGCTTTACACCAAGGAGACACCGCTCTTCGAGCACTTCGGCATTCAAGACGAAATCTCGAAGGCTCTGCGCTCCAAGGTCTGGCTCAAGTCCGGCGGCTCGATCGTCATCAACCAGACCGAAGCGCTGGTCGCGATCGATATCAACACCGGGAAGTACGTCGGCAAAACGGCGCGTCTCGAAGACACGATCGTCAAAACGAACCTCGATGCGATTCCCGAGATCGTGCGCCAGATTCGTCTGCGCGATCTGGGCGGCATCATTATCATCGACTTCATCGACATGGATGAGCGCAAGAATCGCTTTAAGGTGATGGCCGCGCTCGAAGAGGCGCTCAAGAACGATCGCGCGCCAACCAAGGTCCTGCAGTTTAACGATTTCGGTTTGGTTGCGATCACACGCAAGCGTGTGAAGCAATCTCTCGAGCGCACGCTCAGTGTCCCGTGCCCGATCTGTCAGGCAACCGGCATGGTGAAAAGCCCGTCAACCGTGTGCAACGAGATCTTCGTGGAGTTGCGCAAGATGCGGAAGCACTTCGAGAGCGCGGATGTTCTGCTGCGCGTGAACCCAGAGACCGTGAAGGTTCTCAAGGCAAACAATGCGCGCTGGCTGAACGATTTTGAGGAGCTCACCGGCAAGAACATCCTGGTGAAGAGCGATGCCACACTGCATCCCGAACAGTTCGACATCCAGGGCTGATTCCCTCGGCCAGGATATAGAAACCAAAGGCCGGAACCAAGTTCCGGCCTTCCCTTCAGTGCCGGCCACCGAGCAACTTCCTGAGAAGAAACGTGTCTAAGTGTGTACGGGGAGCAATGCACGCCTCCCCGGTTAAGAGAAATCTATCCAATCTTCGAGGTACGGACATGTCATCTCTTCGTTCGTTGCTGCTGACGCGGCATGCATACCTTCTTGTCTTTGCGGCCACCTTCGCGCTAAGCACAGCGAGTGCCCAGGTTTCCCTTGCGCACGATCTTTCCAGCGCTCCGGCCGCTACAGAATCAAGCTCCAACGCAAGCAATGTTGACGGCGCAGCTCTTCCTGCCGAACCGGCTGCATCCGGCGCGGCCGCGGGTCAGGAGCACGGCGGCGGTTACGGACGTCAGAGCTACTTAAGTCATCTCACCTATGAGGCGGGCGGCGGTGCGAACGCACCCACGAATGACTCCTCTCCCTACATCACGTGGGGCGGCAACTTCACCGGGGGCGTAGGTTATCGCGTCGATCCCCGCGTCTCGGTCATGGCTGAGTATCAGTTCATCGATGACAAGCTGCCGGGCGCCTTGATCGCTGAAACCGGCGCCAATGGCGGGCACGCGCATATCTGGTCGTTGACCCTCGACCCGGTCATTGACCTATTCCCGAAGAGTTCCAACTCGGTGTACGTGACAGGCGGCGGTGGATTCTATCGCAAGGTCACCAGCTTCACCGATCCCGAAGAGACGTACTACTGCGATTACTACTCCTGCTACCCGGGCACCACCAACGCCGTGGTCGGCCACTTCTCGAGCAACCAGGGCGGCTGGAGCGTCGGCGGCGGATTCACGCATCGCCTCGGCGGCATCTATGGCGAGAGCAAGACGAAGCTGTTTGCCGAGGTTCGCTATCTGGACATGCTGACTCCGGCGGTCAACGGCATTACGCCGAGTGGATTGGGGGTCACGACCGTCGGCTCGGATACCAAGGTCATCCCGGTCACGCTGGGCGTTCGCTTCTAATTTTTCTCAAACATCGGATCCCTCTGCAGCGCATCGTTGCAGGGGGCCTTCTTTGTGTTACGGCATCGAACCCTGCAAGCAGCGCTTCGAAGGCACGCGACAATTACCACGGCTCCTTTTCCGGCTCGGTCGGCGTGCCCACTTCGCCGCGCTCGATGCGCGCAAGGAACATCCGCGCCAGCCGCGCTTCCCCTGGATCGTGCTCGCCGTGGATCGTGCAGAGGTCGAGGAACTCATCGCACAGCCCGTTGCGTTCGCCCTCCTGGTTCAGGAACTGCTGCAGTGCGGCGGCAAGAGCGCGAAGACGCGCTGCCTCGGGCCATGCGGCATTCTCGCCGTCGTCGCCCGTCAACGGTTCGGAGAAAAGACCGCACCTGCCGTGGGCACACTCCTCCAGGCAGGCCATGAGCTGATCGGAAAAAGCCTGCACCAGCGGATCGAATTGGTTCGGACGGGCTACATCCCCTGCATCCATTGGCAGATTATCCCTCCATGAAATCATCAATTCGATTGAGCAGTGACGTTGCGAGCTTTGGCTCGCCCGGATCATTGGGGCGATGGAGAGTGCACAATTTGAGGAACTCCTCACAGAGTTCGTTCCGCTCACCTGATTCCAGCCGAAGGGTTCGAATGGAGACTGCTAGCTCACGCAATCTGTTCGCCTCGGACCAGTCGACCCATTGTTTGACCTCGGGAAATCGATCATATGCCCCAAAGAGACCCCAACGACCACGCGCGCACTGCTGGAGACAAGGCACTAGCAGTTCGCGGAACTCTGCTTCGAGTACCTCAAGTTTGCCGGGCACTGATTCTCTCGCGCTTCGTCATCTCCCATCCCTAAGGGCGCTCAAGTCAGCTCAGATTCTGGTGAGTCTTCGCTTTTCTCTCTGGTCCTAGTCCCTGCTTTTTTGCATCGCTGCTTCGACCTCTTCCGCGGTATGCGGCAACGCCGCGTCCAAATCAACAAGCTTCCCATCCTGCCCCACGAGAAAATCGCATTCGATACGCACGCCGATCTTCTCCTCGGGGATATACACACCCGGCTCGATCGTGAACACCATCCCCGGCTTCAGGACTGCGGGATAGTCTGCCGCATCGTGGACATCGATTCCGACCATGTGTCCAAGCCCGTGCAGCCAGTACTTGCCCAGCGGCTGGCGATGGAGATCCTTGCCGTGTGTGTTGATGTAGTTGTAAGCAGCCGTATCGAGAGAGTTCGAATCCTTGCGCTCGCGATCGTTGATCGTCGATTTGCCCGCAACGAATGCCTTGATCGCAGCCTGCTGCGCGCCCAGCACGATGTCGTAGATCTCGCGCTGACGCGCCGTGAAATGCCCGTTGACCGGCACGGTTCGCGTAATGTCCGAGGCGTACATCGAGTATTCGCACGCCGCATCCACCACCATGATGTCGCCGTCCTCGAGAGTGCGCGAGTTGGCCGCGTAGTGGAGTGTGGTCGAGTTGATCCCCGAGCCGACGATCGGCGCATAGGAGGGCCGTTCGCAGCCCTTTTGAAACCAGACCGCAGTCATTGTCCCAGCGAGCACTCGTTCCGTGATGCCAGGCTTGGTCGCGCGCATCATGGCGAACTGCGCGGCAATCGAAGCGTCGCTCGCCTTCTTGAGCAACTCGATTTCGCCGGTGTCCTTTACTTCGCGCAGCGGCGTGGTCAGCCGAGTCACGTCATTTGCCTGCTGAGCTGCATCCATGCCTAGAGTCGCCGCATTGAACGTCACCAGCGCCTTCGCGGGCTGCGAATCGGGTTGCACCCAGATCCTGTTCGCCAGACCGCGGTCGGCCGCAACAAGCTTATTCAACTCGGCAGGCAAATCCGTCATCGCTTCCACTGCATCGACTCCGGTGGCCTTCGCCACGTCTGGAGTCGCCGCGTCCATTTTGACGCCGGTGTAGAGTTCCATGCGTAAATTGCGCGTCGGTAGAAACAGAATCTCCTTGTAGCCCTGCGCTCCATGTGCTCCGACGACCATCAATGCGGCACCCGGCTCGTTCCATCCCGTCAGGTAATAGAAATCGCTGTCCTGGCGATAGGGCATGAAGTCGAGCAGCGGTTCCGGCGCAGCGAACAACACGGCCAGGCCGCCCTGCAGCCGCTCACCAAGGGCCTCTCGACGGGCATTGTAGGCGCTCGACGGCTGCCTCTCAAGAGAATTGGCGAGGGGGACAAATGCGGCAACGCAGCTCAACACCAGCAGCAACGATCGCTTCGGTTTCATTCCGCTATTGTCGTTGCTTCTGCTGCGGGGCGCAAAGTGAATTGCGGGGGATGGACACGAGGGAGGTGCGGATCAACGAAGCGACGCTCGCTTGACGAAAGAAGGGAGATGATCGTGCCGATCAGGCAGCAGGCATGGGAGAGGGCATCGCATCCACGCTCTCCAGAGACTCAACACGTTCGTCCCCGGATTCCTTGCGAGCGAGCAAGCGATGGAAGGCTTCTGGCGCAACGGGACGCCCAAAGAGCCAGCCTTGTGCATAGATCGACCGGTCCCTTGTTGCAAAGTATCTGGCCTGTTCCTCGGTCTCGATTCCTTCGACCACCACGCGCAGACCAAGCGTATTGGCCATAGTCAGAATCTGCGGGAGAATCGTGACCGTCACAGCCTCGGTCCCAATTGCTTTGGTAAAGGCCTTGTCGATCTTGATCGCGTCCACCGAGAGATCGTGCAGATAGGCGAGGCTCGAATACCCCGTGCCGAAATCGTCGATGTGAATATAGTGGCCCTTTTCGCGCAGACGGAGAATCGTCTCCTTGGCAACCTGCTGCCGTGCTGTAAAGCTCTCCGTGATCTCGATGCCCAGGCCACTCGCAGGAACCCTTGCTTCCTCAAGCGCGTTCTCCAACATGGGCAAAAACTCTGGATCGGCGAGATCCGAAGCGGCAATATTGATATTCACCCGGAAATCGGGCCGCTCGCGCAAAGTCTGGCCGAAATCCTGAAGCACGTGACGCACCACAAGCCTCGTGATCTGCCCAACAAAGCCGTGTTCCTCAGCGACCTTGATGAAGTCATCCGGGCTGATCGGTTCGTTGTCTTCTGTCGTCCACCGGGCAAGCGCTTCGCCCTCGACAATTTGCTCGTTCTCCAGATCGACGATGGGCTGGTAGACAATGCGTAGCGCATCTTTGCGAATCGCGCGTAGAAGCTGGTTGGCAAAATCGTGTTGGCGGCGATAGACGATCGCGCAGACTAGTCCGAGCAAGGTCCCGGCCAATTCGCCTAGAGCAACGAATCCACCGATTTCAATCCGGCTTGCTTCCACCGCCTGAGAGACGGGAACGTGTGCCGCCACACAGATCACTCCGTCCGGCGAGCAGTGCGTTCCATAGAGAAGATTCTGGTCCTGAAACTGCCCGTTCTTGACGAGAAATGCGCTCGAAGCGCTTCCGGTACTACCGATGATGTGGCCGTCGTGGTGCGGTGGAGCGTCAATGTCCGTGATCGTCAACTGCATCGAGTTGTTGATCAGCGGCTTCAGATTGTAGGGACTGTAGACAATGAACGAAGTATCCTCTTGGACCGCGATTACCATCTCATGGGGTACCTGAAACGGCTCCAGATTGCGGTAGAGAAAAGTCCCGTCTCGCTGCACGATGTCGGATTTGTATTGGATTCCCGTTTGAGCGGCTCGGCCAAGCGATGTGGAGCACTCAATTCGTCTATCGCGCATTCTTCCGGCCGCTTTCAGATACTGCGACTCATACACCAGATTGCTGAAGTAATTGATCTCGGCATCGGAACACGCCGCATATGGCGAGGCGTTCATCCTGGCCAGCACCTTGCGCGATTCAACGGTTGAGCGCTGTCCTTCGTCGATGATCCGGCTTGCGTACTGCTCGAGTCGTGCTTCCGTCTGCTTCAAGGTCAGGACACGGCCCAGCCAATAACCGGCGAATCCGCCTGCGGCCAAGCCGCACCCGATCAACAGAGCCGATACCCAGACACGCTTCCTAAGAGTACGCATTGCCGTGTTACTTATGGTTTCGTGAGTCAACACCGACAGCAATCCCCTATTCGGGTTATCGAACCCTGTTTGCAACCCTCGCACGAATCTGGAACCACTTGCTAACTGTAATTCTTTGTTCTAGTTACTCTGATGGTACCTCGCTCAGGCCGCCGCTCCATGCGCATCCCTCTTCGGTACCTTCGTCTCCCTCCTCGGGCCCTCCTGCCCCCTCGGCCAATCCGATCCGCAGACGACCTGATCAGCTCGATCAACAAACATTGACCTGATTCGCTTTGCCAATCGCCTCCGAAGGCCGCTCTTGGAAGCGCACAGGATTGCTCCGCCGGCCTCTCCAATCCCATTGAGTTTCCTCGCGATTGCGAGTATTCTGGAAATGCGAGCGAGTTTGTCCGTCGCATGCACCGTGAGTTCGACCGGCTGGCGGAGAGATGAGTGGGCTGACAGCCCACTTTTTATTTGGGTCAAAACCTCCGGGACAGGGCAGGTTGTTTCGGCACTGGAGTAAGGACCGGTGCGGCTGGGAGGCCACTCGGGCGGAATCGATGGCAGCAAAGTTGGATGAAATTCGGGCCGCAGCCGAGAGAGTCGCTGCTTCACATGGACTGGACGTAGTCGACGTCGAGATTGAGGCCCACGGAAAAGAGCGCACCCTCAGGGTCACCCTGGAAAAGAATGCGGAGCAACGGGAGAAGCTGAAGGCCGCGGTCGCTGCCGGTGTAGAAGGACTTCCGGAACGGCTGATCGAAGGCAAATTGAGCGTCGAACAGCTTGCCGGCATCACACACGAAGACTGCGCGGCATTCAGCCGCGATTTTGGCGTGTTATTGGACGTGGAGGAGCTGATTCCCGGCGCAGAGTACATGCTTGAAGCCAGCTCGCCCGGACTGGACCGCAAACTGACCAAGGCCGAGGAGTTTCAACGTTTCTCAGGCAGTCTGGTCAAAATCCAGACGTTCGAGCCGATCAAGAACAACCGGCACTGGCAAGGCAGGCTGGCGGCTGAAAAAGGCGACACGATTGTCCTCGACCTCGCGGCGGTCCGGCAGAACAGCAAGAGCCGCAAGACCGGTGCGAACAGCGTCGAGATCGCGCTCAAGAATATTGAGAAGGCGCAGTTGATTCCAGAGATTTAGGCGCCTGAACACGCAACGGGTCAGGCAAAGACGCCTCGCCCTCAACTGAAACACTGAAACCCCATCCGGCCCGGTGAATGGTCTTCATCGTTCCCAGGGCGGGAATCACAGAGAGTCACAAAGTATGGCCAGCGCGTTGTATCAAAGTATCGAACTCCTCAGCCGCGAGAAGGGTATCGAGCCCGGAATCGTCGTCGGCGCCGTCGAAGAAGCAATTGCCCTTGCGACTCGCAAGTACTACAAGACCCCGGAAAACATGCGGGGCGAGTTGAACAAGGAGACCGGCGAGATCACGGCCTACGTGTACAAGACCGTCGTGCCCGACGAGGAGCAGGTTGAAGATCCGGTGAATGAGATTACGCTGGCCGAAGCCAGCGAACTCGCGCCCGGCGTCGAGGTGGGCAGTGAGATTCGTCTCTATCGCGACACCAGCCCCCTTGGCCGCATCGCCGCACAGCTGGCCAAGCAGGTCATCTTTCAGAAGGTCCGCGAAGCGGAACGCGACACCGTATTCCAGGAATATGCGCACCGCGAAAAGGAAGTCCTGAACGCGACCGTCAAGAGGATCGAAGGGCAGGACGTCATCTTCGATCTCGGCAAAGCCGAAGCGCGCTGCCCCAAGCGCGAACAATCTCGTCTCGAGCAGTTCACCGTGGGCGAGCGCGTCCGCGTGGTTCTGCTCAAAGTCGATCGCGCCGCCAAGGGACCTCAAGTGATCGTCTCCCGCGCCGCTCCCGAGCTGGTTTCGAACCTGTTCCAGTCCGAGGTTCCCGAAATCTACGACAACACGGTAGTCATTCGTGCGATCGCGCGCGAGGCAGGCGAGCGCACCAAAATCGCCGTGCAGAGCCGCGACAAGGATGTCGACCCGGTCGGCGCTTGCGTAGGCATGAAGGGCATGCGGGTGCAGTCCATTATCCGCGAACTGCGCGGCGAGAAAATCGACATCATCGAGTTCAGCGAAGAGATCACCACGTTCGCGGAGAAGGCGCTGCAGCCTGCCAAGGTCAGTCGCGTCTCCATTACAGATTTGACCGACAAGCAGCTCGAAGTGATTGTCGACGACACTCAGCTCTCGTTGGCCATCGGCAAGAAGGGACAGAACGTCCGTCTTGCGGCTAAGCTGCTGGGCTGGAAGATCGACATCAAGAGCGAAGAGGAGAAGCGCCAGGAAGTCGAGCAGCAAATGCAGGCCCTGTCGGGCGGCCCAACCACGCCGATCGAGCAGGTCACCGAACTTGGCGAAGGGATCATTCAGAAGCTGGTCGCGGCCGGCATCACGACCGTCGAATCGCTCGCCGACATGACACCCGAGCAACTCGAAGAGATCCCCGGGATCGGCGAAAAGACCCTCGAACGCATCAGCGTCGCTGTGCGCCACTACTTCGGCCACTTTGAAGAGGGTGAAGAGGGCGAGCCGGCAGCGGCCGCCGATCAGCATGCGGCAGGCGCAGCCGAAGTCGGGACGCCCGAGGCTGTCGCGGGAACTGCAGAAGCAGAGCGCGAAAACGCCGAGCAGGTGCTGGAAGAGGCAGACATGGTGCGCAGCGCCGAAGCAGAGGAGAGCGCCGGCGAATCGGTAGAAACCGATGCTTCCGCTGAGATCGATGCGGAGAACCTGACTTCAGCAGAGCTGGCAGTCGAGAACGTACCACCGGCTGGTGAAGAGGAAACGGGCAAGACCCATGAATAGCCCGAAAAACGCGGCGCTCAACATGCGCTGCGTTTTTCAAGGCGATTCAGGCGATAATGGAGTTTCAACAACAAGCCATTGCCATGAGGTAGCTATGAGCGACTAAGGGCTTTGGGCAGCTTTTTTTGAAAAGAGGCGGATGAGTAAGGTTCGAATCAACGATCTCGCGAGAGAGCTGGAAGTCAAGAGCCGCCAGATTCTTGAGGTATTGGCAGAGCTCGGCATCGGCGCAGGCAAGACCCACTCCAGCTCGCTCGATGAGGATGAGGCCGAAAAGGTACGGGCGCAGCTCAACAATGGCTCCCGCACAGCGGGTCACGCGTCCTCGCGCGGAGCGCAAGCCGTTGCCCCCAAAATCGATCTCTCCCATGTCTCCAAGCCGGGCGACGTGCTCAAGGCGATCCTCGCCAAAAAGCAGGAAGACGAAGCCGAAGCGCGCAGAATTCCAGCGCGTCCCGCGCCCCCTGTTGCAGCTGCCAAGCCAGCAACACCGGCCCCGCCCGTCGCAGCCGCCCCGCTGTCCGCCCCTCCTGCCAAGCCCGAACCGCGCAAGATCGTCCCGGCTGTCCGTCAGGCACCGCCGATCGTCGCACCCCCGCCGGCGACACGCGCTATCGCCAGCAAGCCTCCTGCGGGACCCGTCGTAGCCAAGGCGCCTGCGGTCGCAGCCCCCGTGCGCCCGGCAGTGAGCGTGGTTCCGCCGGTAGCCGTGGTCGTCAAGCCACCCGTGGCTCCGCCTCAGGCAAAGGAGCCCGAAGTTGCGCCGGCAGCGCCTTCCGCGGCAAAACCGCACGTGCCTGCTGTCGCCGTTGCGCCTCCGGCCGTTCATGCCGAAGTTGCCCCGATGCCTGCAGCCGCTGTACCGGCATCCGTATCTTCAGAAGTCCCCGCCGTTGCCGCCGCATCCGCGTCAGTCGTCGAGAAGGTTTCGTCGCCTGCACGGCAGGCTGAAGCACTCATTCCGGTGGCAGCTGCGCCCGAGGCAGCCGAACCTCGTGCGCCTGAAGCAGTTGCTCCGATTCGCCGCGTCGTGATGCCGCAAACCGGGCCGCGTCCCGTGTACAAAGCGCCGATCGTCCCCCCCAGCGCACCTGCTGCTCCCGGCGCGCAACAGCCTGGCGGCATTCAACGCGGCCGGCCAATCTTCGATCGCCGTCCGGCTGGTGGCCCAGGCGCACCGGGCTCTTTCCAGCGCCCGCAAGGCGCTCCTGGGCAGTTCCCTGGCGGACCGCGTCCCAAACACCCAACCCGTACGGGCCCTGGTGGCTTTGCTGGTCCTGGCGGACCCGGCGGTCCCGGCGGACGTCCCGGCTTCGGCGCACGTCCTGGATTTGGTGGTCCCCCCCGGCCCGGCGGCTTCGGCGGACCGCGACCAGGTGGTTTCGGCGCCCCGGGTTCTACGCCACCTCCAGGCGAAGCGCCCCGTGCCCAGCGCGCCAGCAATGCTCGGGGCCGTGGTGGCCGTCAGCAATACCCCAAGACCAAAGAGGGCCCGATGAAGGGCTTTGTGCCGCCGCCACGTTTTGGCGGTCCGCAGCTCAGCAACGAGCCGCTGCCCATCACACGCGAAATCACCGTGACTGAGGGCATCAGCGTTAAGGATCTCGCGGAGAAACTGGAAACGCGCGCCAAGGATCTGATCGCCACGCTGCTGATGCGCGGCGTCTTCGTTACCGTCAACCAGTCCCTTGACGCCGAAATGGTGAAGGATGTGGCTGCCAAGTTCGGCGCGGCTGCTAACGTGATCAGCTACGAAGAGGAGCTGGAGAACGAAGCGATCGAAGAGGTGCTCGACACCGAGAAGTCGGACATGGTCGAGGTCTCGCGCGCTCCGGTCGTCACCGTCATGGGCCACGTCGATCACGGTAAGACCTCGCTGCTCGATGCCATTCGCGAAACCGATGTGGCAGCAGGCGAAGCCGGCGGCATCACCCAGCACATCGGCGCCTACAAGGTTCGCTTCACCAAGGAAGGCTCTCCGGCATCGGGCCGCGAGATCGTCTTCCTCGATACTCCGGGCCACGAAGCGTTTACCCGCATGCGCGCCCGTGGCGCCAAAGTCACCGACATCGTCGTCATCGTCGTTGCAGCCGATGACGGCGTGATGCCGCAGACCCTCGAGGCCATCGATCACGCCAGAGCTGCCAACGTGCCCATCATTGTAGCCGTCAACAAGATCGACAAACCTGAAGCCAACCGCGATCGCGTGAAAAAGCAGCTTGCCGACCGCGGCCTCATTCCTGAGGAGTGGGCCGGCGCAGGTCAGGAAGGCACGGTCTTCGTTGAAGTCTCGGCGAA
>CAZPEZ010000107.1:0-13685 GCA_964585715.1 uncultured Occallatibacter sp.
CGAGCTGAGCGAGAATCACTGAATCGTTCCTCCTAAGGAGTTTCTTGTGGACTGCTACTGCAGGACTGCGGGTTCTGGGAATGCGGCTCTATTCGGATTCGCATTCAGGTCAAACGCAAAGCCCCTTCCCGCCGAGCGGGAAAGGGCTTGAAAACTTATCAGCCGCCGAGGCTGAAGATCACGTTGATTGTGGTCTCAACCTCAACCGGCTCGTTGTTGAGCAGGTAAGGCCGATAGCGCCACGACCTGACCGCATCCAGAGCCGCCTGCTGCAACATGGCAGGCCCACTGACGACGCGCAGGTTGGTGATCGTGCCTTCCTTTGAAATCGTCGCCTGAAGAATCACGGTGCCGGAAACGCGCGCCGCCTTGGCGATGGGTGGATAGATCGGCTGCGTCTTCTGGATCAACATACCGACGGCAACACCGGCCGAGATATTGACCTTCTTCGGGACAGCTGCCTGAACCTTGGGGCCGCCGCTGCCGAACACGCTGCCCATCACGCCGCTGGCGCTGCCGCCGAGACCTTCCATACCGGCCACGCCGAAGCTGGACGGAGGCGCTTCCTTCTCCGCGACCTGCTTGATGCTGTTCGGAATCTTGGTTGGAGCAACCAGCTGGTTGTTCATCATCTCCGACTGCACGTGCACGACATGCACCTCAGGCGGCGGCGGTGGTGGTGGCGGCGGTGGAGGCGGAGGTGGCACGGTCAGCAGCGTTTGCTGCATTGCCGTGGGAAGAGCCTCGGGATAGATCAGGGGAAGCAGAATCAGAAGAAGCAGAACTGAGCCGTTGGTGATGAAAGTGAACATCATCCAATACTTGCTCTTGCTCTTGATCCTTCCTCCGGATTCAAATGTGGAATCTTCGAACATGGCCAGCCTCGAGTCGGGTGTCTGTTACCTCAATTTAGACACCGGGTTGGTGACAAATGTTCCCGGAACCTAAATCGTTACGACAGCAGTGTGCTCCACCTATACCAGAACTGCGCATGAGTTGCAAAACCTGCACCAAAACCTGTGCAGTCTTCGTGAACAAGCCCTTATACCTTTGCGCGTTTGGCCGCCGGCAAAACCGCCGAACCACCGCGGCCACCACGCCACTGCTGGTAAGCCACCAACATGGGTGCAGCAACTGCAATCGAGGAGTATGTGCCAATGAGGATGCCAATGACAAGAGCAAAAGAGAAGCCGCGCAGAACCTGTCCGCCAAAGACGTAAAGCGAAAGGACCGTGATGAATGTGAGGCCCGAGGTCAGCACCGTCCGGCTCAACGTCTGATTGATGCTTCGATTCACGACGTCGGGCAGTGCTTCGCGGCGGCTGATGCGCAGATTCTCGCGAATACGATCGAAGACCACGATCGTGTCGTTCATCGAGTAACCCACCAAAGTTAGTATCGCGGCGATTACCGTCAGGCTGATTTCCTGATTGGTTAGTGCGAAGGCGCCGACCGTGATGAGCGTGTCGTGGAAGCAGGCCACCACTGCAGCGACACCGTAAATCAGCTGGAAGCGGAACCAGAGATACACCAGCATGCCGGCCATCGAGTAGAGGGTGGCCAGACCTGCCTGCTTCTCGAGCTGCCTGCCCACTGTGGGCCCTACGACCTGCACATTACGTACCGTAAACGGATTGTCGTAGTGGGCATGAAGCGCGTTGACGATTTGCTCGCGTCCGGTGTCGAGAGCGGATTCGTTGGTCTGCTCGGGCAGACTGATCAGCACGTCCGTGCTCGCTGCCTGGTCCACATTCTTGATGTTCTGGATGCGTGCATCCTTTACGCCCGATGCATCCATTGCGGTGCGGATCTTGTCGGCGTTGGGAGCCTGCGCGAACTGCACCTGCACCTGCGTTCCGCCCTGAAAGTCCACACCCAGCGGCACGGGGCTGCCAATGTGCGACCAGTGCACACCCATCGAGATAATGCCGGCAACGCTGAAGATCAGGGAGAAGCCAAGAAAGTACCACTTCTTCCCCAACCAATCGATATTGACGCTACGAAACAGTTCCACGGATTCTCTGCCTTCCTCAAGCCGAAGCCTCAGCCCCGGTCCTCTTTGCTTCTCGCCGTGCTTAGATCGAAACCAGTTCCCCGGGCTTCAGGTTGTTCAGGTGGGCCTCGAAGATCACACGAGACACATAGACCGCTGTAAACAGATTGGCGGCGAGACCGAAGGTCAGGGTCACCGCAAATCCCTTTACAGGCCCGGTACCGAACAGGAAGAGGATCGCAGCCGACACGATGGTTGTGACGTGCGTATCGATGATCGTCACCCAGGCATGGCCAAAGCCCTGATCGACGGCCGCCGATGGCGCCTTGCCTGCGCGCACCTCTTCACGAATGCGCTCGAAGATCAGGACGTTGGAGTCAACGCCCATACCGATGGTTAGGATCACGCCAGCGATGCCCGGCAGTGTCAGGGTCGCGCCTGAGAAGCCCATGAAGCCAAGCAGGATGACCAGGTTCAGGAACAGCGCCAGATCGGCGTTGATGCCCGAGCCGCGGTAGTAGATCAGCATGAAAACCATGACCAGAAGAACACCGACGATGGCTGCGGTCACGCCTTCCTTGATCGAGTCCGCGCCCAGGGATGCGCCTACGGTGCGATCTTCGAGATAGTTGAGCGACGCCGGCAGTGCGCCGGTGCGGAGCATCTTCGACAGGACATCGACTTCGTCCTGCGAGAAGCTACCCTCGATCAAGCCCGAATCGCGAATCGCGCTCTTGATGTTCGCCACTTCGCGCACGCGCCCACCAAGCACCACGGCCATGGCGTGGCCCACGTTCGCGCTGGTGTACTCATAAAAGCGATCGCCCGCTTCGTTGGTCAGGGTGAAGCGCACGTTGCGCAGACCGTTGTCCCCGACGCTGGGATCGGCAGAGCGGAAGTCGCTGCCCGCCACCACCGGAATCCTTTGAAGCACATAGACGCTGTCGGCGTCCGAGCCATTCGCGAGCGCACCCGAGCCATGAGCCAGCTCCTGATCCGCGGGCAGAGCACCGCCCACGCTGGCCAGAGCGGCCTGTTCATCCTGATAGGGGCCACCGACGACGGGGTGAATCTCGAGGCGGGCAGTTGACTGAATGATGTTCTTCACGCGGTCCAGGTCTTCGATGCCGGGCAGTTCGACCAAAATCTGGTTGTCGCCCAGGCCATACTCTTGAATCACCGGCTCGGACACGCCCAACGTATCGACGCGATCGCGGATGGTCTCGATGGCCTGTTCGACGGTCTTCTTCTCGAGAGCCTGTTCCACCAGCGGCTTCATGGTCACGGTCAACGTGTTGTCGGATCCACCCGTGACGTCGTACTCGTTGGAGAATTTCGAGTCGAGCAGCGAACGCGCGTCATTCGATTTGCCAGCGGCGATGCCCTCGATGCGAATCACTTCGGGCCGGCCGGTTCCATCCGACTTCAGCGGATCGGGCTTGATCACCTGCGAATAGGTCAGGTTCGCCGTCTTCAAATCCTGCTGAATCCGGCCCAGCGCGCTGTCGGTCTCGGCGCTCACCGCTTCTTTCACCACCACCTGCAGAATCAGATGAGCCCCACCCTGCAGGTCCAATCCCAGGTGAATGCGCTTGGTGATGCTCTGCAACAAGGCCGATCCACTTAAGCCTGCCGGCACGCCAAAGATACCGTAGATGAATACCACCAGAACCGCAACAATCAGGGCAATTCTGCCTTTGAGATCTTTTTTCATTTCTCCACTTCTCTGATCAGGAATTCGAGCGCCGCCAGCTCAACTAGGAGTCCGAGGAGCTGTCCTGCGTGGTCACCGATGCGATGGCACTCTTGGCGATCTCGAGTTTCAGACTGTCGGGCGCCACTCGGATGATGATCACGTCGTCCTTAATGGAAAGGATAATGCCACGAATGCCTCCAGCGGTCGTCACGCGGTCACCGGTTTTCAGGCTCTTCAACATATCCTGCCACTGCTTTTGCCGCTTCTGCTGCGGCCGAATCATAAGGAAATACATCAGCGGGATGAACAGCAGCAGGGGAAGCATGCCAATGCCGCCACCGAATCCGCTGGGACTCGCCAGAAAAGCCAAACTCACTTCCACACGTATCCTTTGCTCGCCTTTGCGACGTGCGGCCATCGCTCAGGACACAGGCACACCGGCTTGTGCCGATCGCCTGAAGAAATTTGTCTCCGGGAATGTTCCTGGCTCCGAGTCGGGTTCAGCTCAGGATCTGGAAGGAGGGTCGGTATCGACACGCTTGCTTGATTCCAGCGCAGCATGTGCTTCAAGCCCCGAACCCAACTACCGTTTACTTCCTGTTCGACACAGGCTTCGTCTGGATTGGCCCGGCGTTTCCCTGTTTCCCGCAATTGTTTCCGGCCAGAATCCCGAGGAAGTCCTCTCAAGATAAGAAACGCGCAGACACGGATGTGTCAAGGCTGCGGCGCATTCTGGAGCGCTCATTTCGTGGCTTGTGCGAGGCGCGAGAACAGTCATCCGTTCTGGCCATCTGGCCTTTACAAAGCTCTTACGGAATCAATGCTTCGGCTTTACCGGCCCAGGTCTTTTCTGGATGCAGCGGCCTCGGCTGGTCAGGGACTGCTGGAAAGCGTGCATCGCGCCGCTTTCGCGGGTGTGCTGGATGGTCCATAGTTACGAATTCGATTTGCTGTTTGTCGTGCCGTTCGCATTGGGGGTCGCATTCATGCTGTGGGTGTTTTGGAATCTCGCCAAGCAGATCAAGCGCTAAGTCGGCGGTCTTCGGCGTTCATTCCGCCGCCCAGTAGCGCAACTCCGGGTGGGCGCAGGTGAGGCATAGCCTCTCGCTATTCACCTCTTCGAATCGGCCGAAGTTGACGCCTTCGCCGCAGTGCGGGCACAGAAAACGGTCGCCTCGATAGCCTGGCAGTTCCGAGGGATCGGGCGCGACTCGGACCCACTGTTCGCGAAACAGCCGTTCGTTTGCCAGTTCGCGATAGGCCGTCATCTGCTGGGCTTTCTTTCCCTCGACGTGGGGATAGAGCTCTTGCGCGAGCTCGCGCGAGTCTTCAAGCACGACGATGCGAAGCCGCGGCCTGACTCGAGATCGACAAACGTGGCAGCCATCTTGCCCCAGTCGCGAAACTTGAGCGATCGTTTGCCGAGCCGGCAGCCGGTCACCATACCGATGGCATCGGTGGCACAGCGATCGATCTCGATGTAGACGATCAGTCGCTTGCGGTCCGCACCGCGCGGATCGTCGATGCCGAGCTGGTCGAGCCCCAGCATTGCCATGCGCACGCCGAGGATCTGGCCTGGGCACATGTGCCCATGGGCGGCTTCGGCCTTGACCAGCAATTCGTTGAAGGATTCCATACTTTAGCTTCAATGCCTTTGGGGAGACTGGGTTCAGCGTCAATGTCGAACGTAGCGCGAACTCCGGAGGCCCGGCTGACTCCGGTCTTAGATTAATTCGTCTTGGACGTCGCCGCGTCTGCATCCTCGTCGGATTCTTCCACCAGCACTGCTGAGCCGGGAACCAGATCGAAGCTCACGGCATCCTGTCCGGCGGGATGAAAGGTGATGCGCATGGGATCGCGCTGCCATTCGGGTGTTGCACAGGGCGGACCGGATTGATTGCCGGGGTCAAAGGCCGAAGGCTTTTTGGCCAGCACAGGCTTGCGCGCGGCCAACTGGGCGACGACGGCATACAGGCTTTTGCCGCTGGCAGTCAGGCCGCAATAGGCACCATAGTCGCGAAACCAGCTGATCTGGCTGACGCCCGGATCGTAGTCCGACAGCTTGAGTGCAGTCACATGGCCTGTCACCCGATCGACCATCAGCCACGGGCCGCGCTGCCACACCCACGTCTCTTTCGCTGCGGCTGGTTTATCGCCGGGAAGAGCATCATTGAGCCGGATCGCACGACGGATTAGAAAGCTGCGGTCTGTGACATCGTGGATCTCGCCGGTCGTCCACTCTTTCACCTGGCCATCCACGAGCAGAGCACGGGTCTTCAACGCGGTTTCATCCGCGGTGGCGCCGGAGGGATCGCCTGCCTTGGAGTAGGGCACAGGTTTGGGCGCGCCGAGAAAAACAGTGTGAACTTTTCGGGGTGCAGCCGAAGCTTGTGGCTGGAACCCAATCACCAATGCAGGGGCCAGAAAGGCCGCCACACAATACTGTCCAAAGTGCATGACGGTTGACTCTTAACTCTGCGCCGCCTCCACCGCCCGCGCTACGCGAAACGCCGTGCCTTCGTTCAGGTGCGCGGCCAGGACCTGCATGCCCACCGGCAAACCGGCCTTGGTCGAGCCACACGGCACGTTCACTCCGCAGATGCCCGCGAGGCTCGCAGTCACCGTATAGATATCCGCCAAATACATTGCTAATGGATCGCCAGTCTTTTCGCCCAGTTTGAACGCCGGCATGGGCGCGGTTGGCGTCACGATCGCGTCGACCTCGGCGAAGGCCTTTAAAAACTCCTCGGCCAGAAGCCGCCGCACCTGTTGCGCCTTCAAGTAGTAGGCATCGTAGTAGCCGGCGCTGAGGGCGTACGTTCCCAGCAGAATGCGGCGCTTGACCTCGGCTCCGAAGCCCTCGTCGCGCGAATGACGATACATTGCCGCAAGCGTGTCGGACGTCTTGGAGCGATGACCGTAGCGCACGCCGTCGAAACGGGCGAGGTTGGCGCTGGCCTCTGCGGTCGCTACCAGATAGTAGGTCGGAATCGCATACCTGGTGTGCGGCAGAGAGATCCGCTTGATGGTGCAACCTGCGGCTTTCAGGTCGTCGATGCCTTTTTGGATCGCAGCGCGCACCTCGGGATCGAGCCCTTCGCCGAAATACTCCTGAGGAACGCCGATGCGCAGGCCTTCGGCGGGTTTGTCGCTTTCGGCAGCATAGTCCGGCACTGGCGCGGATGAGCTTGTGGCGTCGCGCGGATCGTGTCCGGCAATCACAGCGAGCAGTGTGGCCGCGTCGCGTACATTCCCGGCAAAGGGCCCGATGCGATCGAGCGACGAAGCAAACGCGATCAGACCGTAGCGCGAGACGCGACCGTAGGTGGGCAGCACCCCAACCACACCGCAGAAGCTGGCCGGCTGGCGAATCGATCCGCCGGTGTCAGTGCCGAGGGTTGCCACGGCCAGATTGGCTGCCACTGCCGCAGCCGAGCCCCCGCTCGATCCGCCCGGCACGCGTTCCGAGTCCACAGGATTGCGCACCGGCCCGTACGCGGAGTTTTCATTCGACGAGCCCATGGCGAACTCGTCGCAATTGAGCTTGCCGAGGAGTACCGCGCCCGCTGCTTCGAGCCGAATCACGGCAGTTGCATCGTAGGGCGGTTGATAGCCTTTCAGAATCTTCGATCCCGCAGTGGCCGGAGCGCCGCGCACTACAAGCACGTCTTTGATTCCGACGGGAATGCCCGCCAGTGGACCGAGCGGATCGCCCTTGGCTGCTGCTGCATCCACGTGCGCGGCCTGTTCCAACGCGCGCTCTCTGGTCAGGCTCAGATAGACATTCAGGTGCGGATTGATCTCCGCAATCCGGGTGTAGTACTGGTCCGCCAGATCGGTCGCCTTGGTGCGACCCGCGGCGATCTCTTCGCGCAGTGCGGCGAGGCCCTTCGGCTTCTCAACGTAGCTCTTCACTTCGCTCGGCAATGCTCGGCTATCCTCTCCTGGGATTTACTGCAGCTTTTCCATCGGTACGCGAAAACAAATCGAATTCAGCGTTCAATCACCTTCGGCACTTTGAAGAAGACTCCATCGGACTCGGGTGCTTGCGGTGTGACAACAGCCCGATCCAGCGACTGAATCTTGGTGTCGGCGCGCAGCACGCTGGCACCGCCCGACCCTTCCAATTCGTTCATCTGCGCAAGAGGGATCACTCCGGTGGTGTCCAACTCATTCAACTGCGCAACATAATCGAGGATGGCATTCAGATCGTGCAGCATGGCGCGCGACTCCTCGGGTTGCAGCTCCAGATTCGCGAGTTCGGCGACCCGTTCGACATCCGCGACAGTGACTCTCTCGGTCATTCGTCCTTCACTCGTTTCCTAGGCTTCGGTCATCTCGGACCGGCCCGCAGTGGTGGCGGTTTTCAAGTGACGTTGGAAGTTCAAGTATAGCCGTTGCCCGCTGCAGCCTCTCTTCAGCAAGTGACTCCTCCGCGTGTCTCCGATCCGATCAATCGACGGTCAGCGTAACCGTCACGGTGTGTGTGACTCCATTTGCCCCGACGGTTACGGGAATTGAAAACGTGCCGACTGCCGTCGTCGAACTTCCCTGTCCTCCTGTAGGCCCTGCTCCGGTGCCGCCAGCCGCATTCGCGCGAGGATGTTCCGGCGCAAGGCGAGCCCGGTGTGCAGGCCAACTACGTTGTGCCAGGAAGCGTTGCGCCGCAGTGACGCACTGCGGAAGACCAGCTGCTTCCAGCTGCGACGCCGGATCTTGCGCTCGAGATCTGAGCAGGCTGCAGAAGACAAACAGCGCACGCGGCGCAGCGTAGGAGAGACGCCGCGTTGCGCGCCCAAGGCAAGGAGGCGCGCTCCCTGCGGCATTGCGGCTTCTGACTTCGCCGCTCGATTGGAATGAAATGGGCCCGATGGTCACACGCGTCCGGCATCCGATTTCCGCCGTCCCCTCTTTTGACAATCGCGGGAGATTGAGCAGAACCCTTTGGATTACACAACGCGAAACATGTAGCGCTTGGGATCGAAGTTGTGCCTCATTGTAGGCCGATGAATACAGTGCAACGATGTGATCGCCACTACAGCAGGACATTCCCACTTTGGGACGAAAGCGGTTCCTCTTGGGCGCTGTTCTGCCGAATATAGGTTGCAGCGTCGAACTTCTTGGCAAAAGAATTCGCCGTCATCGGGCGCACCAGTCCAAAGACAGGCCGATCGAACCAGGGCCGATCGTGCTTGCCGACAATCGCCCAGGCGATGCCCGCGTAACCATTCGGATCGCGTCCGTCGAGTTCATATTTGTCGTTCAACATGACGGCCCACTCGAACGCGCGGGCCGGATCGGGCGCCCACTCGAGAATCTTTTTCGCCCAGTACATGCGGAGCATGTTGTGCATCCAGCCGGTCGAGACCATCTCGCGTTGCGCGGCATTCCAGAGCTCGTCCGCGGTCTCGGCGCGTTCGATCTGCGCAAGTGTGTAACGCGGCCGATCGTCGCCTGCATGCTCCACTAGAGTCCGGCGCGCCCAAGGCTCAGCGCATTCCCAGCTGTCATAGTGGGGGTTGTATTTCACAAACAGCACGGACAGCTCGCGCCAGCCAATGAGCTGATCCAAAAAGCGGTCGCGAACGGGAGTCGCGACCTGACGTTGTTTGGCTGCTTCTTCCACGGCGAGCGCGATGGTCCGTGGTCCGATGTTGCCGAAGTGCAGGTAAGGCGAGAGCCTGCTCGTGCCTTTCGTCTCGGGATGGTTGCGCTGCGTGTCGTAACCGGCGAGATCGTGCGCGATGAATTCCTTGAGTCGAGTGAGTGCGGCGTGCGTTCCGCCGGTGAAGGTATCGACTGGCTGGACGCTTCGGTCGAGCTTGGTGAATCCTTCTGTCGGATCGCGGTCGACGGGAAAGCTTGCAGGAGCGTTGTCCGGCTTCCATGCGTACTGCGGATCGAGATGCACGGGCGCGACGAGGTACTTCGGCAGCTCGGCTTTGAGATGCGGCCGGAAGTGATGGAGCAGGAAATAGCTCTTGCCGAAGACGCGCGAGGGAACTACAACGTCGGCGTCCACGGTCCAGAACGGCAGCCTGAGCCGTTTAGCGAGTACGGCTCGCCAGCGCTCGGGCTCGCGGCAAGGATTTTCGTCACCAATCAGCAGCGCGGCCTGGACTTCCTCCAAGAATGCTTCGAGCGAGTTGGCGGGAGGACGACGCAGGACGAAACCGACGCCGCGCTCCGCTGCATCGGAAGCGACGTCGCGCAGCCCCTGGGCGAGGAAGTGATAGTGGCGCAGATTGGCGTTGGGGTAATTCGGAATCACGGAAATGTAGACAACGATCGGCAATCCGAGAATGTTGGCTGCCGCAATGGCGACATCCAGGGCTGGATTATCGATAATGCGTATCGCCCGCTGCATCCAGTAGACGACGCATTTGGCACCTTTGATGGGTGCGCCGGGGCGCCGCACCAGCACGCGGGGCTGGTCGGCGAGGTTGGCTAATTCGGCAGGATTCTCAGGATCGACGGACATGAAGCGCTGATTCGATTCTGCCTGTGTGTAATCGTCGAACATTCGCGGTCGGTCAGATCGGTGCAGCGGAGTCAACAGACGGAGCGCTGCGCTTCGATGCGATGAAAGCCAGCGCTCTCACGCTGGGGCGGAGGGCTCGGGCGGGCTGTCCAGGCGGACCGCTTCGCGTGCCCGATTGCCGGTGGCGCGAGGTACCCCTCCCGTCCCACCTCGTTTTTTGCTAAAGTCCTCTATCGATTGAGGTTAGGGATGGGGGACTTTTCACTAAAACCTGTGGAATCCGTGACTTGAATCGTAAAGTCTTCTGGCCCAAGAACTTAGCAGTTGTTCGGCGTGCCTGGGGTCGGACGCGGCCCAAGCTGCGCCTTTCTGGGTCACGTGCCTGCCGGAGCGGACATCACGCCAACTCTCAGTATGTTCCGGATCGGGGAAATGATCGGCAAAGCGCGCTGCGGTGTCTTTGGCGGCCGGGGAAGAGCGTGGGTAATCGAGCGGGCGAAGTGCGGTCCTATTGTCCGCCAGTCCAGGCGCAATTCAGGAACTCTCAACACGGTTCCTCCTTTGGACATTGCAAAGGAGGCGTGCTATTTTCTTTGCGATGCCCAAAGGAGCAGCCATGACCGCTGACAAATCCGAGGTCCTACAAGGCACGCTCGATCTCATGATTCTGAAGACTCTCCACGCTCTCGGCCCACAACACGGATTCGGAATCGCGCGGCGCATCGAGCAAATAAGCGAACAGGTGTTGAAGCTGAACGAGGGCACCGTGTACACCTCACTGTTGCGACTTCAGCAGCGGGGCTGGATTCAATCCGATTGGGGTGTATCAGAGAACAACCGAAAGGCCAAGTTTTACTCGATCACGAAGCGGGGGCTCAAACAGCTTGCGGTTGAGACGTCAAACTGGGAAACAATTTCCGGCGTAATTGGGCGCGTCCTGCGCCTGGAGGGTCAGCAATAGCCATGACCTCCTTGGTTCTTCGATTCATATCTAGACTCCGTGGGCTGTTCGGTCAAGGAAATGCGAATCGCGCATTTGGTGACGAAGTCGAGACGCACATAGAGCTTCTGACGGAGCTGCATATGCGTCAAGGAATGAGCCGAGAGAATGCGGCCTGGGCTGCTCGGCGCCAGTTTGGCAATACTACGCTGCTTGAACAGCGCCAAAGAGAGACGCGCGCATTTTTGTGGATTGCAACGGTGGTCCAGGATGTGCGCTACGGCCTGCGCGTGCTCGCGAAGAGTCCCGGCGTCACGGCAATTGCGATTGCGTCGCTTGCGTTTGGCATTGGAGCCAATACAGCGATCTTTACCATTGCCAAGGCGCATTGTTCGATGCCCTTTCCATTCCTCACCCGGAGCAGCTACGGCTGCTCGCTTACACCAAGGACGATCGGTCCGCGATAGAGAATGATTGGGGTGATTTCTATACGGACAAGCAGGGCCGTTTCAGGGCAATTTTCTCACCGAGTCTCACACGGAACGCTCGCATGTTGCAGAAGATTACCTCCATCCAAGCACGGTTCCAGATGGTGACAGAAGAACACCCCAGAGACATGAGAACCCGCCTCTGCGGAGAGGCGCTGCGTGATTTGAGCCACAAGAAAGCCCCCGGAGAAGCGGGGGCTTTTTTCTTGCTTTGGATGATGTTTACGCGCTGAACAAGAGAATGCCCGCGGCCTTCTCTTCGCTGCCGCTGTCGTCGGCGCTGACCGGGCGATAGAACAGCCGGTTCTCGTTCAGGTAGACCTCGAGGAACGCAGGCCGCGCGGTGATTTGCCCGGCGATGAGCGCCTCGGAGAGCGGGTCTTCGACGTAGCGCTGCAGAGCGCGGCGCAACGGGCGCGCCCCGTAGCTGCGGTCTACTAGCGTCTTATCGAGAATCCACTTCTTTGCTTCCTCGGTGACGGAGATGGTGATGGCCTTCTGCGCCAGGTTGGAGTTGAGCTGACCGACGAGAAGTTCGACGATCTGGATAAGGTCGGCGTCGTTGAGCGACTGGAAGAGAATGACCTCGTCGAGACGGTTGAGGAACTCGGGGTTGAAGGTCTTCTTCACCTCGTTCTTGACCAGCTCTTCGACCTTCTCGCTGACCAGGTCGTCGCGATCGCTTTGGAAGCCGAGGCCCTGCTTCTTCATCAAGTGCCGCGCTCCGATGTTGGAGGTCATGATGAGGATGGTGTTTTTGAAGTCGACAGTGTTGCCCAGGCCGTCGGTCAATTGGCCATCTTCAAAGACTTGCAGGAGCAGGTTGAAGACGTCGGGGTGCGCCTTCTCGACCTCGTCGAGCAGGACGACGGAGTAGGGCGAGCGCCGGACGCGCTCGGTGAGCTGACCGCCTTCCTCGTAGCCCACATAACCCGGAGGCGAGCCGATGAGTTTCGAGACCGAGTGCTTCTCCATGAACTCGGACATATCGAAGCGGATGAGCGCCTTGTCGGAGCCGAAGAGGAACTGCGCCAGGGTGCGGGCCATTTCTGTTTTGCCGACGCCGGTTGGTCCAAGGAAAAGGAAAGAACCGATCGGACGGTGGGGCGACTTCAGGCCAGCACGGCTGCGGCGGATGGCACGGGCCAACGCCGAGATCGCCTTCTCCTGTGAGATGACGCGCTTGTGGAGCTCTTCTTCGACGCGGAGGAGCTTTTGGGTCTCTTCTTCCTTGATGCTGGTGACGGGCACCCCGGTCCAGCGGCTGACGACATCCTCGATGTCTTCGCGGCCTACGATGCCGGCGGCGGAGTCGTCGAGGTGATATTTGTCGCGAAGAGCACGCAGGTTTTCGCGCTCTTTGCGTTCCTCGTCCGAGTAGAAACGCGCCTTCTCGAACTCGTGGTTCGCGATAGCGGAGTCCATACGGTGGACGATGAACTTGATCCGCTTCTGGACCTCGGTGATCTCTTCGGGCAGCGAGGTCTGGCGCAGTTTGACGCGCGCGCCGGCTTCGTCGATGAGGTCGATGGCCTTGTCAGGCAGGAAGCGGTCGGGAATATAGCGGTTGGAATGGGACACCGCAAACTCGATAGCGGCATCGGTGTAGCTGACCGCATGGAACTTCTCATAGCGGTCCTTGATGCCCATGATGATCTTGATAGCGTCGGCTTCGTTGGGAGGGGGAACCTTGACGGCCTGGAAGCGCCGCTCGAGGGAACGATCCTTCTCGATGGACTTGCGGTACTCGGCAGGTGTGGTTGCGCCGATGCACTGAATCTCACCGCGCGAGAGGGCCGGCTTGAGGATGTTGGCTGCGTCGAGCGAGCCTTCGGCCGAACCCGCTCCGACGAGAGTGTGGAGCTCGTCGATGAAGATGATGGAGTTTTGATTCTCCATCAGCTCTTTCATGATGGTCTTGAGGCGCTCTTCGAACTGGCCGCGGTACTTGGTGCCGGCGACGATGAGCGAAAGGTCGAGGGCGAGGACACGCTTGTCAGCGAGGAAGCTTGGCACTTCGCCGTCGGCGATGCGCTGGGCGAGGCCTTCGACGATGGCGGTCTTGCCGACGCCGGGTTCGCCGATGA